>JAIXQS010000046.1 GCA_027485615.1 Verrucomicrobiaceae bacterium
CCAAGCGCGGCGGAAACAACGCCGCCCTGAAGCTCGTAAGCGGAAGCGGTAAGCACGCCGGTGGTGCCAAGGATGGAGCCGGAGCTGAGCGAAAGAGCGCCGATCGTCTCGGCGCTGGAGCCGATGTTGAGGGTGGCGTTGTTTGAGATCGTTACGGCCGAGGCGTCGGGAATGGCGCCGGCCGCGCGGGCGATGACCAAGGAGCCGCCTTGGAGCGTGGTCGTTCCGGAGTAGGCGTTGTTGCCCGAAAGCGTCTGCGCGCCCGAACCGACCTTCACGAGGGAGAGCGAGCCTCCCGTGTTGCGAAGCACGCCGGCGAAAGAGCCAGAGGCGTCGCCATTGCCTATGGTCAGTGTCGATGTGCCGGTGGTGGCGTCGATTGCCCCGCCGCTGCCGGCGAGGGCGTTGACCGTCTCGCTGTAGCCGTTCAGGTCGAAGATGCCGCCCGTCATCGAGACGGAGCCGCTGCCCGTGCCGTGCGGAATTTGCTCCGCGGCCTGAAGGCGAAGGCGTCCGCCCTCGATGGTCGTGTTGCCCGTGTAGTTGTTGGGGAAGGCGCTGGTGTTGCTCAGGTTCACCGTGTAGGTGAAGCCTGGCGCCATCAGGCGCAGGCCGGCGGCGGGGTTAACTCCGGTGCTGATCTGGCCGTAGATGGTTGTATTGGCCTCGGGAATGCCGCCGAGCTGGTTGTTGGCTCGGAAGCTGACGTTGGTTTGGTTGGCGATAATCTTTCCGTAAAAGCCGCCGCCCTCGGATTCGACGCGGAGAACGCCTCCCGTGTCCGTGCCCACCTCCGAGTTGATGATGAGATCGTTGTAGAAGGGCAGGAAGGCGGTCGTGGCGTTGAAGTAGAGCTGCACACGATCGGTCGGCGACAATCCCATGGTGATGGGGCCGCGGCCGTAGGGCCCGGAAACAATGTTCGTGACCACGCCATCGGCCACATCGGCCGTGGTGCCGGCCTTCGGAGTGACGCGGGCGCCGGCGGTGTTCGCGCCTTGCTGTCCCAAGAAAACGGTGCCGCCGGAGTAGGTGTTAGCGGTGTTGATGGGGCCGAAGTCGGAATTCAGGTTGGCGATGGCGAGGCGAACCTTCCGGGTGGGGCCATCTTGCACGAGCGCTCCGATGCCTGCGGTGGTGAAGAGCGAGGTGAGCGTATCGGTGCCCGTGCCCTCGGCGTTGGAGGTGATCAGGCTGGCTGCGGAGGGAGCGTTTAGCCCGTCGACGGTCAGGTCGAAGCCATTCAGATCGAGCGTCGCCAAGGTTCCCACGGTAAGGCGGGTAAGGGGAGAAACGGCGTTGGCCGCGCCCAGGCGCAGCGTGCCTTCCGAGACCGTGGTCGTGCCCGTGTAGGTGTTGCCGCTTCCGATCGTGAGCGTGCCGGCGCCGGTCTTGGTCAAATTGACGGACGGGCCGGACAGGCCGGACACCGTGGTATCGGCGGCCGAGGTGTTTACGGTGTAGGCGGTGCCAAGGAGGGTGCCGTTTTGAACGGCCGCGGGGGCGACAATGGTGACGTTTCCGACGTATTGGGTGGTGCCGCCAAGATCGAGCAGGCCTGCATTCAAGACGACAGGGGCGGTGGTGGCTCCGAGCTTGCCACCGGAAGAAAGCTGAACGGTGCCGGCGTTCAGAGTCAGGCCGCCGGTGTTGGCGTTGGGATTGGAGATGGTGAGGGAACCAGAGCCGCTTTTGACGATGGATACGGCACCGGATATGCCGCGCGATCCCTGCAGGGTGTAGTTCTTCGAGCTATTGTCGAAGGTGACGCCGTTCGGGGACACGTCGGCGGCCGAGATGTCGACCACGGTGTTTGCGGCGGAGTCGTCGAAGAGAACCACATCGGCTTGGACGTAATCGGTAGGAGTGCCTCCGTTTACCAAGGCCCAGTTTTTGGTGGGCAGCACGGCGGTGCTCCAGGCGCTGGAGCCGGCGCCGGTCCAGCGCGGCGTGTCGCCGGTAACGACCAATTCGACCCTGCCGTCTGCGGTGTTGTTTTGTAGCTGGGCGGCGAGGCGGGGGCCGGTGGTGAAGGCGGGGGTCAGGGCGGTGAAGCCGGTGCCTCCGATCGCTCCGGTGTAGTCGATAAGGGAATACACGCCGGTCGTGAGGGCGGTGATATCGCCCTGGACCTGGACGGACCCGGTCGATCCGGGCAGCGCCAGGGCGTCGGTCGAGGTGACGCGTAGTTCGTTCGAGATCGTGCCCGCTCCGGTGCGGCTGAGCGTTCCGAAGTTGATATTGGAGCCCCCGGCCAGCGTGACGGAGGAGCCGTTCAGCGTAAGCGGATTGAGGGAGGTATGTCCGGGCTGCAGCGATCCCCCGCCTTGGATGGAGACGGGGCCGTTGATCGTGCCGGTGCCGCTAAGGGTTGCGCCGGATTCAACGGTGACGGAACTGCCGGCCGCGAGTATCGCCGCGGTGGAGTTTGCGGTGCTGCCGATGACGAGACGGCCGCCAGAGACCAAGGTAGGGCCGGTGTAGGTCGAGTTGCTGTTAAGGATCTGGGTGCCGAGGCCGGTCTTGGTGATGGCGAGGCCGGGTTGATTGGCGACTACGGTTCCGCCGAGGGCGGCGTTGGTGGTGAAGGTGCGGCCTTCGCCGATGTTCAGGGTAAGCGTCTTGACCGCGCCGACCACGCCGTTCTGGACGGTGCCGCCAGTGGCGCCCGAGTTCGTCAG
>JAIXQS010000031.1 GCA_027485615.1 Verrucomicrobiaceae bacterium
CAACCCCTTGCAGAAAGTGAGTGAAGAACAGCCCATAGCCGCCACCCCGGAACTCCGCGCAGCCCAGCGCTGGAACATCGTATGGGTCGTGCCCATCCTCGCGCTGCTCATCGGCGGCTGGATGCTTTACCGGAACATCAGCTCGAAGGGGCCGGAGGTGCGGATCCGCTTTGAAACGGCGGAAGGCATTTTCGCCGGGAAAACGGAGCTTCGTTGTCGCTCCGTGAGCGTCGGTACGGTTTCCAGGGTCGAGCTGGCGGAGGATCTCCAATCGGTCTTCGTTTACTGCACGCTGGACAGTGCTTACAGTGACCTGCTGCGGAAGGGCACCCGTTTCTGGGTGGTGCGGCCGCGCGTTTCAACGGCGGATATTTCCGGCCTGGGAACCCTGTTGACCGGAGTCTACATCGAGATGGAGCCCGGCACCGGGCCGACGGGCCCGACGAACTGGAAAGGCCGCGAGACGCCTCCCGCCACAAGCCGCAGCGTGCCGGGTCTACGGCTCACGCTGTTTTCCGATGAGGCGGGTTCGCTTTCCGTCGGCTCGCCGCTCTATTACCGCGGATTCGCGGTCGGCAGGGTGGAGAGCCGCAAGCTGGACATCGACATGCGTCGCATTATTTACGAGGCCTTCATCCAGGAAAAATACAGGACCCTGGTGCGGGACAATACGAAGTTCTGGAACACCAGCGGCATCGACATTTCGGCGGGGGTGGACGGTTTCAAGGTCAGGACGCCCTCTTTCCAGGCGATGGTCAGCGGCGGGGTTTCCTTTGCGATCCAGGAGGGGCTGGAACCCGGCGCACAGGTGCAGGATGGGACGACCTTTGAGCTGCACGGTGATATGGATGAGGCTGAATCCTCCTCCTTCGAACCGACCTTGCGGATCCTGCTGCTTTTCGACCAAAGCGTCCGCGGTCTCTCGAAATCGGCGCCCGTGGAATACCGGGGGATCGAGATCGGGCGGGTGACGAACATCTCTTTCGATTACGCCCCCGAACGCGACAACCAGAAAATCCCGGTCCTTGTCGAAGTGGATCCCAGATTGCTGCGGGCGCTCGGTGCGGTAAGCACGCCGGAAGATGACATCCTGATGCTGGGCGACGCCGTGAAGAACGGCCTGCGTGCGACGCTTAAAACCGGCAGCCTGCTGACCGGAGCCCTGTTTGTGGATTTCGACTACTACACGGCGGAAAAACCCGCCGATTTAGGCTACAAGGGCGATTTCCCCGTGGTGCCGACCATGCCCTCCGGGTTCGCGCAGTTCGAGGTGAAGATCGCCTCCATACTGGATAAGATCGACGCGCTGCCGCTTGACAACACCCTGACTGAAATCACTGCGACCGTCGCCGAAGCGAGGGATGCGATCAAGGAGATCGAAAAAGTCGCCGCCGCCGCCAAGGTCACGCTGGAGGACGATGATTTCCGGCAGCTTCCCTCCGACCTGCGCCGCACCTTGGGAGAGTTGGAAAAATCCCTCTCCAGCGTCGGCCCCGATGGCAACGTGCAGGGCGACCTGCTGCGGACTCTCGACGAACTGCGCGGCGCGATCCGCGCCATCGAGGCGATGTCCGATACGATCAAGGAGAAACCCAATTCGCTGCTGTTCGGAAAAGAGGAATCCGGAAACCCGAAACCGAAGGCGGCCGGCAAGCGCTGACCACATTCAAGCCATGATGAGATTTCACGCCATCCTCCTCGCCGCCGCATTCCTATCCGGATGCGCCGGCACTACGCCCACCTTTTATGTCCTCAGCGCGGAGGGGAATCTCCCGTCCGGCGGCGGCACGGGCATCGGGGTGGGCCCGGTGACGCTCGCCGAATATGTGGACCGCACGAATCTTGTCATCCAAAGCGGCCCCAACAAATTGGAACTCGTCGAAAGCCATCGCTGGGCCGGTGATCTCGACGATTCCGTGGCGCGGGTGATCGCCACGAACCTCGGCCGCCGCCTGAACACCGGCAACGTCCGCACCTATCCGTGGCAACGCGACAGCGAGATCGACTACCAGGTGGCCGTGGACATCCGCGAGTTCCTCGCGGGGGATGACGGCTATGCCCGCATCGAGGCCACATGGCGCGTCTATTCGCTGCCGGGTTCGAAGCTCGTCGGATCGAAGACGTTCATCGCCAGGGAGCCGATCGCTTCCGAGGACTACGAGGCGGTCGTCGCGGCGCAGTCGCGGTTGTTGGGGAAACTTTCCGCCGATATTGCGTCGGGCATCCGGGGCAGATGAGCATGGAATTCGCGTTGAACGAAAGGCTCGCCGCAGGTGGCTTTGAGATTGCCCGCATGCACGGCTGCCGGATTTTGCTGAAAAACGAGGCGAATTTCCCGTGGTTCATCGTGGTTCCCGAGGTGCCGCAAGGGATCGAGGATCTGCACCAGCTCGATGAGCAAACATTCGCCGAGGTGATGGTCGCGGTGAGAAATGTTTCGCGCTTCACCGAAGACCATTTCCGCCCGGAGAAGCTCAACGTTGCCTGCATCGGCAATATCGTCCGCCAGATGCACATTCATGTGGTCGGGCGTTCGATGGATGATCCGGCATGGCCGGGAGTGGTCTGGGCTTTTGAGGGGAAACGGACATACGGGGAAGGGGAAGCGGGGAAGATCGTGGAGGCGGCGCGGGAGTTTTTGGGGCGATGCTGATCCGTTTGATTACGTGTTGACCTACCACGAATATGCTTCTCATTAGCGCATGGCAAAAAATGTTATGGGAGGTGATCTGGAGGCGTGCTCGTTGGATCCGAAAACCGGGTTCTTTCGCGACGGCTGCTGCCACACCTCGAAAGAGGACACGGGCATGCATACGGTGTGCTCGGTGATGACGGAGGATTTCCTCGTTTATGGCAAATCGATGGGGAACGACCTGATCACCCCGCGGCCGGAGTTTGATTTTCCGGGATTGAAGGCGGGCGACCGCTGGTGCGTCTGCCTCGGGCGTTGGGTCGAGGCTTTGGAAGCCGGGTTCGCTCCCCCGATTTACCTGGAGGCGACGCATGCTTCCGTTTCGGAATTCATCGACCGCGAGACGCTGCAAGCGCACGCATGGCATGGCTGAATAGATCCTCATGATTCGCTTTCTCCAGAAACAGATCGGCAAGCGCTTCCGCATCCTGTTGTGCGGGGATCCTAGCGGCATACCGCCGTGGCTCGGGACGGTGGCGGAGGGCAAGGGTCCGGGGTTTTTCGTGCCGGAGGATGCGCCATGGGTCGTGCATGGGGACATGGCAACCCTGGTGGGCGGCGTGCGGGCCCTGCTGGTGCAGGCGCTGCATCCGGGCAGCCTTGCGGGTGTGAGGAACCACTCGCGCTACAAGAACGATCCGCTGGGGCGGCTGGCGGGCACAATCCAATGGCTGACGGTGACGACCTACGCCTCGCGGGAGGCGATCCTACGGGAAGCGGGGCGAGTGCGCGGCATGCATGGCAAGGTGCGCGGGACGTACCGGGATGCCGCCGGAAATCTGCGCGAGTATGACGCATCCGATCCCGAGCTTTTGCTATGGGTTCACATCGCTTTCATGGATTCATTCTTGCGCTGCCATCAGACGTATTCCGCGAAACCGATTCCCGGCGGTGCGGACGCTTACATCCGGTTGTGGGCGAGGTCGGTGGAACCGCTGGGCCTGGATGATGCTCCACACGACGAAGCCGGGCTGTTGGAAGATATCCGGAAATTCGATCCGCAACTGGCGGTGACCGATGACACCCGTGAAGTGCTCGAATGGCTGCGCCGCCCGCCCCTGCCGTGGATGGCGGGCATGGTCTATCGCCTGTTGTTTCAGGCGGCGTATCTCACGCTGCCGGAACGTCACCGGGAAATGATCGGCCTGCGCGTAATGCCGCGCGGAATCGTGGTGCCGGTCACTCGCTGGTTTCTACGGTTCCTCCGTTTTGCGGTGGGGCCGGAAGATCCGATCCAGGATGCGGCGATCGTCCGCATGGCGCGCGATACCGCCTGAAACGATCAGGTTTTCGCCAGCGCGATTCCGGCCTTGTGAATTCGCGAGATTGTCACACGAAAAAGCCGGGCAAGTTTCCCTGCCCGGCTTTTGTGAGGTGGGCGGCGACCGAAGATCGCCGCCACGGTTTTGATTACATCATGCCACCCATGCCGCCGTGGTCATGGCCGTGGCCGCCGGCACCTGCCGCTTCCTTTTCGGGAAGGTCGGTGATGAGGCACTCGGTGGTGAGCAGGAGGCCGGCGATGGACGCGGCGTTCTGCAGGGCGGAGCGGGTGACCTTGGTCGGATCGACGACACCGGAGACGATGAGGTCTTCGAACTTGTCGGTGGCGACGTTGTAGCCTTCGCCGCCCTTGCCGTTCTTGACCTTCTCGACAACGAGCGCGCCTTCGCGGCCTGCGTTGGCAACGAGCTGGCGGAGCGGAGCCTCGACGGCACGGGCAACAATGCCTGCGCCGGTGAGTTCGTCACCCGTGAGGCCGAGGTCGCCGAGGGCGGCCTGGGCGCGGATGAGCGCGGTGCCACCGCCGGGAACGATGCCTTCCTCGACCGCCGCACGGGTGGCATGGAGGGCGTCCTCGACGCGCATTTTCTTCTCCTTCATCTCGGTTTCGGTAGCTGCGCCGACATTGATGACGGCGACACCGCCCGCGAGCTTGGCAAGGCGCTCCTGGAGCTTCTCGCTGTCGTAATCGCTGGTGGTTTCCTCGATCTGGCGGCGGATCTGGTTCACGCGGCCGGTGATGGCTTCGGAAGTGCCGCCACCTTCGACGATGACGGTGGAGTCCTTGCTGATGGTGATGCGCTTGGCTTGGCCGAGGTCGCTGAGCTCAACGGACTCCAGCTTGATGCCGAGGTCTTCGGTGATCACGCGGCCGCCGGTAAGGACGGCGATGTCCTCGAGCATGGCCTTGCGGCGGTCGCCGAAACCAGGTGCCTTGACAGCTGCGATGTTGAGGATGCCGCGGAGCTTGTTGACCACGAGGGTCGCGAGCGCTTCGCCTTCCACATCCTCGGCGATGATGATGAGCGGCTTGCCGGACTTGGCGACCTTCTCGAGGAGAGGGAGCATGTCCTTGAGCGAGCTGATCTTCTTCTCGTGGATGAGAATCAGTGCGCTTTCGAAGCTTGCTTCCATCGACTCCGGATCGGTGACGAAGTAAGGGCTGAGGTAGCCTTTGTCGAACTGCATGCCTTCG
>JAIXQS010000159.1 GCA_027485615.1 Verrucomicrobiaceae bacterium
AGGGGAAACCGGCGATTTATCACTGTGTTTCCAGGGTGGTGGATCGGCGCTTCGTCTTCGGGGACGAGGAACGGGAAGCGTTTCGGATGTTCATGCGGATGCAGGAGAATTTCACGGGTTGCCGGGTTCTGACGTATTGCGTGATGTCGAACCATTTCCACATTCTTCTTGAGGTTCCCCCGACGCCGCAGGGCGGCATCACGGACGCGGAACTGCTGAAGCGGCTCTCGGCTTGCCATGGAGACGCTTTTGTGGCTGCTGTGGAAAAAGAGCTTGTGGATGCGCGGAAGGAAGGGGATGCGGCGCGAATCGCGGAGATCCACGTCCGGTTCGTCTATCGGATGCACAGCCTCAGCCAGTTCATGAAGACTTTGCTGCAAAGGTTCACGCGTTGGTACAATCGCACGCACGAACGCAGCGGCACCTTGTGGGAGCAGCGCTACAAGAGCGTGATCGTGGAAAGCGGAGTGGCGGCGCGTACGATGGCGGCTTACATTGATCTCAATCCGGTGCGGGCGGGTATTGTATCCGATCCGGCGGATTACCGTTGGAGCGGGTACGGCGAGGCGGTAGGTGGAGGGAAAAAGGGGAACGGGAAGAAGGCGCGGGAGGGCTTGGTGCGGGCGTGCATGAGCCACAAGGGTCTGGGCTTTGAGGCAGACCAATGGAAGGACATTTCGCGAATCTACCGTCGGGCGATGGGTATGGCATTGGGTAGGAAACCCGGTCGTTCAAACGCTGGAGCTTCAGGTTACGTCACGAAGAACGAGGCGGAGATGCTTGAGTCGCAGGACAATGAGACGGCGCTGCCGGATCTAGGGATGGCAGGGATGTTGAGAACGAGGGTGCGCTACTTTACAGATGGGGCGGTGATTGGGAGCAAAGGATTCGTGAACGACGCTTTCAGGGCAGCGCGGGATCGTTTCACGGAGAGGAGGAAGGACGGTGCTCGGCAGATGCGGGGAAGCGGTGCTCCGGCCAAGGGGGTGTTGTGGAGTTTGCGGGATCTGCGGGTGGGGGTTTAGAGACGGAAGATTTGGAGACGCAATACACAAGAAAAGAGGGGGGCTTCCAATGCACTTTAACAACCTCACTCGAACAATCGCCTGTCCAACGACCGGAACTGGATCGCCTCCAACACCTCGTTGCCGGTGATGTCCTGTTTGCCCGCGAGGTCGGCGAGGGTGCGGGAAACTTTCAAAATCCTGTCGTGGGCACGAGCTGAGAAATTCATCTGCTCCATGGCGTGTTCGAGGTAGCCGCGTGATTCGGCGTCGAGCTTGCAGCACTCGCGGACTTGCTTCGCGCCCATGGCGGAGTTTGTGGTGAGCTTCGCGGATTTGAAACGAGCAACCTGGATGTCGCGCGCGGCGGCGACGCGTTCCCGGATGATTGCGGAGGACTCGCCGGTGATCGCGTCCGAGGTGAGCTCGCGGAAATCCACCAGCGGCACCTCGACGTGGATGTCGATGCGGTCCAGCAGCGG
Organism: Verrucomicrobiaceae bacterium; assembly: GCA_027485615.1. Taxonomy (GTDB): domain Bacteria; phylum Verrucomicrobiota; class Verrucomicrobiia; order Verrucomicrobiales; family Akkermansiaceae; genus Luteolibacter. The sequence goes on from JAIXQS010000159.1 coordinate 1,487, forward strand.
CCCGCTGATCTTCTGGCGGTAGTTTTCGATCTGCCTAACAGAACAGCGGCACTGGCGTTTCGAGTCTCCGTAAAATCCGCACGGGCAGGGGTTCATCGCTGCGACCAACATGAAGCGGGCGGGAAAAGTCAGCGATCCGGCGGCGCGGGAGATTGTCACGTGGCCGTCTTCCAAGGGCTGCCTTAAAACCTCCAAAGTCTGCCTGCGGAACTCGGGAAGCTCGTCGAGGAACAGCACGCCGTGATGCGCCAGCGAAACCTCGCCGGGGCCCGGGTTCGTGCCGCCGCCCAGCAGGCCCGCATCGGAGATGGTGTGGTGCGGCGCGCGGAAAGGGCGGGTGGTGAGGAAACCTTTCTTCGTATCGAGCGTGCCGGCGATGGAGTGGATCTTGGTGGTCTCGATGGCATCCTCCTCGGTCATGTCCGGCATGATGGTGGGCAGGCGTTTCGCGACCATGGATTTCCCGGTCCCGGGCGGGCCGACCATCAGGAGATTGTGCCCGCCGGCTGCGGCGACCTCCAGCGCGCGCTTCACGTGCTGCTGGCCTTTCACCTCGTTGAAGTCGACGAGGTAGGTGCGGTGGCTTTCGAAAAACGCGCGGCGGTCGAGCACGAAGGGCAGGATGCGTTTTTCTCCGCTGATGAAATCCCATGCCTGACGGAGGTTGCGGACGGGGATGACATCGATGCCCTCGATCACCGCCGCCTCGGCCGCGTTCGCTTCCGGGACGATGAGGCTTTTGCGCCCGCGTTTCCTAGCCTCCAGCGCGATGGAGAGCACGCCTTTCACCGGTCTGACAGCTCCATCCAGTCCCAGTTCGCCGACGACACAGAACGAATCCGTTTCCAGGATTTTCGTTCCGCTGGCACCGACCATGGCGAGCGCGATGGGCAGGTCGAAGGATGGGCCTTCCTTTTTCAGGTCGGCGGGGGCGAGGTTCACGGTCTTGACGCCGAGATCGAGTTCCAGTGCGGAGGCGGTGATCGCGGAGGTGACGCGCTGCGAGCTTTCCCGCACGGCGGCGTCCGGGAGGCCGACGATGATCACGGCAGGCGTCTCCGCGCCGCGGGCGTTGACCTCGACCTCCACCTCAAGCGCGTCCACCCCGCGCAACGCCGCCGAATACAGTTTAGTAATCATTTGAACACGCCCAGATGAAACCGAATCAGTTCAGATGACAAGCGAGAAACTGCCTGTGCTCGAGGAGTTTATTGATCGCTGTCGGCTCTCCAGAATGGGTTCGAAGCGCCGCCCTTGGAATCGATGCGGGTGATGTCCGCCTTGTTGATGTCCGCCGCGCGCCCGTCGTAGTAGACAACCAAGGCCTTGTCCTGGTGGCGGTATGCGATGTCCGTTTTCGTGGAGTGTTCTAAAAAGGCTTTGTCGCAGGTGATGAATGCCGCACTATTACCGGGGTTGGATATGCGGGCCTGCCTGATACCCGCGCTGCTTGCCGGAGTTGTGTATCCAAAACAATTTTCCAAGGTCGTGTTTTTGGCCGATTTTTTCCGGACTACGGCTGCGTCCATCAAGCCCGCAGGAAGGGAGACATCGGGTTCGCCACCGCTGGAAAACGTGGCGGCCTGTCCCTTGAGGTGGCCGATGAAATCGGGGTTTGCGAACCATTTGTAGGTCACGCCCGTCTCCACCCCGTTGGAGTCCGCTTGCTTGGCCTCGGGCGGGGCGAAGGATCCGCCGTTATCCGAAGCGTAGCTGATGTTCGCCATCTGGAGCTGCCTGAGTGCGCCCAGCGTCGCTGTCCGGTCGGCGGATGCCCGGAAACCCATTGTCGCGATGGCTGAGATCGAGACAAGCGCAGCGATGATCGCGATGACTACGAGCAATTCGACGAGTGTGAAACCGTTGGCGGGTCTGTTGCGGAAGTTTTTCATGGGGGGAGGGAGACGATACGGGTAGGTAGATTGAGAAATTGGTGCGGCAACCCCAGCTTAGGAACAACCGAGCGTTTGCAACAATCTTGCCTCCAAGGCAACATAAGCACGTGCCATGCCGATCGGTTCTGCGGCTTCGGCTTCCAGGCAAGTCATGCTCACCCCGTCCAGACCGCAGGGCGTGATGGCGAGAAAAGGCGGCAACGATTCCCGGGTGACGTTGATCGCGAAACCGTGCATCGAAACCCATTTCCGAACGCCCACCCCGATGGAAGCGAGCTTGCGGTTCTCCACCCACACGCCCGTCATGCCCTCACGGCGGCCTGCGGAAACGCCGAGATCCGCGCAGGCGGCGATCAGCGCGTCCTCGATGAGGCGGAGATGCAGGTGCAGGTCGCGGCCGCGCGGATTGAGGTCGAGGATGGGGTAGCCGACGAGCTGTCCCGGGCCGTGGTAGGTGGCCTGGCCGCCGCGGTTCGTTTCGAAAACCGGATGCGGCAGAGTGGTCGACGCGCGGAGGGAGGATTGGTCGCGCAGGCGGCCAATGGTATAGATCGGCTCGTGCTCTAGCAGAAAAAGGGTGTCGCCGATCTCGCCGGCGAGGATCGCGGCCACGGCGTTTTCCTGCATCGCCAGCCCGTCGGTGTAGGAAACCGGCCGATCGATGCGCTGGATGTCCAAGGGCGGTTTCATCTTACTGTCAGCGCCTCATCGGAGCGGCCGGGCGAGAGTTCCTTGTCCAGCGGCATGCCCGTAGGTGGCTGCGGAAAAGTCGCCGAGTAGGCCGGAAGCAGAGCGCAGGCCAGGAAAACGCGGGCGAAATACATTGCGGTATGAGGCGGAAATTTCCCCGCGCGGGCAAGGACAAAGCCCCGACTCATTTCCTCCGGTAAACCGCCAGCCACTCCCGCCCTTCGCGTCCGGGATAGGCCGCTTCCGGCACCCACGCGGTCTCCCGCTCGAAACACGGTGAGAAAACCGAGTCGAGTTCCTCCACCCCGGAGGGGAAAGGCGGCCCCGCCCACTCCTCGCCCGGATCGTAGGGAGTCAGGAAAAACACTCCGACCAGGCAGCCGCCCGGCGCGATCAGTTCCGCGCAGGCTCTTGCGTAGTCCTCCCGCCGCGCCGGATCGATCGCGCAGAAGCACGTGTGCTCCCAGATCGCGGAGAAACGTTTTCCCTTCCTCCATCCGGCATCGAGGAAATCACCGATCTCATAGCTCTCCTCGCCCACTTTTGGATGCTCATGTGCGCGGCGGAAAGCCTCCTCCGCCAGATCCAGTCCCAGCGCCGGAAAGCCCTTGGCCGCCAGTGCGCGGACATCGTGCCCCGTGCCGCAACCCGGCACCAACACCGCGCCGCCGCCCCAGATTTCCGGATCCAGTTTATCCAACAGCTCCAGCAAGGGCGGCGCGGGCGCGCCCCTTTCCCAAGGCGTCTCGCCCTTCCGGTATCGTTCGTTCCAATCGGTCATGGTGTTTTAAATCAAATGCCGGTCTAACAGCTTGGCGCGGATCGGATCGGAGGCCTGGAGGTGGGCGAGCCCGATCGCAAGCGCGTCGGCCGCATCGGCGGGCGGCGTCTCGGCTAGGCCGAGCAAAGCGCGCACCATGAAGGCCACCTGCGCCTTGTCCGCCGTGCCTTTGCCGACGACAGCCATCTTGATTTTCCGTGGCGCGTATTCATACACCGGCAGCCCGTGATCCGCCGCCGCGATCAGCGCCGCGGCCCGCGCCGCGCCCATCGTGATCGCCGTCCGGTGGGACTGCACGTAGATGATCCCCTCCACCGCCACCTCGTCCGGCTGGTGCTTGGCGATGACATGCGCGAGGTGCGTGCGGATCGCGGCAAGCGCAGCGGACTGCGGCACGGACTGCGGGATCGAGATCACATCGTAGGCCAGCACCGTCGGCTTGCGCGGATCGCCTTCGAGCACGGCGTAACCCGTGTTCCGGACGGCGGGATCAACGGCAAGGACGCGCATGCGCCGAGTAAGGCCGCGCGCGGCGGCGCAGGGAAGCGGGAAGTTGTTGGACCGCGAGTCTTCAACTCGCCCCGGAGGATCGGGAATTTCTTTGCAATGGGGCGAGCTGAAGACTCGCGGTCGGTAGAAATCCATGCCATGAGTTTTTTTATGGAACCGAAAGGTCATCATCGGCGCGGATACCTCCCGCACCGGGATTATGGCGGGGCGCTGCAGGCCATCACTTTCCGTGAAGCGGATTCCCTTCCCGCCCATGTGGTCGAGTCTTGGAAAAGGGAACTCCAGCACCTGCTCGATTCCCCGAATGAAAATGGCAAAGCCGAAGCGCACGATGAGCTGCTCCGCCGCATCGCGCGATATGAGGATGCGGGGCATGGCCGGTGCCTTCTTCGCCAACCCAACATTGCACGCATCGTCCATGACAAGCTGATCGAAGGGCATGGAAAGGGCTA
>JAIXQS010000075.1 GCA_027485615.1 Verrucomicrobiaceae bacterium
CTTGGACATGCGGTCTTATCAAGACCGCGCTACCTCTTAATCAGGTGGAGCCCCCTCGACGCAGGGGGCATGCGCAAGGTGGGCGGAAAGATGCATTCCTTGGAAAAGACCAAACGGCAAGATCAAGGGCTGTTCTTTCTCTTTTCTTGCACATGCGGTCTGCGTCAAGACCGCGCTACCTTGCCAAACATGCGGTCTTATCAAGACCGCGCTACCCTTGCTCAGCGTAGCCGTCCGTGGATTCGCAGACGCTTGGCGACGCGACGCACTTGGAAAACGCGCCGCAACGCCTTGAGGATCAAACGATTTCCCAGCCATTCGGGAAATCCCCTCGAAGCGATGTGCTCGCGCTGGCAACGGAGACCCTCCTCGATCATGCGCTGCCAGTTTTTCGAAGTCGTGCTCTCCTCGTACCAGCGGAAAGCCGCCAGCAGCTCGGGGATGTAGGCGAAGCGCCGTCCGTCGCGCACCAGCCTCAGGTAAAACTCCCAGTCCATGCAGTTTTTATACGATACATCCAGTAGTTCCCCGGAATCGATGATCTCCCGCCGGTAGAACGCCGAAGTGGAAGGGATGATACAGCCCACGAAAAGCAGATCCCACTCGTCCACGGGCGTATCGTATTTCCTGCGCATCGGGCGCTTGTCCTCGGTGATGTATTCGCAATCCCCGTGCACCACATCCGCGCCAGGATTCGCTGCGATGAAGGCCGCCACCTTCGCCAGCGCACCGGGCAACAGGAAATCGTCGCAGTTCAGCCACATCGCCCAATCGCCCGTCGCTTTCGCGAAACCCTTGTTGATCCCGTCGCTCATCCCCTTGTCCGGCCCGCTCGTCCATATCAGGTGCGGATGGGATTTCAGGACATCCAGGGTCTCATCCGTGGAACCCGCATCCACGATGATGTGCTCGAACTCCACCCCCGTTTGCGAAAGAACGCTTCCAATGCAGTCTTGCAGGAAACGTCCTTGGTTGTAGCTGGGAGTGATGATGGAGAATTTCAAAATTTCAAATGGTAGGGACGATCCCGCCGCGGTCGTCCGTGTTTCCAGCCTCCGGCGGAAGAAGGCGAAGTGGGCGGATCGAGCCGAGTCCGCCCTACCTTTGGTATGGCGATGCGATTACGAGCTTTGCAGCCATTCGAATTCTAGGCTTGGAAACGAGCGGAATCCTCCATCGAAAGAAGTCAGTCTGCAATTTGCCGCCTCGGCCCAAGCTGCCAACAGAGCATCCGTCCAAAGGTTCGGAGTCGGTCGCCTCCCTATCACATTCCTGCGGAAGCAGACTTCGCTCGTGCCTGTTGGATTCCCGATCTGGAACATCCGCTCATCCGCTTCCATGGCATCCCATGCGGCCAGTGCTTCATCGGGATTTACCGGCTCATTTTCCATCGCTGTGGGGTTGGTGAGCAAACGTAGCAAGCCAAGCCTTGTCGGCAGACAGAGACCTACGCTGTTTACCGCCTGCTTTTCGCACCAATTCCATGCGGCCTCATGATGGACATGACGCTCAACGACAATGGCGAACAACACGTTCACGTCGATCAAGGTATTCATGGGAAATTTTTCAAGTCTTCCGCCTCTAGCAAAGCCGCCAACTCCTCATTGCTCCGAGCCGGTATCCGAACGTCCGCCTTTCCTCTTATGGGCGGTCGAGTCATGCGCCTGGTTTCGGGTGGCGTTTCCAAGAGAGCCTTTTCCACGGCGTTCGTGAAAAACTCTTTGAGAGTGATGCCTTTTTGGGCGGTAAATGTTTTCGCCTCACGAATCAAGCGATCCGGCAATTCAATAGTCGTGCGCATACATATATGTGCGCACATTTCGGAGCGCCCGTCAAATGAATGGGTAGGGCGGACTCGGCCCGATTCGCCCTGGAGTCCGCCGAATGGCGGCAAGGGCTAAGCGTGGAACGAGAAAGTCCTTGGGGAAAAAAAGATTTAGCCTCCGGCGGAAGAAGATGAAGTGGGCGGATCGAGCCGAATCCGCCCTACCGCATACGCGCTGGCGATCTCGCGGTCATAGCGGTCGGAATGAAAATACTCCGCGAGGATTTTCAGGCTCTTTTCATTCTCCGTCCGCAGGCGGGCGCGGTTTGCGTCGCATTCGAGCAGGGCGTCCGCCAAGCCATCCACAAGTCCGTCGATATCCGTCAGTGGCACCGCGGTCCCACCTGCCAACCGGACGATTTCGCCTTGTGCGCTGGTGTCCGCCACGACCGGATAGCAGCCCGCAAGATAAGCCTCCAACAAGGTCACCGGGGTGCTCTCGCGGAAGCTGGGCAGGAAATAGACGTGATGATCTTGGAGCGCGGCGATGTAGTCCGGCCCCTTGAATCCGGGATGGAAGTCCACGTTCTCGGAAATCCCCAGTTCCTCCGCCAGTTTGCGCAGCGAGGGCATCTCCGGCCCCCCGCCGGCGACCGTGTAACGATAGACCAGCCCTTTCGCCCCCGCCTTCGCCAGCGCGCGCAAGGCGAGGCTCACCCCCTTGCGCCCTTCCATGTTGCCGCCCGCGAAAAGCTTCAACGGCCCGCTTGTATCGGTTCCCTCGGGGCGTTTGAAAGCCGCGGCCTTCTCCACCGAGATCGATACGATGGGCAGCCGCACCAAGGGCTTGCCGCCCCGGAAGGGAGCCAGGAAAAGTTCCGTCTCCTCGTTCGCTGCGAAGACCACCGAGGTTTCCCGGATACAGTCCCGGAATGCTTTGGATCTTGCCGCCCACCACGAGTTCAGATCCCGCGCCGACTCGAACAGCCGCGCCGAGGGGCTTAGCATCTCCCGGAAAGCCGGCGGGATGTAACCCGCCCCCCCGATCGGCCCCCAGACGAAGGGGATGGGAAGTTTCCACAACGGCGATGGCATCCGCCACCCCGCGATGGTTACCTGGTGGCAGAGATCGAAGTTTTCCTCCGCGTGCCACTCCCGCGCCGCCGCCAGCACCCGCCCCGAGAAATCCCGATAATTGAGCCAGCTCTGGATGTGCGCAAGGAAACGGTTCTCGCTGCAAGGACTGGAATCCTGCAGGAAACGCACCTTCACATTCGCCGGCACCACCCCCTCCGCAAAACCCCGCTCCCAGCCCTTCTTGTTGTGGATGTCCGTGATCACACAGACATCATGGAGCTTCGCAATCCGCGTAACCGCCGTCCAGCCCACCCCCGGCTCCGATCCGCCGAAAGGGTCGCACGCATAGCCGCATACTAGGATTTTCATACAGTGCAAAAAGTCAGGCTTACTTGATGGAAGATGTCGCGAGCGCTGTGCGGGCTCGCTCACGAATGGGCACCATGGATTGTTGGTCGTAGAACGCCCTAACTGGCCCAAGGCAAGGCCGCAGCAACCTAGCAAGCTTCATTGCAAATTCCAGAGACGCGACCTGTGCAGCCTGGAGATTCGCCCGTTTCTGTGGATCCTTGTTTTCGAAGGCGGCGGTCACAGTTGTCATGTGGGAACATTCCTTCGACGCCCTGTCGAGGCTCGCCACATAATGTTCCCATTCCCCGGCGCTTTCGACACCAAGGAAGGATTGCAACGCGGGAAGAATTTCAGGAAGCGAATCATACTCCAACTCAAACACCCGATCGCAGGGAAGCCGGGCAAACGCATGTTCATAACTTTCCCGAAAAATGGCGAAACGATATGGGTTCCGGTTGTTTTCCCCAAAAGCGACACGGAATTGGGATTCGAAAACATTGTGCGGGTTCCGCCGCAATATGACGAATTTACCGGCTGTTGAGAGGGGCGCCTTATGCATGCCAACGGTCCGTGGCGTCTTCCAGACGATGAGCCGGATGAGCGCCGGGTCTCTGTTGAGTTTTGCGGCGATCGCAAGACCGAGAGAAATGAGAATTTCCTCATCTGATCCCTCCATGCAAGCCTCCGCATCTTCGAGTGAAAGGGGTGTGGGCACAAAAGTGCTTCCGATATACAGCGCAGAGAGCCACTTTTTGTCAGCCCGTTCTTTCGCGGTAATAACACTGAGGATTTGGGGAAAGGAGGATTCCGGCGGCGAGACAATGCCTTTTTGCCGATCGAGCATCGCGCTCAGCACGGTGCTGCCGCTGCGGGGTAAGGAAAGAATGTATGCGAGCTTTACGGTATGGTTCATGCGAAGGATGATTTGATTGTTATCTTCCACGCAACGCGGTGCGGACGAGATTGATCAGTTTCCCCAAGATTGGCGAATCCGAAACCTTGACCTGCAACCTCATCCTCAGCAGCTCGCCGTGCGTGAGCGGCACCGCTTGCTGGTATCCGATTTCCACTGGCTCGCGGCCCGCTTGCGATTCCAGTATGGCCATCTGTTCGAGGTGTTGCAGCCACATGCCGCCGGGAAAATGGATGGCTGCGGCCGGGTCAACGGCGAGATCGTAGCGGGTGGCTCTTCTGCTTCGCTTCAGGTCATCCGGGTGATACAAGGCCATCTCGGGATACAGGTAAGCCATGATTTCCTGATCGGTGTTGTAGCGGATTGTCGGATCGAAGAGGCCGCGCACCAGCATGTCCTCCATGCGGTCGAAGGGAAAGGGCTGGCGGAGAAAATGGAAACCCGAATTCACGCGCCGAGGAATCCTTTGGCGGATCCACTCGCCTTGTTTTGCTACTCCGTTATACCAGGTCCACGACTCCGCAGAAAAGGCGTTTGGCATTTCCGTCGGCTCAAGGTTTGTCACCGGCCGCAGCCAGACGATGTCGGAATCGAAATAGAAGTAGGGAGGCTCCAGCACCATCGGAAGCTCGAGCTTGGCGTTGTAGCCGACCCCATCCAGCAGTGCGCGGGTCTTGGGATAAACTTGCAACCGCTCCTGCAGCAAAGGAGCTCGCTGCTCTGGAGTGACAATACGCGCATCCATCGCCCCGGCGGCGGCAAGAAGCACGGCCTGATTCTCTGCGTCCGGCGAGCCGTCCGTGTGGATCTCCAGCCGGTAACGATCCGCGAAGTGCCGCGCGAAAGAGCTCACGGCTTGCACAGCGATCGGCATCGCGGCTTTGTGGACGAGAGTTACGGCAAGAGGTTTCATATGCGAGAAGGTAGGGCGGACTTGGCTCAATCCGCCTTGGAATCCGCCGAACGACGACAAGGGCTGATCGTGAAACGGGAAGTCCTTGAGAAGAGAAAGAGAAGTTTTAGCCCCCGGCGGAAGCAGGTGAATTGGGCGGATTGACTCGAAGCCGCCGCACGGCTTCTCGCCCTGTGGGCACGTCGCGAATAGCTCCTGTCCAAACCACCTACAAGCCTTCGGTGGTTTTGGGCCGAGTCCGCCCTACTTTTTGGGTAAGCCATTGCGGAGGGAAATCACTGTGCGGGCGGCGCTGGGGGCGGCCATGTGGACGCTGTCGGTCAGGGTTACAAGGGATGGGTCGGCCTCGTTGCCGAGATCCCACCAGAGGGAACCGCTTTCCGCGATGAGCGCATGAATCCAGTCCGGGATCATACCCTCGCTCCGGGCGGGCGGAAGCCAAACGAAAACGACACCGCAGCCCCTTTCCTTGAGACGGCGGGTGATCGCGACAAGTTCTTCTTTCAATGCTGCCTCCGCAGGCGTCATTCGCGTGGCGGGATTCCTTTCCAGAAGCATGGGCGAGCTAGAAACTTTGAGATCCTCGCCGCTCGCCGGATCGCCGTAGTCGCCGGTGCGCCGGGCGAGAAGGATACTGTAGAAAAAGGCGGCGGGACGTGCGTAGGCGCTGTATGCGGGCACTTTCATACCGACCCGGAACCATCCGCCTTCCATCGCAGCTGCCACCTCCGACGTCTGCCCGTTCAGTTCCCTGCCGAGGGTGTTCGCCTCGACAACGAGCAAAGGAGCGACCGGAAGATTCCCCCGATCCATCGCCCGCAACGCATCCACCGCTGAGCCACCGTCGCAGCCCATGTTCGCGAAACCTGCGAAACCCTGTGCCCTGTCCGGCAGCCGCCCGGTGATCGAGGAACCAAGCAACATCACCTCCGGCGTCCCCACCGTCCCCGCCTGGATGCGACCTACCGAGGAGAAGAAATTTGATTCGCTCTTGGTGAATCGACCGCCGCTCGAGCGCAACGCGAGCAATTGCGCGGAGAAACACAGAACGAGTGTGAATATGATGATAGATGGATATTTCATGTCGAATGGTGTCGCGCTGAGACGCAGGGGCGCAGAGGAGGAAAGCTGTTGAAGGAGGATTGGATTTGGAAATGGAATCTATCGGATCTGAAAATTTATGCAAATACCCTCAGCGACCCTGCGCCTCTGCGCGAGACCTATTCCGGCAGTCCGTTGACCGCTCGCACTATGCCTTCCTTCATCAGAGCGCTCCCGAAATTCAGCAGGTAGCCCAATCTGGAGTCAGAGAGTCGAAGATACGTTTGAAGTTGTTTGCGATGTGCCGGAGTTATCCGTTCGACCGATTTAAGCTCGATGACAACTTTCTCATCCACCCAGATATCCATCCTGAACCCGATATCGAAATGGATATCCTTGTACCTGACCGGAATCGGCACCTGCGCTTTGATAGCAAGCCCAACGGATGAGCGTTCATGAGCAAGAGCAGCTTCATACACAGACTCCAGAAGTCCGGGGCCGAGCTCTCGATGCACCTCGATGGCCGCTTTCACGATCAGTGTGCCAATTTCGTTTTCGTTCATAGGAATGTCGCGCAGAGACGCAGAGGCGCTGAGGCTCAGAGGAAAGGGGTTTAAGGAGGCTTGGAATTGTGAATGGAATTCAACGGAGCTGAAATTTATTCCCCCAGAAGGAATTTATTGCATCGTGATAAGATGACTCGCGCAGAGACGCGGAGGCGCGGAGGTGTTTCTTGTGTTGTTGTGGAGCTTTGACTTAGAAAGCCTTTTTCCCCTCTGCGTCTCTGCGCCTCTGCGCGAGACCTATTCAAAATTGAAAATAGATAAACCCCCTCGGTGCGCCGGGATTGGTGAGAATCAGGAAAATCATGACACCATGCAAAATCGGTTCTAGCGACGAGAGTTCCAGACGGCTTGAGAAGCGCTCGCGGTGTTCCTTTAGCCAGCCCCAAGCATGGTAGAGAACGACCGGAGTGCCATAAAACAGCAACGAGAAGATCGGCGGGCCGGAGAAGCCCGTCCGGCCGGAAAAAACCCCTTGGAAGAACGCCACGATGCTCCCCATATCCGGCATGAGGAAGGTGAGCCAGAGCGCCGTCACGATGTGAAATGTGAATACCCATTTTGCCATCGTGACGGCGATTTTGAATGTTGGATTTTGAATGTTGAATGGAGAAAGAGAATTGGCATTCGCGACGCCCGAAGGCTCTTTCATCCAAAATTTAAAATTCAAAATCCAAAATTTTGACCCAGAGGTGAACCTTTCCAGCGCCAGAAACAGCCCATGAAGGCTTCCCCATAGTGCGAATTTCCACTCCGCTCCATGCCAGAGACCACCGAGAAACATGACCAGGAAGAGGTTCAGGTAGGTGCGCCCCGGGCCCTTGCGGTTTCCGCCCAGCGGGATGTAGAGGTAGTCCCGCAGCCAACCCGAGAGCGACATGTGCCAGCGCTTCCAGAACTCGGTGATGCTGGTGGACAGATAGGGGAAGTTGAAGTTGGTCGGGAAACGGTAACCGAACATCGCGGCCAGCCCGATGGCGATGAGCGAGTATCCGGCGAAATCCGCGAAGATCTGCAAGGTGTAACAATACAGCAGAGACAGCAGGTTGATCGGGCCTGTCGCCGCAAGGCTGGCGGCACCCAAGGTCAGACTTACAGTCCGTTCCGAGAGGTTGTCCGCCACGAATATCTTGAGAAAATAGCCGGTGATCAGCGCACGGATGACCAGCTTCCAGGGGATGTCTTCGATACGCTTTGCCGCGATCTGCGGCCAAAACTCCTTGGCCTTGACGATAGGTCCCGCCACGAGCTGCGGGAAAAACAGCAGGTAGAAACCGATGTCACGCACCCCCTTGGCAAAGCGACCGCTTTTTGATCCGCCTGAAACCAAGGCTCCGCCCTCGCGCGTCACCTCGCCGCGGGCGACGTCCACGATCATGCTGATGCCGTGGAAGGTGTAAAAAGAGATGCCGATAGGCAGTGGAATGGCTATGACCGCGTCCACCCAGTTCGGAGGCAGGAACGGAACCATTCCGATCATGAAGGGCAGGTATTTGAAGATCCCCAGCAAGGCCAGATTCATGATCACGGCCAGCCGTGTCCAATGCATCACCTTTGCCTCATCGCCTGCTACTTTGTGCTGGATGATGCGCCCAGTGGCAATGCTGTTGCCGACGCATGAAATCGCCAACAAGCCGATTAGCTTAGGATCCTCCCACCCGTAAAAGATCACGCTGGCAACCAACGCTAGCGTAATCTGCCATGCCTTGCCATGATGCCCCCGCGACCAAGGTGCGTAATACAACGCGAAGGTGGCGACCAGTAGCACCAGAAATGACCAAGAATTGAAAAGCACGGAATTTGAGGGTTTTTAACTTTTGAATTTGATAGGGTTGTGTGTGGCGCAAGGTATAATTTCCGATCCAAAAAGTTATTTTTAAGAAATTCAAGAAGGTGTCAAAACGGTGCGACCACCTCGTTTTCTATTATCAGTCTATCCCCCACTATTTCGCGGATTTGCCGAATGTATTCAAGATGCTCACTGGTGTGATGGCCGTTATTGATCAATGAATTAATTGTTTTATCGGAAAATGGCTGTTGACGGAATTTGATATTGAATCGCTTTACAGTGAAATCATTGAGCCATTTTCGATTAATCGGAGATTCCCGTCTGAAAGGTTTGAATCTGTAATTCAGTCCCATATAGCACGCGGAGACCAATTTATAAAAAAGATCCCTCTCTCCCAGTGCACGATAAACAGAACCAACAAATAGACTGCCGAGATTCGGATACATATACTCGAGATACTTGTGCCTTTTAGAATGAAATAACTCCATTTGTGAGTGGATTTCATGCTGATCTCCCTTATGTGCTTGAAAAAAGGCTCTCAAGATAATTCCAGGGTGACCACCCTGTTTGAATATCGAATCCCTGTGTGTGAGTTTTAAAGCTGAGGCAGATAGAGTCTCAAGTGAGCCATCTGGGTTAACGACTTCCACTCTGTCGAGTACTTGATCAATACTATAATTGAAGGCTCCTGCATTCATGAAAACCGCGCCTCCAATTGTGCCGGGGATGCCTTCTAGACCTGCAAAACCGACAATGCTATCATATAAAGCGTAACGTGATAAATCTGGAAGCAGACTTCCGGCTTCAGCAACAAGCATGCCGGTCTCTTTATCCGTATGCATGCCCGTAATGGCCTTAGTTGACAAAAGACATGTATAGTGTTCGTCATCCAAAAAAAGTAAATTCGATGTTTCACCAATCACCTTGTAAGGCAATCGTGTCTGATGGAGTAAGTGAACCGTAGCAACAAGTTGATTTACGGTTGTGGGAGAAATAATCAAGTCGACCTCCCCACCAGATTTGAACCAAGAATATCCTTTAAGGGATACCCCTGCCGTAAAAGAGATTCCTGCTGCCTGTAGTTTGTTGCAAAGGATAGTGGATATTGGAGACATGATTACAAATGTGAGGCGTTAAAAATAATTTTCTACGAATTATTCCACAAGTGCGGATCGTAGATATTCGCGAGAAGAAGCCACTTGGGCGATTATGGAATCTCGCGCAGTGGGTGGCTGTTTTTGAAGCAACCATCCAGTTTTTTTGTTTCGAAGATCACCTACGTCACGGACAATGCGGTCTTCCATGCCGATGCCGGAGAGAAGATCCTCCATCCGTGCGTTCCTGTGGGAATGAGCGATTGTGACGAAGGGAACACCAAATTTCACAGCAAAAGCCGTGGCGTGGAATGAATTGGTGACAACCAACGCAGCATGGCGGATCCAGCCAAGAAACTCGCCAGGGCCTGAATCTATGGCCAACTTGATGCGACAGGTTGCAGCAAACAGGCCCGCTTTTCCGAGAACGACGACTGGCATACTCAATGTCTTCGAGAGGTGTTTGACAATCGCGGCGGTTCTGGCGCTGCTCTCAAGCGAGTAAAAGGCAATGTAAGGGGATTTGATGTCGGGCTTTTTCTCAAGGTCCTCCCATGTTTTATCATCCACCAGAAATACCGGATCAATAACTTTGGTGACAGCTTTTCCCGTAAGATCGGCCACCAGTTTACGCCCACATTCCTCCCTCACCGAAAGGTGTTGGAAACGCACCAGATAATCACGGACTTCGTTTTTGTATTCATCCGGAATCTCGCTGTTTCCAAAACTCGGAGCATAGGAAATGAGCGGGATATTCCTTGGCGCACAAGCTCCATAAAACAATTTTACGATTCCGCTTTGTAGGTTCCAGATCTGATCGCTTCCAAACACATAGGCCGTCACCTCTGGAGGGTTTTCCTGAAGTTCATCTGTGTTTTCGTACCTTCGGGTAATTAAAAGATGATCAGCAAGAAACTTCTCGAAATGATTGAAGCGTGCGTCCAGCTTTGCTTTCAGCATGAGATAAAAAATCTTGGATGCGATTCCCCTGACACTGCGAATATTTTCACGGTTATATTTAGAGATATATGTGAATGAAGGTCTCACATGCACGTGACGTGGTGAGTGGCCCATGCGTAGAAGTTCATGCTGGATCGCAAAAGCCTGTAGCATGGCTCCGTAATTGTGACCGAAGTGATAGGTAATAATGCCGATTTTCATGATATTAGAGTTTAGTGATATTGGATTGTATTTGGCATGAAGTTCGCGACTGCTCTCTCGCAACAAACATCCTGCCACTATTTAACAGTAGCTATATGACGACTGAAGAGTTCTTCAGGGTCTGCGAGGAGATGTTTCAATAACGGCCGGAGTTGAGACCAGTCGCTGAGCTGGATGATTGGGCTATCCTTATAGAAACGGTTTGCCGGAAGCGGAGCCGAGATCACAACACAGCCGATGAGCTTCGGATCTTCCCAGCCGTAAAAGATCACGCTGGCAGCCAACGCCAGTGTGATCTGCCATGCATTGCCATTCCGTCCACGCGACCAAGGCGCGTAATACAACGCGAAGGTGGCGACCAGCAGCACCAGAAATGACCAAGAATTGAAAAGCATAAAAAGGTAAGGCGTGGCGGCTCGCCGCGCTTTGGAAGCCGCCGAATGGCGGCACGGGCTTATCGTGAAACGGGGAGTCCTTGAGGAAGAGGAAGAGTTAGCCTCCTACGTCGCTGCGCTATGAAGGATAAGTCCGGCGGAAGAATTTGAAGTGGGCGGATCAGGCTGAGTCCGCCCTACCTTGCGCACCGGTTCCCGCTGAATGGCGGGATGACTCCCGGCCTCGCTGGATTATCCCCGCCATATAACGTGCGATGGCAGGTTCCGAAGCTACGTTTTCCCACCATTCCCGCATGGCGAGATGGCGTTGCAGGAGTTCCGCCGGATCGGCGAGAAGGCGATCAAGGAGAGGCCTAAGTTCCGACCAGTCCTCTAACTGGATAATGGGGCTGCCCTCATAAAAAGGGATGGCGGGCAAGGGTGCGGAAATAATCACGCAGCCCATTCGCATGGCCTCCCAGTGGCGGATCGTCTCATGGCTCACGAAGCCGGGCGGGCAGATCGCAATCTGAGTGTTCGCGAGTATCCGGGCGTATTCCTCCGGGGGGTAACCCTTCCCGAACCACTCGGTGAATTGAATGATGCTACCGGGTATCTGTCCCGAGAACTCGCGCTTGCGGCAGAATTTCTCGACAAACCGACGTGCTAATTCCCGGAGATGCTGATTGGGTAGATTGCGCCGCAGAAGCCAGAACAGGCGGTTGAACTGCTTGTAGAGGTCGATGCGATTTCGGTTCAGGTAGCCGGAGAAAAACACGGTGTGTGTGCGGCGCTCGAAGGGGACGGGATCCTCCGTCCCGGCTGCCGCGAAGTAACCGATGGGAAAAGGGTGCCATGAATCCCCTGGCGAAGGCTTCCCGTACGCCCGGAACACCCTTTCGTAGCCCGGAAAACGTTGTAGAGGGAAGAGTCCTTTTTCGTCGCAGATCAGAATCAGGATTCGCTTCAGGCCACCGGGATCCAAGGAGATAGGGCGTTCATCCCTCTCGCCGAATTTCCAGCGGTGAAGCACGAACGTAAATTCATGGAACCTATCTCCAAGTTCGCGCTCAAGTTCCGCAAAAATCCTTTGCAAGAAAAGGGATTCCCCGGAGGCATGAGGCGGCTGTCCCAAGCTGTCGAGGACGTTTGGGGGCAAGGGGTCGGGATTCATTTTTGGAAATTGTGTAGATTATTCGGAGATATCCCCGGAAGAATCATGCACGGCGTGTAACCCGCATACGTCGCATCTATTGGAGGGAATGTGTACGGTGAGGCTCGTATCGTGCAACAGCACGGATACGGCTATTCCTTTGCCAAAATCCTTCGGCGCAGTCTTCCTCCAAGGCCTTTCACACAGGCGAATATGATCACGGGAAGCCTGGAGATCCAAGCGATGCGGGCGCCAACCGTGCTGTCTGACCGAAACATGGGCCCCAAGTGATCAGACCTGTAAGTATGATGCGTCTTGAAGCTGTGAAACCGATCCGGCAAGTTGAAACCGAAAGCCTCCGGATCCACGGGTATGAAGTGGGATGCGATGAATTTTTCGGAACGCATCAGCAGCAGGGCGTTGACCGTGGTGATGATTTTCACGCTCTCACAAATGCCATGGTTTCTCAGCATGGTAAGTATCAGCCTTTGCTCTGCGTTGATCGCTTTGCGGGATATCGCTCCTTCTGCGCCGCTGCATTTTCTTTTATTATCTTCCTCAAAGAGGCGCTGAATCTCTCCGAAAGGAATATCCCACAATTTCTGAACATCCTCTCGCCGTCCGAACGCAAAAAAATCGGACACCCAATATGGAGAGGGGCAATGGAGTGGATTCGGCGTGAAAATCGCGCTGACGAGGATTCTCTCGTCGAAAACAACCGGTTTCATTCCCTTTGATCGGTAGCTCTCCCAACATGCTAGAAATGCGGATGATGTGAGTGCGGTGTCGGAACGTAGTTTCAGCGCGTAGCGGCGGGTGGCCTTTAATAAACCAGCATTACTCGACCGGATCTGCCTAAAAATGTTGGCTGAGGACGAGAGAGTCCCGTCGGATGACACGCCGGGGTCTTCGCTAAGAACCAGTTTGTCATATGTCAATCCATTCAAATCCTGTCCACGCCATGTGGAAAGGATCAGTTCAGCGCCTGGTAGGATAGCACGAACACTACCCACAACTTCGCCGGTGCTGGGGGAACTACGTTGATCCTGACATCGACTGCCCACCACCGGCCCCTGGATCACGACGGATATCTCACTAGAGTGTATCATCTCTATGCTTTTGGATTTTAGATGTAGCAGCCCATCAATGGTAATCTCGTAGCTCTTGAATGCTAGGTATTTGCTTTTGACTGATATTGGCCATGGCTACGACAGGCGCATCACAACTGATCGGGATAGTTTTTTAAAAATAAGTTATATTCCAGTGGCGTGCCTAGAATCCAGTGCTGTTGACAAATATCCAAAACGAACCTAGCGCCCCGGGCGATCAGACGGTTATAGAGTGGGGCAACATAAAATTCACCTTTTTCCCTGTCATTAGCCGCGATGGCATCATGAGCTACTTCCAGAAAATCCTGAGTAGATGAGAAGTGATACAAACCTGTGAGAGCGTGAGGAGAAATTACGATTTTTTCTCTCACTTCATCCACGTAGCCATGCTCGTCGAGATGTGCGAAACTGAATCGCGGCTCTTTCGATTCAAAAGCTCCGAGGAGACCATTATGCCGATTATCGAGTAATAACTCTCTCAATCCTTGAGAGCGAAATGCCGTATCAATATTAAAAATCAAAAGACCTTTCGTTAAATCCATCAATGGCGCGGCCATTGCTACCGTCTCAGCCTGACCGCGAGTGGTGTGCTCTAACCAAAGAAATTCCAGCGGCTGTTCGGGGTAGATGTTACGAATCATGTCCTCTAGCGAAAATGTATCACGATGTTGCTTTAGCCCAACAAAAATTAGTCGGGTCGCTAGATCAAGAGGCAATGAATCGACGCTCCATTCCAATAATGTCTTTCCGTGTGCAAGCAATAGAGGTTTAGGCAGAGCATAACCCAATTCACTGAATCGACTGCCTAGTCCGGCCATGGGAATGATAAAATTCATGACTGATTTAAATTTCAGATGCTATATTGGCAATCGGGCGATGGCCTTAGACATTGCCTCCAGCTCCGGCAATTTCTTCGCAATTATGCGGAAGATTCGACCCATCATCTGCGATCGCCTGCCAATCTTGGAAGCGGAAGCCATTGTCATCGATGTAAATTTGCGCCCAAGGTTTGCCAAAATAAATTTCATCGAAGGGGACTCCATGATCTTCTAACCAATCAAGGGTATCCTTTGCGATACGAGCATTAACTAGACCAACATTAGCGCCACATGTTTTCATGTGACGTGCCGTTTGAATAATGATATAGTGTCCGGCAGATTTCAAAGACCGGACTTTTTCAACGGCTCCCGGCAGAGGTGAAAGAGTGCGATAGGTTTGTCCGGGTTTTTTTAACTCGGCAATAACGCCGTCGAGGTCTAAGCAGATTCTAGTCATATTTATTTTAGTGATTGGGTAAGTAATTCTAATCCACGTAGGAAAAAGGCAAGCTGCCGCTGCGAATCTTCAGAATGGAGCGGACACATGGAGAGAAAAAGAAGTGCTGTCATCACCGATATCTCACGCGGATTCGCTTTCTGTTCGCTAATAAGCCATCGAGTCATTTCTTCTAACCAAGGTGCATTTTTGCGTAATTCAATCTTCAGGAGAAAAACGCCAGGTTGCTCCTGAATTAGTTCATAGAGTCCATTTACGATATAATCATAATGTCCTGTAGATGAATGTGAAAGTTTTGCTAAGTCATATCGCCAGTCACCTATTACTCCATTCTGCGTTGCCCCAAAACTACCCCTCGGATCAATTAACCGCACGATGCCAGAAGTGACATCGAATAGAATATTGTTAAAACAAAAATCCCCATGGACTGCTCCAAATTCTGACTCGCGATAAGATTGGGAGATCACGATTTCTGCGGCTGAGAGAAGCTCTTCCAAGGGTGGTATTACTTTTCCATTGATGATAATCGTAGAACTGGAAAGAATATTTTTTATGATCGGGTCAGTCACACTATTAAGATATGTCTGTATCCGTGTATGGGTTTTAATCCAATGAAAATTATAATAGCTTTGGCGTCCTATAGAAGCAGGATGTTCTCGAAACAAAGAGAGCGTGGCGTTTAGCCCGTCAAAACAGCGCCACCAGCTTTCCTTTGAGATATCCCAGTAAATAAGATATTCTGCAATATTCGGGTATCCATAATACTCCATTTCGTAGGAGTCCACACGGCTCGCGCTCCCCGAAACAGAAACAAGCCTAGGGAACAGAATACGTAAATTCAGAGGCAACGTTTGTAAATACGATACTTCGCGCGCCAATTTTTCCTTATCACTTGAAAACTTTGTGATCGTGCCGCAGTGAATATTCACCTTGAGCCGATTAAAAGAACGACTATTGATCAGGGATGCTCTACTTTTGTAATAATTGGCTTCATGTCCACAGTCGATCCACTCTACTTCTTTGAGATGAAGTGATACCCCCGTAGCAGCAGCCTCTATAACTGACAGAAGATCTTGACGCCGCTGGGCGGTGGCAACCGCAACCTTTAAGTCCGACGCAGGCAAGCGAAAGACACCCGTAAATGCTAGAGCATCAACAGGTTTCTCAGTTTCTTTAGCGTAAAACGTGAGATTCTCTTGATGGACAGAAAGAGCGGACCACTCACTGCTTGAATGTGCAGGGAGGCGACCTCCTTGTACTTCATTTGATTCTGGGATGCAAACTGGTATGGTCGTTACAAGGTTAACGATTACATCAGTAGCATGAACTGTGTCCAATGCTTGCTGCAACGTGTCGACGACACCTAACCCACGTTTAACGCCATGCAAAGTAAAACCGTGACGACTTGGTTGCAATTCTCGAATCACCTCTTCAAAAAAATCTTCATCCACAAATAAATGAATCTCTTGCATTCCCCGGTAAAAATCCAGCACGTATGCGGCCAATGGCTTAGTATTAACTGGAATCAATGCCGGGCAAGCAAAGTCAGCGTGAAGATGAGGTAGTTTATTGGAGATATCTCCTCCAGCAAGAATAAAAATAGTAGGCATACAATTTATAGAATAAAACTAAGCTAACTTGAATAAATTTTATTTGCCATAATTTCCAAGGAGTATTTTTATACCCAGAGTATTTCTAGTTAGTGGTAGGAATTTGCTTTTTGGTATAGTTTTTTGAATGGGCGGAGGTCAGGAGCTAGGAGTCGGGAGGGACGATCCCGCCGTGGTCGTCCGTGATTCTCAGCGAAGGATGAATCGGAGGGTAAAAGGAAGATTCAGCCTCCTACGTCGCTGCGCTTCCGCCGACGCCCAGGCTATGGAGGACTGGATGAAGGACAAGTCCCCTGCGTCGCGCTGCTATGAAGGGCTTAAGCGGCGGTAGAAGGTGAAGTGGGCGGGGCGCAGCGGCATTCATCGGGAGAGCGCAAGGATTCGCTGTCGGGATTCCTCCGGGATGAGGCCAGCGAAAGGTGATGACTGACGCAAGCGCACGGCTTCCTCGTTGGAACAGCTTAGGATTTCAGGCAGGCGTTGCGGCGTTGAACGAAGAATGTCCTCCCACAGCCTGTGATCATCGCAATCCACGCCTCCGCGCTGCCAACGCTTCAGATTTTCCAGTCCGAACCGGATCACTTCTTCGGGAGCTTTTAGATAAAGTTCCGCCACGATGCGATGCATCCGCAAGCTGCGTATCTCGTGGTTTTTATGGAGTGACCTCATGGAATGACAGAATGCTAGCCGAACCGAATTCTGAATGCAAGGCGGCGGTTCCGACTTCGCTGAAGCTACGACGGACAAGGGGCGGTGGGCGGAGAATTGATGATTTTGGATTTAGAATTTAGAATTTTCTAATGGTGGGGACGATACCGCCGGGGTCGTCCGTGATTCTCAGCGAATGAGGAGTCGAATACGAAGAGGAAGAATCAGCCTCCGGCGGTGGAAGGTGAAGTGGGCGGGGCGCAGCGGCCCAGCCCTACCGGTTTTGAAGGGCAGAGGGCGGTCGCCCAGTTTTTTCGTTCGGATGAGAAGTTTTTTGCCTGGGCGGAGAAGTTCTTCACGCGGTGGAAGAAGCGCTTTTCGGTTCGGGAGAAGTGCTTTCCGGTTAGCGAGAAATTCTTTCCTGCCCGGGAGAAATTCTTTCCTGCCCGGGAGAAATTCTTTCCGGCTTGGGAGAAGTTCTTTCAGGGGAGGAAGAAGCACTCTGCCGTGCTGAAGAGGTTCTTCTGCGCGGGGAAGAAGGGCTTCCCTTCTAGAGAGAAGTGGATCCCGCGCCGGAAGAAACGCTTTCCCCAACAAATGAAGTTTTCTTCCTTACGGGAGAGGGGCTTGGGGGAGGCGGTCGCGTAAAGAGCTATGCTCCACGCGATACAGGGCGGAAGGCAGAAAGTGGCAGAAATTCTATATTTCCTCAGCTTGGATACGGATGGCCTCAAGATGATGCGGCGAGATGAACAGACCGGCTGCGACAACGGCATCGAGCGCGCGGCTCGCGGATGGGATGATTCCGGCACGCTTAGCCATGAGAATAAGACCGAGGGTTCCGACAATACGGAGACCCATTGCTTGAGCGCACCGGCGGGCGGCCAAATCGTCAAGAACCGCGACTGCATGGGGAAATTCTACAGCTAAAGAAATAACCGCAGATTCTCCGGCTCCCAGATCCCATGCCATGAGAAAGGGTGAAACAAGCGTTGTGGGATGAATGAGTTTAGGATTTCCAGCAATCCAGCCAGACGCGGAATCGCCTAGATCCCTTGCTGCAGCGACTTCGCTGGCGACCGCTTCGGGCACCCAGACTTCGTCGCCCAGCGGGAGCAGCCGATCCAACAGGCCTGCTTTGGCGAGAACAATAATCGGCGATGCGTTGAAAACCAGAATCATGGAAGAGAGGAAAGAGAAATCAGATCTTCCTCCACGCCCTGAAACGGGGAAACACCCAAACGGGAAAGTTGCAGCACGAAATCCTGGCGGGATTGTCCGGCCAACTCAGCGGCACGTTCTTGACTCAGGTTACCGGTTTCATAGAGCTTGGCGGCGGCCATAAGGCGGAGGCAGGCAGCAAACTCGGCAGGTGCTTGACGCAGTGCGGAAAGCGCGGAATCCGGGATGTCGAGTTCTACTTTCATGTCGAAAACATGGAGGGGAAAAGTGCAGGAAGCAAGGCGAAGGTCAGTGGTCAGTGGTCAGTGGGCGAAAGAGGGGAGATTGATGATGGGGGATTTTTGACTTCTGACTTCTGATCACAGTCATCTGCCCTCTGCCCTCTGCCAAACGCTGATCTTTCAAACTAGCAAAATGGCGGTTGTTCACAGTTGTTCTAGACGATTTGTCGACTGCGGCCTGTTAGATATCGCCAAATAATCAAGAAACCTGTAATTTGTTCACGTCGCGTATGGATGCGCGACCGAACGGGAGGTAGGCTGGCAGGTCGGACTGTTGAGACCCGTTTTGAAACCAACATAGAAAGAACAACAAATTATGCCAACCATGAAACCAATCGTGGATCGTATCGAGACGTTTCGCGCCGCATGGCGTGAGATGGCTCCGGGTGCGTCGTTTGCCGGGATGACTCTTGCTCAATTCGAGGTGGCGATCGCCGCCCCCTTGGGTTTGCGGGATGAGATCACGGATCTCGAGCTGAAGCTTGTCGGAAAGAAGGCCGAAAGGTCGATTTCCGATGGGGCTGCGGTCGAGTTGCTGAGCCTGGTGGTGAACTCCGTGAGGGGTACGCCGGGTTTTGGTCGGGATTGCCCATTGTATCGCGCCTTCGGATACGTCCGGAAGAGCGAACGCAAGAGCGGCCTGACCCGCAAAGCGCGCGTAACCACCAAGGGCGCCGACGCCGCTTGACCTGACCTGCAAAAGCGGATCAAGCAGCGCCGCGCCGCGGTGTCCAAAAAGCCGTCGGCTCCGAAAGGGGTCGGCGGTCTTTTCTTGGGGAGGGTATGTGGAAAATGTTCAGAGTGGAATCGATTTGTTCGCGGGGGTGGGCGGTGGGCGGAGAATTGATGATTTTGGATTTTGGATTTTGGATTTAGAAATTAAAAAATTTCTAAATGGTGGGGACGATACCGCCGGGGTCGTCCGTGGTTTTTAGTGGATGGGGACGCGAGAGGAAGATTTCGCGTAAAGGGTGCTACCCCACGCGATGAAAGCCTCCGGCGGTAGAAGGTGAAGTGGGCGGATTGCGGTGATTAGGAGTCCAGAAGGGTCTGGATGGCTTTTAGGAGAGCCGGGTTATGGTTTTTCGCAGAGTCCCAGATGATCGCGTCGTCGGTGCGGAAATATCCATGGGCGAGGATGTCACGGAATCCTGCAATGGCGCGCCAAGGGATTTCGGGGAAGCGGAGGAACATTTCCTCGGGCAAGTGCTTCACGGCCTCCCCGATGATCTCAAGGTTACGGGTCACCGCATCGACAGTCCGGCGATCCTGGACGAATGAATCATATACGAAGCCGTGCAGATAGGACTCGATGCGCATCCCGGCTTCAAGGATATCCTCGAGCCGGAGTAAGGGGTCACGCGACATGGAGCAGGTCGGGTTGGATGCGCCGCAAGAAGCGCTCGGGGCACGAGCTGCGGGTGTGCAGATCGACCGGCATCTGGAGCCGGTCTTCGAGAAGAAACTTGAGGCCCATGAATCCCGTCAATGTGGGAGGGGATGTGAATTCCACGAGCAAGTCCAAATCATGGGCATCAGCCTCACCCCGGGCGGCGGAGCCGAAAAGCCACAGGCTCGCGACACCGAACGGCTCCAGTTCTTTCTCCAGCGCGCGGATGGATGCGAGAAGTGAATCAGGTGCTTTCATTTCGGACAGGATAAGGGATGAAGCCGAGGTTGCAAGGCTGGTCGGGGGACGGTCTGATTGATGATTTTGGATTTAGAATTTAAAATTTAGAATTTTTCCAATCGTCGTCCCTGATTCCCGCCGGATGGCGGCAAGGGCAAATTGTGAAACGGAGAGTCCTTGGAAGAGGAAGAATCAGCCTCCGGCGGTAGAAGGTGAAGTGGGCGGAGGGCGGAGAATTGATGATTTTGGATTTTGGATTTTGGATTTAGAAATTAAAAAATTTCTCAATGGTGGGGACGATACCGCCGGGGTCGTCCGTGGTTTTTAGTTTGGTCGGATGCGTATCCGTTCGGGATCCACAGTGACAATGGCTCCAGCGGTCAATTCCACCGCGTAAGTGGTCACTATGTGATGGATGGCAGCCGCCATTTGGGTGGCGCGAAATCCCGTCAATCGGATGATCCCGGAATGCGGCATTTCCTTAAGGATCGCGAGTTCACCGAAATCCTTATCCAGGGTGACCAAAATCCTGCGTTCCGAGTGCGCGGTATTGAGAATGGCGGCATCACCCGGGTCTTTATCCCAAGAGCCGCTCCATATGACATCATGCCCCCATTCTTTCAGGGCAGGCAAAGCGCCGCCCCAAACGCAGGTGTCCAAAAGGATGGGAGGCATCAGGACGCAAGTGCGGAGGGAAAGAGTTCGATGCGTTCGTGGCGCGCCAAACGGGAAGCATAGACAAGGCAGGCCTGGATATCCTCGGCTACCAGCCAAGGGTATCCGGCGAGGATGGTGGCGGTATCATCCCCGGCGGCCAGCATATCGAGGATATGTTCCACCGCGATGCGATGCCCCCGGATGATCGGCTTGCCGCAGAAAATATCGGGATGGAACGTGATGCGCTCGAGTAACTGGTTCAATTTCATGATGGAAATATGGCGTGTTGCTTGGAATCGGGCAAGATTGGATAAATTACAGCTGGCGGAGTACGGTCGCGTAAAGAGCTTTGCTCCACGCGATGGTGGGCGGTGGGCGGAGAATTGATGATTTTGGATTTTGGATTTTGGATTTTGGATTTAGAAATTAAAAAATTTCTCAA
Organism: Verrucomicrobiaceae bacterium; assembly: GCA_027485615.1. Lineage (GTDB taxonomy): Bacteria > Verrucomicrobiota > Verrucomicrobiia > Verrucomicrobiales > Akkermansiaceae > Luteolibacter. The sequence continues at coordinate 21,029 of JAIXQS010000075.1, forward strand.
TGGTGGGGACGATACCGCCGGGGTCGTCCGTGGTTTTTAGTGGATGGGGACGCGAGAGGAAGATTTCGCGTAAAGGACGCTACCCCACGCGATGAAAGCCTCCGGCGGAAGAAGGTGAAGTGGGCGGATCAGGCTGAGTTTGATTCAGGTGCGCCTCACGCACCTTCAGGGCTGTGCCCCAAGTCCAAAACGACTACAAGCCTTCATCGTTTTTGCCCTACCTTTGACGATCCAGCCATTCCTCGATGGTGCGGAGCGGGTTTTGTCCTTCCAGCACGTGGTGCGTGTAGTCGAGCTGACCTTGGAAAGCGATCTGCTCGTAGCAGGCGTTGCGATAGCCGGGTTGGAAGAGTTCGAGGACAGGGGTTCTAGAGTTCGCCCACAGAAGATTAGTCATCGCCGCGCCGTGGAGGCCGGCGATGGCAGGCGCGGCGCTCAGTTTCCGGATCTGTTTCTCCACCGTGATTGCGCCGGCATCGACGATCTCGAAGCCCTTGCCTTCAAAGCGCGCCTCGATCTCACCGATGTTTTCCGGGACGCGGGCCGCCCTGCGTCGCGTGAGGAAGACCGGGGCGCCGGATTCGCGCTGGCCATAATAGGGGGAGAATTTTTCCCGGAGCCAATCGAAGCCCTGGGGGTTGAGCACTCCCGTCATGGCGGTCGGGGCGCAGAAGTAGTAACGGTCGGGGCGCAGCGAGGGGTATTCGGTGCGGTGGGTCTGGCCGCCCAGTCCGAGAAGATCCATCGTCTCGTTCACGAAGCGCGGGGCGCGGGCGGGGATGAGGATGCGGGTTTCCTCGGGAAGGGTTTCTCGCACCTGGAGGCGTGTCAGCCCGTCGAGAAGCCAATGGAAATAATTCCCCCCGTCGTTCCATTTGGAGGAGAGGCTTGTCCAGGCGCCCTCCAGCTGTAGGGGCTTGGACAGGAAAAACTGGGCGTTCCAGCGATCCTCGCCGAGGCGGAGTACTGCCGGATGATTGTAAACCGCTTCGGCGCAAAGCATGTCGCCGGGATCGCGCCAAAGATGGAGTTTGCCGACCAGCGTGGCGTCATCGGCTCGTGTCCAAAACACGGGCCATGGCTGGTGGTCATGCTGCCGGAATTTCGCCAGCTCCGTCATGCTGCCGGGAGGGCATACCCCGACTTCCTGCCGTTCCGCCAGCACGGTGCCTTCCAACTCGCCGCGCGACAGGCGCTCGTAGGCGGAGAATGTTCCCTTCACCGGCCGGAAGCGGCCGACCGATGGCAGGTGCCCGGCCAGTGATTGGCCGAGCCGCAGGGAATGGAGCGCGATGGATTTGGGGGACAAGACGTGGAAATTGGTAGGGCGGACTCGGCTCGATCTGCCGTGGAATTGGCCGAATGGCGGCAAGGGCTTGTCGTGGAACGGGGACGTCCTTGGGAAAGAGGAAGATTTAGCCTCCGGCGGAACGGTAGGGCGGACTCGGCTCGATCCGCCGTAGAATCCGCCGAATGGCGGCAAGGGCTGATCGTGGAACGGGACGTCCTTGGGAAGAGGAAGATTTAGCCTCCGGCGGAACGGTAGGGCGGACTCGGCTCGATCCGCCGTGGAATCCGCCGAATGGCGGCAAGGGCTTGTCGTGGAACGGGACGTCCTTGGGAAAGAGGAAGATTTAGCCTCCGGCGGAAGAAGGTGAAGTGGGCGGATCGGGCCGAATCCGCCCTACCGCTCTTTGTAATGGGCGGATCGGGCCGAGTCCGCCCTACCTTTGATAGGGCCAGTCTTCTGGCTTTTCACAAAGACCGGCTCTGACCGGATTCATGCGGATGTAGTGTGCTTTCTCCGCCGCGGATTCGTGCCCGCGAAGGCGATGGTCGAAGAAATCCCGCTGCCAACGGATCCCCTTGGATTTCGCCAGCCAGCTTTTGAAGGAGGCGATGGCCTTTTTCATCGGTTTTTCCCCGGGGAATTCAAACAGGCCGTGAAGGTGATCAGGCATCGCGAGAAGAAGCGAGCATCTCAAGTCATGATTGGCCTCGCGGATCCGGATCGACTCGATGATCCGCTGCCAAACTTCCATGACAGCCAGTTGGTTGGTGCCCCGGGGCAGGGTGTTGATCGTGATGAAAAAGACATCGCCTTCAGGATTCGGAACGATGATCGGCGGAACATCGTGCGGCAGGATTTTGCGACCGACGGGATCCATGATTTTAGGTAGGGCGGACTCGGCTCGATCCGCCCTGGAATCCGCCGAATGGCGGCAAGGGCTTGTCGTGGAACGGGGTGTCCTTGGGAAAGAGGAAGAGGAAGATTTAGCCTCCGGCGGAAGAAGGTGAATTGGGCGGATCAGGCTGATGCCGCCCTACCTGTTGCGCTCGAAGATCCTTAGGTAGCTTTCCGTCAGGGTTGCCCAAGAGTATCGGGCTCGGGTTAGGTCGAATCTCCACGGAACGTCCGCGTCACCGGCGGCTTTCCATGAGGTGAGCTCGTCGTAGCGTTTCGCGAGGCCGGTCACGGAACCCGGCTCATAAAGCAGGCCGGTCTGGTTTTCCGTGACGAAATCCCTGAGGTGGCCGCTTGCCGTGGCGATCACGGGCTTGGCGAAGTGCGCGGCCTGCAGAAGCACCGCGGAACCTTTCGTGTAGTTTTCCGCGTAGGGAAGGATGACGGCATCCGCCGCGTCAAATACGTGCGGAACCTTGTCGTCCGGAAAATATCCGTCCCAGGATGCGAATTTCCCATATCCGGCTGCGGCGGCGAGCGCGGCGGGATCGTTGACGGAGATGAGCGGGCCGACGAAAAGCAGGAAAGGTTTCGAGACGGAAGCCTTGGCGGCCTCGATGGCGGTCAGGTAATCCTTACCCTCCCGGTGGGTTCCGAAAAACAGGCAGATCGTGGCATCGGCGGGAAGGCCGAGAAATTGACGCGCCTCCTGTTGCGGCGTTGGCACATGCGCGACCCATGGCAAGGCTGCGGGGATGTGGACGACGTGTTCACCTGCCAGGTGCTCCCATGCGGCGCGCACGGATTCCGTTTCGACGATGAACGTGAGTCGCCCGGTGTCGAAGGCGCGGCGGTATCCATCCTCCCTTTCCTTTGCCATGCCGGGCGGAGGATCGCCGACGCAGAGAGACGAAAAGGTGGCGGTGGTGCGACATACCTCCTGCAGCAGGATGCGGTGCCTCGATTCGATGCAGTGGATGTGTATTTTGCCGCCTGTGTGCTGCAGGCATTTTTTAAGGCAAAAGTGGAACTCCAAGTTGCGCACCAGCGTGTCCGCGCGGTTGCCCCAGTTCCTCGCGCGGTAGGAATCGCGCAGCAGCAGGCGTGTCCACGGGCAGCAGGAATGCCATTCCGGCACGGCACCGGAAACGGCGGGCTGGTAGCGCGGCGGTCTCGCGGTGAACACCTCGCACTTCTCGCCCGCCGCGCCCAAGGCACTCAGGAGATCGCAGGTGTAAGGCCAGTAATGCCCGTTGAGATGGGTATAGGGGGAGATGATGGCGAGTTGCATGGGGGGATGGTAGGGCGGACTCGGCTCGATCCGCCGTGATTCCCGCCGTATGGCGGCAAGGGCTATTCGTGGAGAGAGCAGTCCTTCAGAAGAGAGGGAATTGACCTACGGAGATCAGAGGTAAGAGGCGGCTTAGGGCTTGTTTGCAATGCGGATCAGTGCTTTTTCCATTTCGGACGCCACCTTTTGGATTCCGAATTGGTCGCGTATCGCTTGCCAGGCGTTTTCGGCGGAAGCCCTCATCCGCTGCGGATCAGCCAACACTCCGTTGACCGCCGCCGCGATGGCCGCCGGATCACGCACGTCGCAGAGCGTCCCGTGGAGGCCGTCCCCGAGTGTCCAGGGAACCCCGCCGCTGCTGTCGCCCGCGATGACGGGAACGCCGCAGGCGATGGCCTCGATCAGCACCATGGGATGACACTCGATCAGCGAGGTATGCACCATGAGATCGACCGAGCCGGAGAGGAATCTGAGGACGTCCATACGGTGGGCAGAGCCCCTGAATTCCACCCCTTCGAGCAGCGAGTGATTCCTAGCCCATGCCTCCGCTTCCTCCCCCGCACCCAGCCCGCGGCCGAAGAGGACGAGCCGCGTATCCGGCCGGACGGCGCGGATCGCGGCGAAGGCTTTCAGCAGGGACTTGATGTTCTTGATGCCGCCCCAGCCGCCCACGCTGCACAAGGTGAACGGCGGGCCGGGCCGTGGCGCCAAACTGAAACGAGCTTGGCCCAATCCGAAGATTTCCTCGGGCAGGCCGTTGGGAATAACCTCCACGCGGTTCCTTGGTCTAAAAAATCGCTGGATATGCTGGGCCGTGTATGGGGAAACGGCGATGAGATGCGCCGCCCTGCGGAACACCGCCGCCGCGACCAGCACGTGATAGGACATGAAGAAGTTCTTCGCAATCCAGGCATAGCGCAGCGGAGTATCATGGCAGGTGATCAGCGTCGGAATGCCCGTATCTAGGGCACCCAGCGCATGATCGTAGCTCCATTGCGCGCTGATCACATCGGGCTTCTCGCTTGCCACCGCCGCCACGATCAGCCGCCGCTCCGCGCCGTAAAAGTCCATCATCACTAGCCGGAACCTCCGCTTCGGCAATACGTGGATGGATAGCCTGTTGCCAGAAAGAAGGATGGGAGCGGCCAACGAGGGATCGAGGCAGAACACGCAGATTTCGTGTCCCATTGCGAGTAGCTCACGCGCCAGAGGTGTCACCGGGGTGGCCGTGACACCCTTGATCCCGGACATCAATTGCCGGGACCCCGCATCCAGCAAATCCGCAAGGTCATGTGGCATGAATGGGCTGCAGATCCCGATTTTCATATGAGAAGTTGAGATTTACACCAGGCCGATTGGGGATTGGATCAACAAGATCTGTCTACTGTATGTTACGGCTTACGATACCAATACTCCGGTAATATGAAAGTTGGATTTGAAGTGCAATCCCTATCTAGTGAGTGAGGAAAGGTGGATTGATATTTCTTTGATTTAATTCGGTCATTTCTGTAGAACGTGAATTCCATCATACGTGGTATGGGTACATCCCCTATCATGGTCGGTTCGGAACAATTATTAGGATGGATGTGTACACAAGAATGGTTTTTTAAGATTCTACGAAATGTATTGATCTTATAACCGAGCAGATAGTCAAGACCGTGAAACTCAATAATTATGATCCTGAACTTATTCATGTTTTTCTCGGAAATTGCGTTTAATGCCTTGTATTCCCAGCCTTCGATGTCCATCTGTAAAATGAGATCACCCGTCTCCTCGTCTATGGATTCATGCATCCAATCATCCATCGTGATGAAATTTCCCCTTGTTGCATCACCAATGAAATTCTTAACGAAATGGAAGCGTGGGTGTTCATGCTCAGGCGACTCTACCGAAGCATCAGCAAGAAAAACGTCCATGCCGCGATTGGCGCATTCCAGCTCAAAGCCGGAAATCGAACTCACACCGGGTGAAAAGCATGCTTGTATACCTTCAAGATCATCAGGAACAAGGTAACCCCCGTCACCCTGTGGCCCGATGCGGATTAATGGGCTATCAGTTGTTATTGGATGGAGCACAGGCAGGATACGCTTGAGCAAGTAAAAACTGATGCTATTGCGTAGTCTTTTGATAAATGGGAGGGAATTAATTTTATGACGCATGATTTTTTTATGTGAATTTTAAAAGTGGTTTCAAAAGTCTCGCCGGAAGAAATGCCGCAAGAGATGTGGCGGTGCTATTGATCTAACTATACATATGATATTGTCTGTCCAACTCTTTAAACCGATCCTAGTATGTGGATGTGTTTGTAGGAAGCTGTTTGACCAAAGTAATGTAAGCATTGATATAGGCTTGCCGGTTATATCGGGCTTCCACGGCACTTCTTCCCGCCTTCCCAAGGCTCTCACGCCATGCCGGATCGGCTTTGAGCCTCAGGATCGCCCCGGCCATTTCGGATTCGGATCTCACACAGATCCCGCCCTCAAGGGTGGAGATGCATCCGGCCTTCCTCGCGACCCAGGGCTTCGCCTCGCGCATGGCCTCCAGCAACACAATCGGCTGTGCCTCGTGGTTCGCCGAGAGCAGGAACAGATCGGATGCAGCAAGGGCATCCAGCGTGACCGCCCTGCTCTGGTTCTCTAGCCAGATTATGGTTCCGGGCGCACCTGCTTCGACGTAGGGACGATCTTCCTCGCGGAAGCGTTCCGAGCACTCGTTGAAACGGCTGCCTATGAAAACCAGAACGGAGCCGGGAATCGCCGCCTTACGGAAAGCTCTCGCTGCGTAAGCCTGGTCTTTCCTGTCACTGTAATTTGCCACGCACAACAGCATGAACGCACCGGGCGGGATGCCATGCAAAAGCCGGAACTCTGCGGGTGCCTCACCGCGCACGCTCAGGCTCACCCCGTTTGGGATCACCCGCCGTCCGCCGTATCCGGCTTTCCGTGCGATCCAGTGGTCATAAAAGGCCTGGAAATCGGCGGTCTCACTCAGATACACCACGCGATCGAAACGATGGATCCACCGGAACATCAGCATACTGCGGAGGAAGCGGCGGATCAGGCTGGGAATCCCATACGGAAACTCCGGCATTCTGTCCCAGATGAGCCCATTGTATCCATGGCTTACAAAGACCTTCTTGGCAAATATCCCTTCAAGCAGAGGCAGAACTTTCCGCAGAGTCAAGGAATAGGCATGGAACACGATCACGTCCCAGTTGCCGGATCGCAAGAATTCGGCGTAGGATTCGATATCCCCAGCGATCAGGATGTCGTGACTCTTCCCGGAAGAATAAGTGAACTCGTGGAATCGGATGCCGGTGATGTCGCTTTGCCGACGCGTTTGTTGCAGCGATTCGGTCAAAACCTCCACCCGCCAGCCACTGGCCGCAAATCCCTCCGCCATGGCAGAAGCGGCCTCAGCAACCCCATCCTTATTGGGGGGATAGGTGAATGTCACGATGAGAACTCTCATGGAATATCAACTACTTCTCTTTATGGGAAATGGACTCTTCGTGCTCGCTTACCAAGCGATTCATCCGTTGAGTATACCGAACTTTCGTATTTCCGACTGAATCTTTCCCTTCGCCTTTGCCAAGAAAATCCTGGACTCGATCTTCAGTGGAAAAGCCCGACCGGGAAGGACTCGGTATGCTGATGGCTGACTTTGTAAACTATTGCAAATTCCGGCAATCACTCTGGCGTTCGCTTGAATTGAAAAGTGTTGAGCGACTTTGTCTCTGGCTGCCTGTCCCATCCGGTCGAGTGTTATGCGATCCTGATGGAGCAAAGCGCACTGGGCGGCAGCGAGGGCGACTACACCAATAGGCTGGAGAAAACCGTTAACCTCATGGTCGATCACCGCATCTATGCCAGTTACTGCGGACATCACAGGAACCATCCCTGCGGCCATGCCCTCAAGCATGGTGACAGAAGTCCCCTCAAAGTCTGAGAACTGAACCAGTATGTGACACGCTTCCATAAGGACTCGAACCTCTTCCGGAGCAATCGAGCCATGAAATAATGCCCGGCCTCGCATAATATTTTCAAGCGATTCACGGGCGCTCCCGTCGCCGGCGATGTGAAATTCGTAAGGTATTTCAAGTCGATCCAATTCATCGGCGAGTGATGCAAGACGGCTTACCCGCTTCTGTGTCTCCACAACCCTTCCTGCATAGAGCAGCTTGATAATTCCTCCTTTGTCGCGTGGGGGTGCTGCCCGTATCGGGACACCACAGGGCAGACTGGTGACATCTGCCTCCCTTACCTTAGGGAGAAAGTTCCTGATTTTTTCGGCGATGACGTAACTCACCCCTATGAATGAATCAATGATTGGTGCATAGTATTCCAATGTCTCATAGATCGGTTCTTCATCGGAGTGGGCAGTGGCAACTATGCGTAGACTAGGGTGCTCCCTTTTGAGTTGTGCTGCTGCAGCATATCCGCAGTGGCCGCCGTTTGGAAAGAAAACCAAGGGAACTTCCTTTTCTAGATATCGTCGGACTTCAGCAATATCGCGACGAAACGCCCAGTCGGAAGGGCGGCCTTTAAGATTGTGCATCTTGACTCCTTCTGGCGGGCGGTATTGTGATGTGCGAATTCCATCATGAACTAGTATGCCTACATCGTTCCCAAGGGAGGTCAATTCGTTGGCCACGTTCATGCACCATGTCGCAACTCCCCCCAAACGGTTGCCGTGGGGGAGTCCTAGTAAAATTTTTGTATGGCAGGGTGACATCTAGTTCTTTTGAGCGATTGTGGTAAATAAACGCCTGACTCTACGCACTGCGACGCGCAATATTGCCCCGGGCCTCGGATCCATTAATGCTAATGCCGTGAGCGAAATGATATCCCTTGTGAGACAGCGTGACTGCAGCAATCCCAAAAATAATGGATTTCGAAATGGAGGTAAATTATCCGCTGGCCATGTTGGAATCGAAAGACTACGGGCATGCCTAAGCAGGGGGAAAAGCCTCCCCTCAATAAATCTTTTCATGTTCTCAGGAGACCATCCGTAAAGGCTCTCCGAGTGATTGATTAAGACTGCATTCACCAGCGGCTGTAGGCGCTCTTCACGTAGGGCAATTCTCGTCACGCTCTGAGTATGAATTCTATATTTAGTCAAAAGTAACGGGATATTTTCAATTCGGTGCCTGATAGCTAGTCTCAACCATAGTTCATAATCTTCAACATTAGGCAAATCCAAGTAATTGCCACTCTTTACAACTTCTCGGGTCCTGAGCATGACGGTGGAGTGGCCAATAGGGTTGTGCCCAGATAGAATCACCGCGAGTATGCTTTCATGACTTGTAGGATAACGTGCCACTATAGGTCCCTCCTGCCCATTTTCGTCAATTCCCAGAATCTGACCGCCGACGACCGCCACGTCCGGATTGGCATCAAGGAATTCAACCTGCGCATCGATCCTCCCGGGGAGAGGGATATCATCCGCGTCGATTCTGGCGCAGAATTCTGTTTCCACGCGATTGACTAGTTCACGAAGGGATCCACCCACGCCATATTTGACGCCGGAGAAGACTTTACCTGGGATACGATTTGGAATCCACTCGGCAAGCAATTCTGCGGAACCGTCGGTGGAGCCGTTTTCCCATACCATCAATTCCAGAGGGTAACTCGTGCAGTTCTGGATCCCTCGAAGGGTTTCTTCCAAATAGGGCATGCCGTTGAGGACCGGCATGATCCATGTGACTCTTGTTCCTGGGTTCATTTCGGTCATTCAGGAATTTAAGGTGAGGGTTGATTATCCGGACGAAGCATACTTTTCAATGCAGAGGAAGCGGTCTTTGAGAATTCAAAGGTCTTTCTCAATAATGGCGTTGTTACCACGAGATCCGCTTCCGGCCAGTCGGATTTGGCGAGGAAAGAGTTTCCTCGTTTGAAGTAGCGAATCAGATCTCGGATCCGTAGGGGTTTAAAGAGAGGTTGATTCCCGACGCCTTCTTGATTCACGGAAATTTCCAGAGGTTGTATGAGCTTTAGAATTTCCGGGTCAGGATTGGTGAAGAATCCTGAGATCAGGGGAAAAAGCAACTGACGACAGTTCCCGGTGCTCCAGTCGTCACCGAGCGTTTTGAGATTCGCACCGAGGCAGTAATCTTCCACCGCCGCGTGAATGGCGTGTATCGTGTTGAGAAAATCCTGTGAGATCCTAGAGGCGGCGAAAACCGGCTTCCCCGAGGCATATCCGATTGTGCTCGGGTGTTCCGCCAAGCCGACGATGTGCTCTAAAAGGCCAGCGCGGTTCGACTCCAAATGAAAGGGTGAGAAAGTGTTCCGAATGTCCGCAGCCGGCGTGTTGAATAACGCTTCGGAACTACCTGCGCGAGAAGGAGGGAGGCGCTCGACCGCAAGTCCGAGATAAAGACCCACGTCGAGGTTAAAGTTGCCAACTGACTCAAGGATTTGGCGCATCGCGGATTGGCAGGTCATATACCAACCGACATCCACAAGTCCGAATTTCACCCCGTCAAAAATGCCAGCTTCTTCAAAGTATCGAATCACTTCGAGTCTAAGTGACTTCGCGTTGTTCAGGATCATTTCCCGTGCCTCTCTGTTAGCTAGTATACTGAACAGAGCCGTCCACCGTTGTTCGGAATCGAGGGGCGTCAACGGGTGGAGATTCAAAGGCGCGAGCAAATGCTGCAGTTGCCCATATTCCATTCCAAGCTTGCTTAGAGTGTCACATATGTTGGTTGATTCATAGCTTCTCCTGAGCCAGGAAAGACCTGACCTATTGGTTTCCAAGACAGCGGGGAGCAATAAAGCTTTCCGGGAAGTATAGAGATAGCGGCAATCGATGTCTCCGTAGTGATGGGCAATGCTTCGAGCTGCAATCCAGAGAAGACGACCATCCCTCGCCGCGAAGTACAAACGCTTGATTCCTCGTGCTTGAGCTCGTTTCAAGGCCCATGCTGCCATGGTAAGACAGGTTGGACCGATAAAATCCCCAACCAGCCTGTTGATTGCACTTGGGCGAGATTCCGACCCGCATTCCTGCTGAAACTTTCGTCCATAGCCGATAAGATCTTGAAGCTTCTGATTGCTGACAGGAATGCCGTTCAGGGTGGCAACTGCAATCCGGCTGAGTATTGGAGCAAAGCAGCAGCTTGTTTGAATGCCGAGACTATTGGGAATTCTGATGTCTGAATGGAGGTTGTCTCCAAAATGGATCAAGCCCGATGGGAGAATTTTTTCTGCATCCAGAACCAATTCAAACAAAGAACCGCTTTTCTTGGTTTTCCCATATTCGGACGAGGCATAGAGCTTGTCCTCTCCTTGGATGAGGGAATGAGCTTCGAGAATTTTCCTGAGAAAAGTAGCAGGGAAATAAGTGTCACTAATGAACAAAACCCTTCCGAATTCTTTTCTTGCTCTGTCAATTCGCCGAACAGTGTCCGCAACAGGAAAGAGTGCAAGAGATTCACACTCCATTTCAACTTCGGCCATCCATGATTCATACTGGAGATCGAGCATGTCAGCCAGTTCCTTCCAGATTGCGGCAATTGTGATCTCCTCGGAGGTGGAAGATTCCCGGGCAACCCGCTCTGCGTTGATCCGCGCTGCTAAAAAATCATCGGGGGTAATCTGCGCAAAATCAGGAAGTCTCTCAGCCAGTGCTAGATAAACTCTGTAGAAAACTCCCGACGGGGTAAGGGTGTCCCTCAGCAGTGTGGTTTCAAAGATGTCAAAACTGTATAGCATGCGAAAAACTGGAGGATCCTTTGCTCTGGGAATGAACTATACCTTGTCTGCGGTGGCATGGAGATTCAGCTCGAAGCTGATTTCATCAAGACTCATCCATGACAATTCGGCTTTATGCACCTGCAGCCAACACCAGCGAACCAGCCACTTGCGGATCTTAGGCCAAGTGGAACGCCGCCAGACGCGAAATGGGAACGGACCAACTCCCTTGGTGGCTTCGATTCCCAAGCTTCTGAAGCCGGCGTTCTTCAAGACAAAATCAAGCGAATGTTCGGTGAAGCTGGAATGATGGGTGAAGTCATTATATCGCCAGCGAGAAGCAAGAATAGCGTTGGCATTGGGAACTGTCAGGAACAATCTTCCTCCTGGTTTAAGAGCGCCGTGGATCGCCTTAAGAAGAGGGATCTGTTCCTGCACAGGAACGTGTTCGAGTACGTCCATAAGCAGAATGAACCCATACTTCTCAGGACGCTCCCGCAGGAATTCAGCAGTGTCTTCAGTCACTTCGACATTGAAACCCGCAGCGGATGCAACAGCCGCCTGCTGTGGTGAAAGCTCAACTCCCTCGATATTGGTAAAGCCAATTCCCTTCAAGGCACGCAATGCGAATCCGTATGCGCAACCAATGTCCAATACAGGGGATTCATGGTCTTTGGGGGCGAACGGTGCCAGCAGTGTTCGCTGCCACTCGGCCATCTTTTCCGCATGGAGTTCGGATTTTTCGTGAAACTGTGAATAGTATATTGTGTAATCGTATGATTCCATTTGTTGAAGCAATTAAGACTATGAATGAGGGATTGTTTCGATGGTGGGGAAAATAATTGAACCCCAACCATGTGACCAAGAAGAGCTAGTATTCTCGGAACTCATGGGAGCTTGAACCTCGAAATTCAGAACATCCATAACGACGTCGAAATCAACGTTCCCATCAAGGTGATTACCCCGGCCAACGGCAACGCCCATGTAGTAATAGCCGGGTGCCAATGGGAAATTTTTCATCCGGACCTCAGCGTGCAAAGTCTCTCTGTTTTTAATCGGAATGCATTCCTCCCCAAAACAACTGCCTACCGGCGTACCATCGGACTTAAACACAGTGAGACTCAATCGACAAGGATTTACATTTGTTTGCGCTCTTAGCTTAGCTGAAAATACAATCGTCTCACCGTGTGCAAAAATTGGCGAGGTGCCGGGAAAGGAGAGAGAAATGATTTTTACCGCTTGGGAGCCCGTCCATGCTCTTTTCTTGTGCTCAACCTCATAAAGCATGCCATCCGGACGACACTTCGAAGAGTAGTAATCAACAGCGTCTTCCGCGCTACCTGAAAATGCCAGTCTGCCATCTGCAAGGACGATACCAGAAGTGGTTAATTGGAGAACGGCTCCCATGTTGTGACTTACAAAAAGTATACTCCGACCTTGTCCCGCGACATCCCTCATTTTACCGAGGCATTTCTGCTGAAACTCTGCGTCACCGACTGCAAGGACTTCGTCAACAATTAGAATTTCTGATTCCAGATGGGCCGCGACGGCGAAGGCAAGACGCACGTACATGCCCGAAGAATAGCGCTTGACCGGTGTGTCGATGTAGCGGTCGCAACCGGAGAACTCGACAATCTCATCGAACTTACGGGCGATCTCGTGCTTTCGCATGCCAAGGATAGCGCCGTTCAGGTAGATATTGTCGCGGCCGCTAAGTTCCGGGTGGAAGCCGGTGCCGACCTCCAGCAAGGAGGCGATGCGGCCTTTGGCCTTGATCTCGCCGGTAGTGGGAGTAGTTACACGGGAGAGGATTTTGAGCAACGTGGATTTGCCCGCGCCGTTCCGGCCAATGATTCCTAATACCTCGCCCTGTTTGACCTCGAAGGAGACATCCTTGAGGGCATATACGTAGTCGGAACCTCCTGTGCTGGTGCGGTCGTTCGATTGGCCGATCTTGAGGTAGGGATCCTCTTTGCCACGCACCTTATGCCACCACCGGTTCACGTCATGCGAGAGCGATCCTGTGCCGATCTCGCCGAGACGGTAGAGCTTGGAGACGTTTTCTACACTAATGACTGTACTCATGCTTTTGTAATGCGCTTATTGGAAAACGGGGGACGGGGGACGGGGGACGGGGGACGGGGGACGGGGGCGATTGATTAGAGTATGCGCTATGCAATCTCATCTTCCTGTCTCCCATCCCCCCTGTCTCCTTCTTATTTCAACAGGAACGGTTCAGGGTTTCTAAGCATCGAGCCGAGCATCCGGCCCACAGAGCGGTTCAGTTCGGCAAGTTCCCGATGATCCTCACCGGTGATGTAGTTGCAGTCTTTTGCGAAGTCCAAGCTGCTGTCGGTTTCGTTTGATTCGCCGTCACAGTCGGTGAGTTTGGAAATGAAGTGGGCTTCATAGCGACGCTTGGCCCAAGCCTCGCGGAGGTTCAAGCACACGGAACGGGAGGAACGGCGGATCTGCCCGGTGAGTGCCCAACGCTCTTCTGGAGGGAAGTTCTTGCTTGCCTCGAATATCTTCATCGCTAGGGCATAGGCGGTTTGATAAACCTCAAGTTCTTTTGCGGATTGTACGGCCATGGTCTTTTATATCGTATTTTCGTTCGCCGTTTCCCGTTCCCCGTTCCCCGCCTCCCGTTCCCCTTCTTCACACCGTGTCCATGAACGACTTCTCGACCTTGTTGAAGATGATCACACCGACCAGGAGCAGCGCGGCGGTCATGGCGGTGGAGATGCCGAGGGATGACCATGGGATGGGGCCGCCGAGGAAGACGGCGCGGAAGGCCTCGATGGGGGCGGACATGGGGTTGAGCTGGATGATCCAGCGCCATTTCTCCGGGATGGAGCTCATCGGAAAGATGACGGGGGTGGCATACATCATGAGCTGGACACCGAAGGCGATGAGAAAGGTGAAGTCACGGTATTTGGTGGTGAGGGAAGAAACAATGATGCCTGCACCGAGCCCAAGAGCGGCCATAAGCAGGATCAGAGCAGGGGTAAGAATGACGATTAGCCCCCAATGCGGGTTGATATCGGTGCCGATGATGAGGAAATAGGCAAGGAATCCGAGGAAGAGCAGGAACTGTATGCCGAACTGGATGATGGTGGATGACACGATCGAGAGAGGCACGATGAGCCTGGGGAAATAGACCTTACCGAAGATGGAGGCGTTTTGGACGAAGGTGTTCGAGGTCTTGGTGAGGCAGGTTGCGAAGTAGTTCCAGGGGGTGGTGCCCGCGAGATAGAAGAGCATGGCCGGATGGCCATCGGTGGACATCTTCGCCACACTGCTGAAGATGATGGTGAAGACTAAAGTGGTGAGGAGAGGCTGGATGAAGAACCAGAGTGGGCCGAGCACGGTCTGCTTGTAAACGGAGACGAAATCACGGCGGACAAACAACCAAAGCAGGTCGCGGTAGTTCCAAACATCGGCGAGGCGGAGATCCCACCACTTGGTGTGGGGCTTGATGGTGAGTGACCAGTGGTCTTCCAAAGCCGGGGAGTCGGGAGACGGGGGACGGGGATCGAGGGACTGCAGAGAAGAGGGCATGGGAGCTAGGGTAAAGCGGTGATGAAGGGCTGGAGAGCGTAGGGCTAGGGCGTAGGGCTAAGGCGTAGGGCGGCGATAGGCAATGGCGGAAGCATTCCGCATGGCCTCCGACTTCGGCCCCTCGGCCTTAGTTGTTTGGCAGCGTCTGGGCATGCGCCCCGGCGCGATTCGGATTTCGAAGAACATAGGGCATGCGCCGGGGCTTTACGTAAGCGGGTAGCGGAAGGTTTTTCTCCAGGAGGCTGATGATGCCATAGGAGAGGAATACCGACGCGACATCCCCACCGAAACTGCCGACAACGAAAATGAAGAATGGCGGCAGGACTATGACTGGAATGCAAAAGTATAAGGAGAGGGGGAACCACTCGGTGCCCCGGCAGCGGAGGATCTGGCGGTGGGCGTGGACGGCCATGCGGATCATGGAGAGCACGAGGATGAGCAAGCCGACGTAACCCACAGCACGCACCGTCTGGACGGGGCCGCTATGGTAGTTGCCGGTCACCATCATCGCTTCCTGCTGCTGGGTCATACCCGATCCACGGCTATCGAGGTTGCCGCCTCCTGCCTCGAGATCCTGCATCATGAGCAGTTCCCGGCGGGTAAAGCCGAGGCCATCACCGAGTATCTTGTTATTGATCCAGTAATCGGTGAACAAGGCCTCCTTCCACATGTCCACGCGCCACTCCGTGGATTCCTCCGCCGCACGGACGTGGCGCTTCTCCCAGGTGCCGGGGAAGGGGGAGAGCGCGCGCTGGATGTTGGCGGGAAGCGGACTGACGACATTTACGAAAGCAAGGAGACCCAAAGCCAACGCAGCGGCCACCGAAGAAACGATCACGGCGATGCCGCCGCTGCGATAGGCCAGGCCGACCAGCAGGATGAGACCCACATACGCCACAGAATTGCGGTAACCGCTCATCGCCGCCGCAGCCAGTGCGAACAGGATCACGGGAGCCCAAATGGGATGGAGCAGGGCGCGCAGAGGCGAGATGAAGGACACGCTAATCTTCGCGGCAACCCCTGAAAGACTTCCCAAAATACCGATCCGGCCCGAACCCTGCCCGTCATCGATCTGCTTGCCCTGCTCGAAGGCGGCGGAACCCACCCCTAGTCCGCCTCGCCACTGGGAAAGAAACATACCGAAGAGTGAGCCGACGATGGAAAGCCAGAAGGCCTGACGGATCTCCGCCGGGCGGACGACGATATTCCCTAGGAACACTGCGGAGATGAAGGCCATGCCCACCATGAAGTACGGTCGGGCGCCCACGGCGCCCGCGCCGAACATATTCAAGCCGACGGGATGCCGGAAATAGACTTGAAGGATGCAGCCTGCAAGCAACAACATCCAGATTTCTTTTTCGCCGAAAGTGATCCTGTAAGGCTGGCGGTGCATCAGCGTGATGAGGACGGTGAAGCCGATGAAGAGAGTCTGCCCGAGTTCGGTGGTTCCGAAGCCGCGGATGATGGGGACATTGAGTGCCGTGAAAAGAATGAGGAGCAGCCAGATCTTCCGGCCGAGGAAGATGCAGGTGATGAGCAGGGCGGCGGCGGCGATCTTGAGAATGGTCTCCTTCTGTTCCGTGACAATGGTGACGCCCAACCAGATCGCGACGACGAAAGCGATGAAGATGACGAGGCCGTTGCGGATGGAGTTGGATTGGGACATGGGAGGGGAGAAGAGGGCGGGAGGGCGGGAGGGCGGGAGGCGGGAGGCGGGAGGGCGGGAGGGCGGGA
>JAIXQS010000115.1 GCA_027485615.1 Verrucomicrobiaceae bacterium
CGCCCCATTTCCCGGTCTGCGGCAACCATGACTTCGAGGTCGCCGATGAGGATAAGGGAAAGGTGCTCGGAGCGATGGGGCTGGAGAAACCCTATTACGCCGTGATCCGGAAATCGTGGCGTTTGCTGTTCCTCGACGGCACGGACACCGGCGTATGGCGTTATCCCGCCGACGATGCCCGCACGGCCGCCGCGAAGGCGATGTTGGAAAAGGCCAAGGAGGCGAAACTGCCCAATGCCCAGGAATACAACGCCGGAATCGGTGCGGAGCAGGTGAAATGGATCGCCGCCGAGCTGGAGGCCGCGCAAGCCGCCGGGCAGCGGGTGATCGTTTTCTGCCATTACCCTGTCATCCCCGCCGGTGATCCGCATAATCTCTGGAACTCGGAGGAACTCGTCGCCCTCATCGCGAAGCATCCGCATGCCGTCGCCTACTTCAACGGCCACAATCACAAGGGGAACTACGGGAAGTCCGGCAGCTGCCACTACGTGAATTTCAAGGGCATGGTCGAGACCGAGAAGGAGACCGCCTACTCGGTGGTGAAATGTTTCCCCGACAGGATCGAGATCGAGGGCTACGGGCTGGAGCCGGATCGGGAGCTGGGGAATGCGTGATTTTCCCCCCGCACGCCCAGGCGGTCGCCGCGTTGCGGAAAGGCATGGCAAGGCCATGATATGCACTTGGTGCTATGAGGATCAGATGCCCGCGAAGTTTCCCAAAAATGAAATTGCCAATCCCGCGCTGCCGGTGGGAAGTTGCGAGAGTCTTGCGGTAAGTATGAAAAAAGCGCTCATCACACTGTTTGTCGTTACGGGAATCACAGCCCAAGCGGGCCAGGGATGGCGCACGTTCACCAGCCTTGACGGTTCCCGGACTTTCAAGGGCCAGCTCGTCGCATACGACAGGGGCTCGGACACGGTGACCGTGATCAATAGCAAGCGCCAGCGCTTCAGCTTCAACATCGAGACGATCTCGGAAGACGACCAGGATTACGTGGACGAGAACGCCGACAAGCTCCCGCCCGACGCGAACCTGAAGATCCGTTTCGACGAGCTGTTGGACAAGACGGACTCGCAGCGCGGAGCCGAGAAGACCAAGACCAAGACCTATGACGGCGGCTACACGATCCACATCAACAGCTACACCCCGCGGCTCATCTCGGAGGCGGAAGTGGATTATGTCATGATTTACCGCAAGGACAAGGTGGACGGCAATTACACCGACACGGTCATCAAGGGATCGGAAACCGTTGAGATCCCGCCGAACAGTTCCGCATCGGTGGAAACGCAGACGGTCGATCTGGTGAATTTCTACAAAGCCGGCAAAGCGGTCAGCAAGGCCGGGAAATGCGGGGGCGGAGGCTGCAGCAAGGGTTCCGTGACATTCACAAAATCGGAACGCAGCCGCGATTTCATGGTGGGCTGCGTGGCCCGGGTCAAGATCGACGGGCAAGTGGTCAGCGTAAGCGCCACATCCCCGGGCATACTCGAGAAATACGAGACCGCGCTCGATCACAGCAAATAGCGGCCCGCCGGGCAGGTGATATCCTTGCGCAACGCGCGCGGCCCGATGTGTATGCCCGATGTGGATTTCGGATACGCCCTGGTGGAATATCACCGCTTGTCGAGGCGCTGCGGATCGACAATTTTCCCCGCATGCCAAACCAATGGACAGGAAAAGGAAATCCCTACACGAGGGAGGAAGTCGTCGATCGCCTCAATGACACGCTCTCGAAAGGGACGGCGATCATCGTAGCCGGAGCGGGTTCGGGGATCAGCGCGAAATTCATCGAGAAGGGTGGGGCCGACCTCATCATCATCTACAACAGCGGGCGCTTCCGCATGATGGGGCACGGCTCCACGGCGGGACTCATGGCCTATGGCGATGCGAACGCGATCGCCATGGAGATCGGCGAATACGAGGTGCTGCCGGTTGTCCAGGAAATCCCCGTGATCTGCGGCGTGCACGCCACCGACCCGCGCCGCCGCATGTGGCACTGGCTCGGCAAGGTGAAGGACATGGGTTTCTCCGGCGTGAACAATTTCCCCACCCACACGATCATCGACGGCCACTTCCGCGGGGTGCTTGAGGAAACGGGGATGAGCGTGGAGAAGGAATTCGAGATGATCGGTCTCGCGCGGCGCATGGAGATGTTCTCCATCGTCTATGTAGGCTCGCCGGAGGAAGCTGTTAGAATGGCGCAGAACGGGGCGGACGCAATCATCGCCCACGTCGGCACCACGGTGGGCGGCTCCATCGGGGTGAGGGACGCGGTGGTGAGCTGGGACGAGACGATCAAGCGCACCCAGGACATCATCGACGCCGCGAAGACCGTGCGGAAGGACATCTTTTTCCTCTGCCATGGCGGGCCCATCAACACGCCGGAAGACGCCGACCGCGTGATCCAGGCCACGGATTGCGTCGGCTTCGTCGGTGCCTCCTCGCTGGAACGGATGAGCGTTGAGAAATCCCTCGAAAGCCTGACGCGCGAATTCAAAGCCATCCCCGTCAGACGATGAAATCCATCGCCGTTCTCGGAACGCTGGATTCGAAAGGCGCGGAGCACGCCTTCGTCGCGGAACGCATCCGCGCCTATGGGCACACGCCTCTGCTGATCGATGTGGGCACGGGCGCGGAGCCGACCGTGACGCCCGACATCACGCGATACGAGGTCGCCGCCGCCGGTGGGATCGATCTCGTTTCGATCATCGCCAAACACGATCGCGGCGAGGCCGTGACGGCGATGTCGCAGGCTGCGCCCAAGCTGCTGGCGAAACTCCAGTCCGAAGGAAAAATCCACGGCGTGATCTCGCTGGGCGGCGGAGGAGGCACGGCCATTTCCACCGCCGCGATGCGCGCCCTGCCCATCGGTTTCCCGAAGCTGATGGTCTCCACCCTCGCCGCCGGGAATACCGCCCATTACCTTGGCACCAGCGACATCACCATGATGCCCAGCGTCGCCGATGTCGCGGGGCTGAACCGCCTTTCCAAGACGATCTTCGCCCGTGCCGCCGGAGCGATCTGCGGGATGGTCTCCGCCGAAACCGATGTCTCCGACGACAAGCCGCTGATCGTGGCCTCCATGTTCGGCAACACCACCGCCTGCGTCACCGAGGCGAAGCGCATCCTTGAGGAAAACGGATACGAGGTGCTCGTTTTCGCCGCCACCGGAGCGGGCGGGAAGTCGATGGAAGCCGTCATCGAAAGCGGCATGGCCGTCGGCGTGCTCGACATCA
>JAIXQS010000084.1 GCA_027485615.1 Verrucomicrobiaceae bacterium
ATATCGCCCGGCGATATCGTCCGGGGGTGAACTAATACCAATGTTCGCTCCAAAAATGAAAACCTTTACAGTCATTATCGCGTTGGTGCTCGCGTCGTCAAGGTGTGCGTTTGGAAAAGCGAATTTCTACTCGCGGACGGAGCTTATCCAGAAGGCGACGGCAATCGCTATTGTCCAAATTGAGAAACCGGAGCCAGCTAAGCCTACCGGCAATAACCAGCAGGGAGATCCGTTCGCTGGGGAATTAGCAATGGGTAAGTCTGGTATGGTCTATAGGCAGCAAGCAAAGGTTCGTGTTCAGAAGGTTTTAAAAGGTGACTTACCGAAGGAGTTCACTCTTTATGGACAGGAGTCGTTTATTTGCGCTGGGTGTGTGCTGACGGAGGGGCGATTCTTGGCGTTCTTGACCAAGGATGGTGATTTGTGGGTGGGTGCGAATTGGCACCTATCGTTGAGACCTATACAGAACGAGCAAGTCGAGTGGTATGTTACCGATGAGCAACGATATCCGATGAAATTTCAGGATTTTGATGACGTTGTTGCCGAAGTGTTGGCCGCTATCCAGAAACATCAAAGCGAACAAGGCGGCGCTGACCAACCCGCTACCGCTCCCGAGTCGAAGCCGGACGGTATCGAGAAACCTCAACCTGAATCGAAGCCTTCCCCCCGGTAGCGGTTGGCAGGCCTCAAACGTTCGGTAAGAAAATGAAGACCTTAGCAGGTGTCCCATTGCCTGCGAGACTCGTTTCCCGGAGTCCAGTCAATGTCTCATCGGTCCTGTATTCATTACTAGAGCGTCGCCATCTGTTGGCAGCCTGTCGCCATCCGTTTCCAGAGGTCGAGCATCGATTTCCAGAGCGCGAGCATCGATTTCCCGACTGCGAGCAGCGATTTCACGACCGTGAGCATCGATTTCACGACCGCGAGTGTCGATTTCTCGACCGCGAGCATCGATTTCTCGACCGTGAGCATCGATTTCACGACCGCGAGCATTGATTTCACGACCGCGAGTGTCGATTTCTCGACCGTGAGCATCGATTTCTCGACCGTGAGCATCGATTTCATGACCGCGAGTGTCGATTTCACGACCGTGAGCATCGATTTCACGACCGCGTGCATTGATTTCACGACCGCGAGTGTCGATTTCATGACCGCGAGCATTGATTTCCAGGCAGTAAGTGTCGATTACCAGAGCTGCGATATCCGTTCCCACCTCAAAAACCGAACAAGACGCGCCGTGACAACCCCTACCAGCCGCCCTGTTTCGATGATTTCCCGTAACTACAACCCTAACCCCGTGATCCACTTCCGCCGCCGCTCCTAGCGGTGGATGTGCTTTACGCTAGCCTCGGTGCATGGCCACACAAACGATACCGGGCGGAACGGTCCATGAGCTGCCGGAGGATCTGCGCAAGGCCGTCGAATCCGACGCGGCGGCGATGGGATTGTGGGCGGGATTCACCCCGCTCGCCCGGAACGAATGGATTTGCTGGGTCACATCGGCCAAGAGGGAGGATACGAGGAAACGCCGCATCGGGATCGGCATCGACAAGATGCGCGGGGGAATGCGCAGGCCGTGCTGCTGGCCCGGCTGCCCGCACCGGTGAAGTGATGGGCATACCCTACCCCCGCCCCTTCGCGTCCTCCTCGATCCATTTCCACAGGGAGGCGAGCTTGCCGGCGACGGCCTGTTTCGCGGCGGCGAGGTCACCGCCGGCGGGGGATTTCCCGAAGAGGTAGAACTTGATCTTCGGCTCGGTGCCGGAGGGGCGGACGGCGAAGGAGCGGCCGTCGGCGAGATCGAAGAAGAGCATCTTTTCCTTGGGCAGGAGGTCGCCCTCCTGATCGTAGATGTCCTGGGCGGAGAAGTCGCGGAAGCGGGTGACCTGGGAGCCGTCCACTTCGGCGGGCGGGCTTGCAGCGTAGGAGTTGGCGAGAGCCTGGATCTTGGCGGCGCCATCGGCTCCCTCCATGGTGTGGGATTTCCCGATCTCCAGGTAGTATCCGAATTCGGCGAAGAGATCGTCGAGGAGTTCCGGCAGGGTTTTGCCGAGGGATTTCGCGTAGGCGGCGACCTCGGCGAACATGAGCGTCGCGCCGTTGGCGTCCTTGTCGCGGACGGCGTCGGAGCCGAGGTAGCCGTAGCTTTCCTCGCCGCCGAAGACGAAGAAGCGCGAGAACTCGAGGCGCAGTTTCCGGGTCTCTTCCTGGGTGAGGGAGCGGTAGTCGCCCTTTTTGTCGGCGGGGATGGCGTCCTCGTATTTGCGGAGCTTGGCGGCGATGTATTTGAAACCGGTGAGGGTATCGACGACGGAGACGCCGAAGGAATCCGCGATGGCGGTCTGCAGCCCGGTGGTGACGAAGGTTTTCACGATCACGGCGCGGGAGCGGTTCGCGTTGGCAAGCCAGCCGAGGCCGAACATGGTCTTGAGGCGATACCACGCCATCAGGGAGCCGATCTGGTTTCCTGTCAGGAGAACCATTTTCCCGGCGGCATCGCGCACGGCGACGCCCATGCGGTCGGCGTCCGGGTCGGTGCCGATGACGATCTCCGCGCCTTCCCTGTCGGCGAGCGCGATGGCCATGGCGAGCGCGGGGCCGTTCTCGGGATTCGGCGAATCGACGGTGGGGAAACGGCCGTCCTGGATGTCCTGTTCGGGCACGGTGAGCACCTCGAAGCCGAGTCCGCGCAGCATCGGCACGTTGATGTGGCCGCCGGTGCCGTGGAGGTTGGTGAAAACGATTTTCGCCGGCGATGTTTCCAACAACGCGGGCTGGAGCAGCAAGGTCTTGAGCAGCTCGACATATTCGGCATCGAAGTCCGCGCCGAGGGTGGTGACCTTGCCCTGCTGGTCGGCGGGGAGCGGTTCGTAGCGCTCGCTGGTGATTGCGTTCACCTCCTTGATGATCGCGGTGGCGTGCGGTTCCACGATCTGGCCGCCGTCGTTGAAATACGCCTTGAAGCCGCAGTCGTGCGCGGGGTTGTGGCTCGCGGTGATGACCACGCCGGAATCGCAGCGGAGCTGGCGCACGGCGAAGGAAAGCTGCGGAGTGGAGCGCGGGCCGTCGAAAACATACGCGTCGCAGCCGAGGTCGGCGCAGACCTTCGCGCAGAAGTCGGCGAAGTCCCTGGAGAAATGGCGGGTATCGTGCGCAAAGGCGAGCGACGGGCGTTTTTCCTCGCCATTGAACGCTTTCACATAAGCCACCAGGCCGCGCACCGCGCGCGAGACGTTATAGTAATTCATGGATGCGGTGCCGACGCAGGGAAACTCCGGCCTGCCGTTCGGGCCGCCATTTCCCTGCTCGGAGGCGGTGACCGTGCGGCCGATCGTGCGGCCGCGCAGGCCGCCGGTGCCGAAGGCGAGGGTCTTGAAAAAGCGGTCGTTCAGCTCGGAGAAATTCCCGGCGGCGACGAGTTCCTTCACCGAGTTCATCGGCAGGTCGCTGGCGGCTCCGGCGAGGAGGGAGTCGATGTTCTGTTTCGAGGATTCGAGGAGTTGGCCATTGGCCACGGCGGCGGAGAGTTGTTCGGGGAGGTCGTTCATGGTCGCGTTTTGCGGAGAAATTTCGGTGAAAGGAGACCGTATTTCGGGCTGAAGAGATAGGCCAAAATGAACAGCAGCCCGAGAAGGATCACGATCGCCGGGCCGGGCGGGAGGCCGAGCGGGCCGGAAATCATCACGGCGGCGACGGAGCCGACACCGCCGATGAGCCCCCCGCCCCAGAACAGCGCGGAGGTTTTATCCGTGAGCAGGGAAACCGTCGCGGCGGGCGTGACGAGCAGGCCTACGGAGAGCACGCAGCCGACCGCTTGCAGCGAGGAAACCAGCGCGAGCACGAGCATGCCGAAAACGAGGTATTGCATGGCCCGCACCGGCACGCCCTGCGCCGCGGCGACGTTCGGCTCAAACAGGGTGAGCAGCAGCGGGCGCATCAGCAGGTTCGTGGCGAGCAGGATCACCGCGCCGATGGAAAACGCGATCCACAGATCCGTGTTGCCGACCGCGAGGATGTCGCCGAAGAGCCAGTGCTCGAGTTCGGAGCGGGTGTCGAGTTTCGGTAAAATCGCCACGCCCGCCGCGAAGGCCGCGGTGTAGAGCACGGCCAGCGATGTCCCCTCCGCCACGCGTTTCCCCCGCGCCACCGCCACCGATCCCAGCCCCACGAGCAGCGCGGCGAACATCGCTCCGAAAAACGCGTTCCACTGGCTCAGGGCACCGGTGATCAGGATGCCCACCGCGATCCCCGGCAGCATGGTGTGGGACAGTGCGGAGACGGAGAGCGCATTGCGCCGCAGCACCACGAAGCCGCTGAAGAAGCCGTTGGTGAAACCGATGAACGCCGCCGCCGCGAGAGCGCGTTGGTAGAAGGGGCTGGCTAACAGTTCCTGGATCATATCGCGAATGTTTCCGAAATCAGTTGCGGGGTCAGCGTTTCGGCAACCGCGCCGAACGCCACCTGTTTCGTGTTCAGGACGAGCACCTCATCGAAAAGGGATTGGGCGGAAACGAGATCGTGATGCGATGCGATGATGAGCCGGCCATCCTTTGCGAGTTTTGCCAGCAGCTCGCCGAGCAGCGTGGCGGCGTTGCGGTCGAGGCCGGTGAACGGCTCGTCCAACAGGAGCACATGCGCCTCCTGCGCCAGCGCGCGGGCGAGGAAAGCCCGCTGCTGCTGCCCACCGGAAAGCTCGCGGATCTGCCTGTCCTGGAGATCGTTGAGGTTCAGCGAATCAAGCGCCGTGTCCACCGCGCGAATGTCGTCCTCGGAAAATTTCCGCCACCAACCCGTCTGCGGATAACGCCCCATCTCCACCAGCCCGCGCACCGTGATCGGGAACGACCAATCGACCTCCTCCCGCTGCGGCAGGTAGGCGAACTCGCGCGACCACTTTTTCACCGAAGTCCCCCGCCACCGGATCTCTCCGGCGCTTCTCGGCACCAACCCGGCGATGGCTTTCAGCAAGGTCGATTTCCCCGCGCCGTTCGGGCCGATCAGCGCCACACGGTTGCCGCAGGAAGTCGCCATGGAAACGCCGCTGAGTGCGAGGATGTCGCGGTAGGAAACCGAAAGCCCGTCGATCACCAGCTCGTGGTGATGGCCGTGGTGCGCGCAGCAATCGTGATGTTCCGGTTCCTCGTTCAAAATGGCAATTCCACGAAATCATCGATGTCCCCGTCCGCGTCGAAGACGTGGGTGAAAGTTTCCCGCCCCTCCGCCTCCACGACGAGCTTGGCAAAACGACGATTGCCCGAAACCTGCGACCAAACGACGTTCAGATAAATCACCGGCTCCTTCTTTTCGATGGTGATCTCGGTGGAAAACTCGCGCCACGTCATCTTTTCCAAGTTGCCCGGCAAACCGGCCATGATCGACCGATCGCCCGAATTCAACTGAACGGAACCGGCGGCTTCGGAAAAGGTCAGGAAAACCTTCGCGGAGATCTTCTCACTCCTGGCTGTCACCTCCTCCACCGATCCCGCGTTCACCGTCGTCCCTTTGTGCGTCAATCGCGCGAAGCCGATCCCCGATACGACCAGCGCCGCGAGGATCAGGAATGTGCGCAATAACGGGGAACCTCTCACGCAACCAATGTGCGTTATGGAAAAAGGACTGACAAGGGCTGTTTCAGCTCCGCACCTTCACCGTCTCCCCGCCGAGCCACGTCCGGATCACCTCCGGATCCGCAGTGAGGCCGCCGATCATCCGCCAGTTCGAGTGACGCAAGGCTCCGGCCTTGTTGCCCGCTTCGTTCACCACGCCGCGTTTCTGCCAGCCCGATGAATGGTAAAAACGGGTGCCGTCCTCGCCGTTCACGATGAAGCCGACATGCGAGTCGAGGCCGATCAGATACACGCCGGGCTCCATGCCTTCCACCCATTTCGCGTAGGAGTCGAAATCCTGCCCCACCTTCAGGAGGCAGCTTTCACTTTCGAGGAACGTCCGCAGGATGTTGCCAGAGGGTTGCTGGGCGAGCTTGTAGCGATCCACACGGAAGCCGGCGTCGCGGATCACGGTGGATACGAAATATCCGCAAGCCACTTTGCCGCCGCCCGGTTTCTCGGCGGTGCCGTTGAAGTCATACGGTGTACCCAGCCAGCAGCGCATCATTTCCGGCATCACCAGCTCCAGGATCACCCTCGCGTCCTTTTCCACCGCCGCCTTTTCCTCCGCCGTCCGCGCCTTGGCGTGCGCCTTGCAGAGATCCCCGCGCCAGCGCTCCAGCTCGGAGACGAGCGTCGCATATCGATCCGCGTCGGGCTCCGGTTTCGCCTCGCGCTCGATGACGATTTCGAAAAGCCCTTCCCCGTAGGATTTCCACGCCCACCAGCCGCCCGCCCCGAGGGAGAGCAGCAGGACGGCGGCGATGGCCGCTTTGAGCGCGAATTTCACGGCGAAAGGATCGCTTGCCCTCCGTTTTTATTCAACCCCTGATAAACACCGTGCGATCCGGGTTGGACGCGGCGACGGACCGGCGCACAATGCCGCCGTGCTCAAAAAAGAACGCGCCGCCCATCTCCTGAAACGACTGGAGGAGCTTTACCCGGAAACCCCGATCCCGCTCGACCACACCAGCCCCTACACCCTGCTCGTCGCCGTGCTGCTTTCCGCGCAATGCACCGACATCCGCGTCAATCAGGTCACCCCTGCTCTCTTTGCGCTCGCCGACACGCCGGAGAAAATGAGGCACGTCCCGGTCGAGGAGATCCGCGCGATCATCCGCCCCTGCGGTCTCTCCCCCACCAAGGCGGCGGCGATTTCCAAGCTCAGCGAAATCCTCGTCGAGAAGCACGGAGGCGAGGTGCCCGCGAACTTCGAAGCCCTGGAGGAGCTGCCCGGCGTAGGCCACAAGACCGCCTCGGTCGTCATGGCGCAATCCTTCGGCGTGCCCGCCTTTCCGGTCGATACCCACATCCACCGCCTCGCGAAGCGCTGGAAGCTCACGCCGGGAAAAAACGTCGTCCAGACCGAGCGCGACCTGAAGAAACTTTTCCCCCGCGGGTCATGGAACAAGCTCCACCTCCAGATCATCTTCTACGGTCGCGAGCACTGCACCGCGCGGGGATGCGATGGCAAGTTTTGCCTACTTTGCAATGAGCTGTTTGCCACCGACAAGTGAGCGAAAATCCTCCGCCTCGCGAAAATCAAGGCGTGACATCGCCGCTCCTGGCCCGCAAAATTAAACCGAAGTTAACTTTTTTCGCACCCATGGAAAACCCCATTCATCAGATCGGCGAAAGCCTTCTCCGCAAACCGGATCTCGGCCAACTCTCGCGCCGCGGGTTCATCGCCGCCACCACCGCCGCTCTCGCGAGCTGCAAGGCCGCCGCGCCGCTCACTCAGGAAAACGTCAAGACCCGGCCCAACACGAGCTACCGCACACCCTCCGTGCAAGGCCCGGTGCCGCGCAACGAAGCTGGCAGCCATTCGAGCGATTTTTCCAAGGACGCCGGTGTCACCTTCTCCCGTGTCCCCGTTTCCGGAAACTACATCGCGATCACCTTCGATGACGGCCCGCACCCCCAGAACACGCCGCGCCTGCTCGACATGCTCGCCGCGCGCAACATCAAGGCCACCTTCTACGTGATCGGCCGCAGCGTGGATCTCCATCCCGGTGTCTTGCGCCGCACTGTTGCGGAAGGCCATGAAATCGGCAACCACTCCCAGACCCACCGCCTGCTCTCGAAACTCGGCGACTCCGAAGTGCGCCAGGAAATGCAGCGCTGCCAGGAAGCGGTCGGCCGGGCCGCAGGTGTCCGCATGCGCACGATGCGCCCGCCCTACGGCGGCCTGCTGCAGAGCCAACGCGAGCTCGTTCACCGCGAGTTCGGCTACCCTACCATCCTCTGGTCGGTCGACCCCCTCGATTGGAAACGCCCGGGTGCGCCGGTCATCACATCACGCATCCTCGCCGGCACCACGGCGGGCGGAATTGTCCTCGCCCACGACCTTCACTCGCAGACGGTGGACGCCATGCCAGCCACCCTCGACGGACTTCTCAGGAGGGGGTTCACTTTCGTCACCGTTTCCCAGCTCATCGCGATGAAAACGGAAACCCCTGAGGCACAAGCTTCCGTCACCCCTGCAAACTGACCGCACCGACCCCGTGAGCCAGTCTAACTTCGGCGAGCTCTACTTTGCCAGCCGCGAGCGGATTTCGCAGGTCGTAAAGGGCATCTCGGAACTCGCATCCGACACGGGCACCGAACTGGACGGTTCGCTTTGCTCATCAGCCGTCGGCAAGGATCTGGTGGAGCCTTTTCTTTTCATCGTGTGCGGCGAGGTGAACGCCGGCAAATCCTCGCTCCTAAACGGGCTCTTCGGGCATGAACTCTGCGAGGTGAACATCCTCCCGGAAACCGACCGGGTGATCCGCTACCGCTACGGATCCCCGCCGCTGGATGTTGAAATCTCGCCCTCTCTTGAGGAGCGATTTCGTCCCGTCGAGTTTCTCCGCGACTTCAATCTCGTCGATACGCCCGGCACGAACTCCATGACGGCGGGTCACGAGGAAATCACACGCGGCTTCCTCCCCGTAGCCGATCTCATCCTCTTCGTCTTTCCGGTGGACAACCCATGGGGTGCGGCGACGTGGAATCTCATCTCCAGCCTTCCCCCCGATTGCCACGACCGCATCGCCCTCATCATCCAGCAGACGGATCAGCGCGAACCCGCGGATATAAAGGTCATCGAAGAGCATATGTCGGATCTATCGATGAAAAGGATCGGAGTCATCCCGCACATATTCGCCGTCTCGGGAAAAAAGGCATACGAAGCGAAATGCGCCGGAGCCTTCGACGCCCTCGCTTACGAGAAGAGCGGCCTCCCCGCCTTCGAGGAGTTCATCAACCGCCGCATCTGCGATTCCCCGAAGCGCCGCGCCGCCCTCCACACATGGCGCAGCCACGCCGCCGCCGCGCTGCGGAACATCGAGGACCACATCGAGGAACAGACCCGCGCGCTGGGCGGACAGCACGATTTCCTCACCTCCCTGGAAGATGAGATCGACGCAATGCGCGAACGGCTTTTGGCGAGGCTCCCGAGCCATCTCGCGGGGGTGGCGGAGGTCTTCGAAAAGGAGGCCGTGTGGGTTACCCGCTCGCTGCGGAAATCGCTCGGACTTTTCCGCTCCGTGTTCCGCATATTCGTCGGCGACCGCACCGGCAGCCAAACCGAAACCCTTTTCATCGACCGCTTGCGCAGCGCCGTCGAGGCTGTGGCCGAGTCCGACGGCGCGGACATCGTAGCCGCGTGCCGCAGCCATTGGGGCGAACTCGACGCGCGCATAAAGGAGGCCATCGGTGCCGGCCTCGGCGAGCAGGAACCCATTGACGAGAACCTGGGCCAGGCGCGCCGCCGCTTCGTGCAGCGCATCGGCCGAGCGGCCCATGAGGGCATAAACAACCTTCACCTCCGCAAGGAACTGGATGCCGATCTGCGGCGTCGCAACCTCGCCCTCAAATCCTTCACCGCTTCCACGCTGATTTTCATCATCGCCGGAGCCTGTTGCGGCATCTTCGGAGCCATTTGGCTGCCTTGGCTTTTTTGCGGCGTCGCGGGCTTGTTCGCGCTTGGGGGAAGTTTCATCGCCATCCTCACCCGCAGCCGGATTTCCAAGCATTTCCATGCGGCCCTGCTCGATACCTGCGGGACGTTCGCGGGAACCCTGCGCTCGGACTACGAGGATGCCCTCCTCGTTTTCTTCCAAGAGTACACCGCCTGCCTGAACTCGATCCGCAAGCACCTCGCAGGGCGGCAGCTTGCCATCGAGCCGAAACTCTCACGCTGGCACGGCCTCTTTCTTACCCTTAAATCCATCGAGCAGGATCTTTGATAAATCCTTCAAGCGATCATACGCTTCCACTACCCCCCTCAGCGGGCAGATTCATGGATTTTCCATTTTTCAACCACTCGCAAAGCTCTAAGTTCCTTTGCGACCTCTGCGCCTCTGCGGTGAAAATGGATACCCAACTGCGGTATTTAGGATCAACTCCCACAAAGCGGCAGGGTTGGCAGGGAGCCGCCGAAACCATCCTTTCCATCATACAAAAAAAAGCCGGACAGGCGAACCCGTCCGGCTTTGGGGAAAATCTCAGGCCGCATCATTGCGACCCGGATGAGTATCAGTCCTGACCCGGGCTCCAGTCTTCGGAGGCTGCGGCGGCGAGGTTGAACGCCTGCTCGAGTCCGACCATCTCGGAGGATGGGCGGAGCGATTCGAAGCTGGCGCTTTCCTTCTTGAGCTGCTCCTCGGAGTAACCGACGGCCTTGATCGAGAGACCGATGCGGCGCTCGACCTTGTCGACCTTGATCACGCGGGCTTCGATGCCGTCGCCGACCTTGATGACGTCCTTGACCTTCTCCACGTGATCCTCGCTGAGCTGGGAAATGTGGATGAGGCCGTCGATGTCTCCCTCGAGGGAAACGAACGCGCCGAAGGAGGCGATCTTCGCGACCGTGCCCTTGACGAGGTCGCCAACCTTGAAGCGGTCGTCGATGGCGGACCATGGGTCGTTCTCGGTCTGCTTGATGCCGAGCGAGACGCGCTGGTTTGCCTTGTCGATCGCGAGGACGATGGCCTCGATCTCGTCGTTCTTCTTGAGGACTTCGGAGGGGTGGTTGATCTTGCGGGTCCACGACATGTCGGAGACGTGGATCATGCCGTCGATGCCTTCCTCCAGCTCCACGAACGCGCCGTAGGCTGTGAGGTTGCGGACAGGGCCGTTGATCGTCGCGCCGACGGGGTAGCGGAGTTCGATCTCGTCCCACGGGTTTCCTTCGAGCTGGCGGACACCGAGCGAGATTTTCTGCTCCTCAATGCTGATGCCGAGGACGACAGCGACGATTTCCTGGCCGAGTTCGAGAACATCGGACGGACGGGTGATACGCTTAACCCAGCTGAGCTCGGAAACGTGCACGAGGCCTTCGACACCGCGCTCGATCTCGATGAAAGCGCCGTAGGGAAGGAGCTTGGTGACCTGACCCTTGACCTGCTGGCCGATGGGGTATTTGCGCTCGATATCTTCCCACGGATTTTCGGACATCTGCTTGAGGCCGAGCGAAACACGCTCTTTCTCGCGGTCCACGTCGAGGATGACGACGTCGACGGATTGGCCGATGTGGAGCAACTCGGAAGGATGGTTGATGCGACCCCACGACATGTCGGTGATTTGGAGCAGTCCGTCCATGCCGGCGAGATCGACGAAGGCGCCGAAATCGGTGAGGTTCTTGATCGCGCCGACCACCTTGTCGCCGATCTTGACGGTCTGGAGGAACGCCTGGCGTTGCTCGGAGCGCTCGGCCTCGATGACCTCGCGGCGGGAAAGGACAATGTTCTTACGCTCGTCGTTGACCTTGACGATCTTGAACTCGTAAACGTTGCCGACGTATTCGGAAAGATCCTTGGGCGGGATGATGTCCACCTGGGAGCCGGGGAGGAAAGCCTCGACACCGACGTTGACGGTGAGGCCGCCTTTGACGACCGCCTTGACCTTGCCGCGGACGAGTCCGCCGTCCTGGAAAACCTTGACGATCTTGTCCCAGTTCTGTTTGTAGGCTGCTTTTTCCTTGGAGAGGACGACCATGCCCTCGTCGTTTTCGAGACGCTCGAGGAGGACTTCGATCTCGTCGCCGACTTCGATGTCCTCGTCCTCGAACTCGTTGGAAGGGATGGCTCCCTCGGATTTGTAGCCGATGTCCACGAGGACGATCTGCGGGCGGATTTCGAGGATGGTTCCCTTGACGATCGATCCCTCGCGGAATTCCATGAATTTGGAATCGATCAGGTCACTCAGCTCTTGGTTGGTTGGTTCTGCGATGGCAGCACTCATATGTATTGGTTAGTGGTTTGGTTAGTTTGGTTTCGTTTTCCTTCCGACAATCGCCCCGGAAAAAAAGCGTCCTGCAGGCACCGGGGCTCCAACCGCCAGCAGGACAAAAGAAAAACGGACGGCGAACCTATGATCCGTCCACGGGTTTGCAAGCCCAAAGATCACCGTTGTGCCCGTAGTTTGATTCGTCGAAATGTCTTGCTGCTTAAAGACTGCGGAACCCACGTTTTTTCAAGTAAGGGCGAACAGCGGTTCTCAGGGTCATTTTGCCCTCGGGTGGTTGGCATGGTTCAGCCCGGTCGTCGAGGTGGGCGCGCGGGCGGCCTTTTTTGACCCCAGGGGCGGCTTTTGGTGTTCAGATGAAAATGAGGCGAACTTCATATTTACGTTGTAAACCTCCATCCCATTCCTTATCTCGCCGTGCGCCTAATTGTCCAATTTCATGATCAGTTCCACCTCCCAGCTCGAACAGTTTCTCGGAAGCTGTAAAGACATAGCAGGGCAAAAGGTGTGCGCGATCGACACCGAGGCCGACAGCCTCCACCGCCATAAGGAATCCCTCTGTCTCATCCAGTTTTCCGCCGGAGAGGAGTCCGTTCTGGTCGATCCCCTCGCCATCGAGGATCTTTCCCCCCTCGCCCGTTACCTCAAGGATGCCACGGTTTGGATGCATGGCGCGGATTACGACATGACCATGCTGAAACGGGAGTTCGGCGAACTGCCTCCTGTTGTTTATGACACGCAGATCGGAGCGCGGCTGCTTGGAGTCAAACAGTTCGGACTGGGGAATCTCGTAGAGCATTACTTCGGTGTGGTTCTTTTGAAGTCCTCGCAGAAGGCCGATTGGGGTATGCGCCCGCTTTCCGAAAAAATGATCGATTACGCGCTCAACGACGTGGTCTACCTCCTTGAAATGGGCGATAAGATCGTCGCCGAACTTAAGGGGAAAGGCCGCTACGAGTGGTTCACGGAGAGCTGCGAAGCCGCCAGGGAAAAGGTGGCCGGGCGCGATGATTCCAAGGATGACCAATGGCGCATCTCCGGTTCCGGCAAACTCGAACCTCACGGCCTCGCCTGCCTGCGCACGCTCTGGCACTGGCGCGACAAGGAAGCAGAAGCATGGGATCGCCCCTCGTTCATGGTAGCCACCAACCGCGACCTTCTGGAATGGTGCGCTCTGCTGGCGGATGGCAAAAACATCGGTCTGCCCCGCCATTTCCGCAGCGACCGCATCAAGAGTTTCCATGAAGCCCTTGCCGAACTCAAGGCCTTGCCGAAATCCGAATGGCCCGCACGCCTTGCCACGAAACGCCGCAAGCGCGACCGCGAGTTCGACCAGCGTGTGGACGCAATGATCGCGCGCCGCAACAAACTCGCCACCGATCTCGACATCGATGGCTCCTTGATCGCATCGCGTTCCGTGATCGAGTCCATCGCGGCCAACGAGGACCAGCCGGGTGATGTGTTGATGAAATGGCAGCTCGCCCTGCTGGAAATGTGATCGAATGGCCGCGCATGGGGATTCCCCCGAGTTCCATGTTGAACGCGCGGCCTTTTATACCTGATTCTCCGCTCATGCCCGCCGAAACCGTCACCCGTTTTTTCGAAAGCAAGGAACCCTTCCCCTTGCGCGAAGGCTCACCTCTGCCCGGACTGACCCTCGCCTATGAAACCTGGGGCGAGCTCAACGAGGACGCCTCCAATGCGGTCGTGCTTTTTCACGCCCTCTCCGGCTCCCACCACGCCGCTGGCCGCAACACCTCCATCCCAGGAACAGGCGACCTATGGCAGCCCGAACTCCATCAGGGCTGGTGGGAAAACATGATCGGCCCGGGCAAGGCGATCGACACCGACATGCTCTTCGTGATCTGTCCCAACTACCTCGGCGGCTGCTACGGCTCAACCGGCCCCGCCTCCTTGAACCCGGAAACGGGCCGCCGCTGGGGTTCATCCTTCCCCTCCATCTGCGCCACCGATCAGGTCAATGCCGCCGCCCTGCTCCTCGATCACCTTGGCATTGCCACCCTCCACGCCGTCGTCGGCCCCTCGGTCGGCGGACTCATCGCGCTCAGTTTCGCCACCCGCCTGCCGGACCGCGTCCGCCATGTGATCAACATCGCGGCCGGCTTCCGCACCACCGTCCTCAACCGGCTCATCCTTTTCGAGCAGATCCTCGCCATCGAGAACGACCCGAATTTCAACGGCGGAGATTTCTACGAAACGAAGCCGCCCTTCTACGGCCTCGCGCTCGCACGGATGATCTCTCACAAGACCTTCGTCCACCTCGATTCCTTCGAAAACCGCGCCCGCCAGGATGTGATCCAGTCCGACGACGTGCTGGCCTGGTACCGCGTCCGCGACCAGTTCCAGAGCTACATGCTCCACCAAGGGAAAAAGTTCGTTCGTCGCTTCGACGCCAACACCTACCTGCGCATCATCGACATGTGGTCGCGCTTCGATGCGCTCAACGAAGGCGACGCACAGACACCGGAGGAGCTCTTCGCGGGTGCGAAAAAAGCCGGTCAGAAGTGGCTCGTGTTTTCCATCGATTCCGATTTCTGCTTCTATCCCGAGGAACAGACAGAGCTTGTGAGCCATCTTGAGAAATCCGGCGTGTCCGTGATGCATATCACCGTCCACTCCGACAAAGGCCACGATTCCTTCCTGCTGGAGCCGGATCTTTACACCCCGCACATCGCGTGGGCACTGCGATGAAACTCGTCCGCATGTTCATTTTCCTCGCCGCCGCTGCGATCTTCGGGCTCGGCTTCTATGGCACCGGTATTCTCGGAAAGGACGACGGCATGGCCTTCCTGCTCGGCTGCCTCACGCTTGGCGGAGGACTCCTCATCACCGGCCTGTTCAGCCTGAAAATGCCATCTCACGGCATCATCGGCGCGGGCGTCCTCGCGTTGCTTGGATTTGGGCGCGGAGTGCTCAATTTTCCCGGCTTTGCGGAATACCTGACCGGCGAACGCGAGCGCGGCATCGCCCCCGCGCTGGAACTCTGTATAACCCTCATTTGCGCGATGCTCCTCGTCCGCGTCATCCGCGCACTGGCGGCGGAAAAAGCGATGCGCGCGAGGGATATGCCATGATGGCTGCCATCCCTTTCAGCGAGCGCTGCGGATGAGACCCAACCAACGCTCCATCAAACCCATCGGGCGCCCCTGGATCGCAAGCCCGAGACGGCCTTGGAAAGTCACGCAACCGGCACCGAGGAGCTGGCCGGTCACTACGGGCGGGCAGAAAAGCCAGCCATCTCCAGTTGCCGGTGTGCCCGGCAAACCCCACACACCGAGGTTTGAGAACGATCCGATGTTTCCTGCAGGCTTGGCGCGGTCTTTCCTAAGATACCAGACCTTGCCCGGTTGACTCAGGATTCCCCCGGCCGTGAGCAGGAGATGGTTGGCGCGATGTTCGCCGCGCTCCAGGCGCCTGAGGATCTGACCTTGGATGGCCTCCGGCGTGTCGTCCGGCGCGATACGCACCTCGACACCGCTCACGTGATTCGCCGTATCGTCGTCATCCTGGATGTCGCCCCGAAGGTTGACCGGAACCAACCACCGTATCTTCGCCTCCGGTTTCCGTATCGCGGGACGGACGGCCTGGTCGAGTTGTTTGAGGAGGAAACTGTTCACCGTCACCCCCGTTCCGCGGCATCGGCCCAAGATTTCCCGCGTCTCCTCCACGGTGAAAAGATGCCAGGCCACCGCTCCGGAGCCCCCTGTTTCGCGGCCGGTTTCAAGCCAATCGCTGCGCATGGCGCATTCCCTTTCTTTACGGCCATCACACCAAAGGTTCCACAAAGGCACGAGCACCCCACGGCACGGATGCTTCGTTTCGGGAAGCTTGCCGGTCTCGATCCCACGCTCCCGCAGCAATCGTGCAAGTCCGCCGATCCCGTCGCATTCGATGTGCGAAACGAAATGCCATTCCACCTCTCCCGTTCCCTGCGGCACACGGCCATAGCGGATGCCCATGAAATCGCCTGTCGCCTCCGATGCCCGGAACCAGTCGGCTGCTACGCTATGTGAGAGTTGCTTGATCAACGGCGAAAAACTGACCGATTTTGTGACGGATGGGTAGCGTTTTGCCAAAACGACCGCGATAAGGGCAACCGTCGCCTCGGCGAGGCAACCCTACCATGCCTCACTTGGTGAACACCACCGCCCCGCTCTCCAGCTCCGCGCGGATCACGTCGCCATCGACGAATTTCCCTTCGAGCACATCCAGTGAAAGCGGATCTAACAGATGATGCTGGATCGCCCGCTTCAGGGGACGCGCGCCATAGACCGGATCATATCCCTGGTTGCCGACGAATTCCTTCACCTCCCCGGAAAGCGCAAGACCCAGCCCCTGCGCCGCGAGGCGTTTCCGCACGCGTTCGAGCTGAAGATCGACGATGGTTGTCAGGTCGCCGCGGTTGAGGCGGTCGAAGATGACGATCTCATCGATGCGGTTGATGAACTCTGGCCGGAAATGACCGCGCAGCGCCTCGGTGACGAGCGCCTCGCGTTGCTCCGCGTTCTCCTCGTTGAGGATGAACTGCGAGCCGATATTTGAGGTCATGATCAGCACGGTGTTACGGAAATCCACCGTACGCCCCTGCCCGTCGGTGATGCGGCCGTCATCGAGCACTTGCAGCAACACGTTGAACACATCGGGATGCGCTTTCTCGATCTCATCGAACAACACCACCGAATACGGCTTGCGCCGCACGTGCTCGGAAAGCTGACCGCCCTGATCGTAGCCCACGTATCCGGGAGGCGCGCCGATCAGCCGCGAGACGCTGTGCTTCTCCATGTATTCCGACATGTCGATGCGGATCATCGCGCCTTCGTCGTCGAAAAGGAATTCCGCCAGCGCTTTGGAAAGCTCCGTTTTCCCCACACCCGTCGGCCCGAGGAAAAGGAAGGAGCCGATGGGGCGATTCTCGTCCTGCAAGCCCGCCCGCGCCCGCCGCACCGCGTTCGCCACGGCCTTGATCGCTTTTTTCTGCCCGACCACCCGATCCCCAAGCCGCGCCTCCATGGAAACGAGCTTCTGCTTCTCGCCTTCCTGCAAGCGGTTCACCGGGATCCCCGTCCATGAGGAAACCACCCGCGAGATATCCTCCTCGGTGACCTCCTCCTTGAGCATCGCGCCGTTTTTCTGAAGCTCCAACAATCCCGCCTGCGCGGTCTCCAACGCCTTGCCCGCCTCGGGGATATCCCCGTAGGTGATCTGCGAAGCGCGCGTCAGGTCGCCGATGCGCTGCGCCTTCTCCACATCGGTCTTCAGCGTGTCGATCTTCTCCTGCGCGATTCTCACCTGGTCGATGATCGCCTTCTCATTCCGCCACTGCGCCATCAGGCCGGACGACTGCTCCTTGAGGTTCGCCTGCTCCTCCTTCACCTTTTCCAGCCGCGCCTCGGAGGCCTTGTCCTTCTCTTTCTCCAGAGCCTTTTTCTCCATCTCAAGCTGCATGATCTGCCGCTCCAGCACGTCGATCTCGGTCGGCATGGAATCGAGTTCGATTTTCAAACGCGAGGACGCCTCATCGATCAGATCCACCGCTTTGTCGGGCAGGAAACGGTCGGAAATGTAGCGGTCGGAAAGCACGGCCGCGGCGACAATCGCGCCGTCCTGGATGCGGACGCCGTGGTGGACTTCGTAGCGTTCCTTCAGCCCGCGCAGGATCGCGATGGTGTCTTCGACGGACGGCTCGCCGACCATCACCGGCTGAAACCGCCGCTCCAGCGCCGCGTCCTTCTCGATGTATTTCCTATATTCCTCAAGCGTTGTCGCGCCAATGGCATGGAGCTCGCCGCGTGCGAGCTGGGGCTTGAGCATGTTCGACGCATCCGCCGCGCCCTCCGCCGCACCGGCTCCGACGATGGTGTGCAGCTCGTCGATGAAGAGGATGATCTTGCCCTCCGCCTCGGTCACCTCTCTCAGAAACGCCTTGAGCCTTTCCTCAAACTCGCCCCGGAATTTCGCGCCCGCGAGCATCGATCCGATGTCCATGGAGACGACCTTCTTGTCCTTCATCGAGTCCGGCACGTCGCCGGAAACGATGCGCCGCGCCAGCCCCTCGACGATGGCGGTCTTGCCCACACCCGGCTCGCCGATGAGCACCGGGTTGTTCTTCGTCCGCCGGGAAAGCACCTGCATCACGCGCCGGATCTCATGGTCGCGCCCGATCACCGGATCGATCTTTCCCGCCCGCGCCCGGGCTGTTAGATCCGTACCGTATTTCTCCAAGGTCTGGTATTTCCCCTCGGGATCGGCATCGGTCACCTTCTGCGGCCCGCGCACCTCTTTCACCGCCGCCTCGGCCTTTTTCTCGTCCAGCCCCGCGTCCTTGAGAAGCTTGCCCGCCGGTGAATCCCCCTTGAGCGCACCCAGCAGGAAATGCTCCACGGAAAGGAAATCATCCCCCAGCTTTTCGCGCACCTTGTCCGCTTCATCGAGCGTCGCCCGCAGGCCCGCGCTGATCTGCGGCTGCGTGGTCGCGCCCTGGACGCTGACCTCCATCGCCAGTGCCGCCGCCACCGCGACCTTGAGCTGCGAGGCGTCGATTCCCGCCTTCTGCAAAATCGGCGTGGCGATGCCGCCTTCCTGTTGCAGCAGCGCCAGCAGCACATGGGCGCTTTTCAGCTCCGGGTGCGAGGATTTCGAGGCCAGCCCCTGCGCGGTCTGGAGCGCCTCCTGGAGTTTCTGCGTGAGTTTATCGAGTGCCATGGGTTCGGGAAGTGGGGGTTCGTGCGGGAGCCGTTCTAACAGCAGCCATCGCACCCCACTCTACCCGGATTTCCGTTCTCCGCAAGGAAACGGAAAGGGCGGCACCTCCCGAGGAAGTTGGATCGTGGCTGGGACTTGCAGTCCCAGTCCGTCGTGGGGACATCCTGTCCCCACTCTTGAAACAACATACTCTTCTGTCCGCACTCCGCGAAGCGCGGGTTCTGGTGCTCAAAAGCAGCGCGGGGATTTGCACCTCTGAGTCCGATACAGGAAATCAGGCCAGCGGTGACCGCCGGAGTGAGCCAATAAATCGGGAGTGGCACATGTAGGCGTATGATGTAACCAGCTCTGGCGGTGGCGGGGCGCCACCGCCTACACCCGGGGCGGGTGTGCTCCCCAAAGAGTAGCCGCTGTCGCGACCGAGGGTGTCTTGGGAGCGGTCGAGGACGCGGGTGAAGGCTGGCTGGCCGCTGGCTTTGGGCTTGGCTGGCATGCGCAACCTCTGCCGCGTGCCCTCATCATCATAATCACCACGGTTCCTGCGCCGCTTCTGGAGCCAC
This sequence comes from Verrucomicrobiaceae bacterium, assembly GCA_027485615.1. Taxonomy (GTDB): domain Bacteria; phylum Verrucomicrobiota; class Verrucomicrobiia; order Verrucomicrobiales; family Akkermansiaceae; genus Luteolibacter. Next base: position 19,121 of record JAIXQS010000084.1, read on the forward strand.
GAGGCGAAGGTCTGCACCTTGATGCCATGGTGGATGGCGAAGGCCTGGCCACTCATCGCGCTGGCCTCGAACGCGTCGAGCATCCGCTCACGATGTTCCGGCCTGACCCTCACGCGCCCGAGCACGTCGGCTTTCAGCAATTCGTCGCTCTCGCTCGGTTCCGGTTCTGTCATAAGCGTCGTAGGTAATACAGCTACGACGCTTACGAATAGAGGCGCTTGGTAGGACGCTTACGATTCAAACAGCGATCAAGGAAAATGTTAAAATGCGACACCTGACCCTAAATTATAACTAATGGAAAATATTTAAAAGCACCTGACCCCAAAAAACGATGCCTTTGAATGCTTGAATGCTGCATAAAAAATTATTCTTCTGGCTTCATATCACGAATTAGTGGGCGACGAGTCTTATCTTGGATAGCAGCCGAGCCTGTCCACCAGCCGTTCGCATTGCGACTTAATTTAAAATTGTAAGATCCGGTGTTAAAAACCCCATTGCACAACAAATCGCAGGATTCAGATTCATCTAAGGTAATAACAACACCAATAAGCCTATTAACTGTATCCTTGTTCCCACCAACAGTATGAGATAAGTAACACTTTTCGATCCTTTTAGAGGCATCTTTTCCATTTATATTCAATTTAACATCCGAGGAAAAAAAAAAAAAAAAAACTACTACATACTTATTTTCCTCTTTGAGATCAAAAACACCAAAATTGACTTCTTTACAACTATACGAAAATATTGCGGTCGAGCTCGGATAATCAATTTTGACAGCGGACCAAATGCTGAGCATGTCAGCCATAGCAAGTATATCTACGGGTTTTTTGCTATTTACTATGAAATCAGCAGGCTCCGATCGCAATTCAGAACCGGACAGCATAATTGCTATAAATAAATTAAATTTCGATGTTCTATTACGCAGAAAATAAATATTCATAAATAAATACAGTGTAATTTTTTTGCAAGACGATGTTATGTGGATTACCAATTAATTCAGAATCTAGGGGGCGTTAATCTCGTGGGATTACGATCATTATAGCCACTAGATATATAATTTACAATGTTACCGATGTCAGCAGGGGCATCACCCTTTATATATCCGGATTTCACCCAGTAAATCTTTTCACAACCGCATCCATACTTATCACCAATATTCATACCTTTGACTATAATCTTAATTACCACTTGCTTGGTTTTGTATCCTAACATTCCTTTATCCAAAAGAGTATGATCGACGATGTCATATGTGAACGCACGTGATGATTCGAAAACATTATCTCTGGCAAATAATCCCCCGCCCAGATATACTATTTCATTGTTCTCGATTGCTTGATTATTGCCTCCAATAATACCTAAATTAGGTCGCGGCCCCATAGGAGTGGATGCAAAATATGCCTCATCTTCAGGCTGGACAGATGCATTAATGTAAATATCCATGAGATCACACGTGCTTTCAGTAACCATAACTTTATGAAACATTGCTGGATCTACTGTATGCACTTTCCCATCACTCTTGATCTCTTCCCAAGGACCACTGTTACCAAACGGATTTAAAGTTAAGGGCGTGGGAATGAGCCCGTGGCGTTGGATAAACAATTTTCCGCAGTCGCACAGTCCTAATAAATCAACCAGATTCAATCCATCGTTTCTCACAAACCCATACAGATTCACACCACCCCCGGCTCCAATCGGATCCCTAGATGGCCAGCGGCCTGTGACCGGGTCGTAGTAGCGGTATCCGTAGTAGACCAACGAAGCTGAATTGGACAAGCTTTCCCTCTTATCCAAATCACTGGACATTAAGGGATTATGTGAATTTCCGCCTGCCGGATCCTTCGGCGAATTCGGTGTCCTTGG
>JAIXQS010000087.1 GCA_027485615.1 Verrucomicrobiaceae bacterium
AAGGTCGCCGGAAAGTTTCCCCGCGAACTGCAGGCGGAGATCTTCGCCGCAGTCTTCGCCAGAACCGGCTACGATGAGTTCGGCTCCGCCACACCCGATCAGGCCGACGCGGAAGACCGGCTCCTCAAACTCATCAAGCGCTCCCCCTATACCGCCACTCCCATCCATGCCCTTCTGATGATCCGCGCGGAGGCTCCGGATCTGGCAACCTCGATCGGACTCGCGCGCCAACTTTGCCGAATGGAGCCCGACTACGCGCCTTACCATCTTGTCCTCGGACATTACGAGTGGCGATGCGGCGAGCTCACCAAGGCAGCCGCCGCATTCGGGCGCGCAGCCAGCCTCCATCTGGCCTGGATGCAGGAAAACAAGGCCGCTCCGGCCGACTGCGAGGGCTGGGTGAGGGCCGAGTGTTACCATGTCGTGGCGCTCGCCTCGCAAGGGGATTTCGAAAACGCACTCGCCGCGGCGGAAAAGATCGCGGACACAGGCCTCGATGCCAGCCGCCCCTCGGCGCCCGGTACGAAGCGGCTCCTGTGGGATGCGAAGACCCTCCCCTCCCGCGTTCTCCTTCGACGCGCCGCACCCGGAGATGCCGCCCTGGCGCTGGCCCGCCTGCCCGCTCCGGAAGAGGGCGCACCCTTCCGCGAAAAATCGCTCGCCCACTGGTGGGTGGACGGCATGAGGATCGCGCTCGAAGCCCATCGCCTGATCGAGGCGAACGAACGCGACAAGGCTTCCGAGGCGATCAACGCCCTTTCCTTCCACGGACAGGAAATGGCCAAGCGCCCGCCTGTGGGATACGCTCTCGGGGAGCAGACCGAGTGGCGCGCATCCTTCCATGCCCTTGAAATGCTTGCCGCCGAGCTTCGCGGAAGCCTCGCCCTCGCAGGGCCTGCCGCCGGGCAAGGCTCCGCATTCAACTGGTTCCGTGCCGCCGCCGACCGGCAGAAGCCGTCCACCGTGCTCAACGCCCCGAGCCTGCTGACCCCGATGGCGATGCGTTTGGGCGATTACCACATCATCCGCAACCAGGGTCATCAGGCCGTGGCAGCCTACGGGGAGGCGCTCGCCGATTTCCCGGGCGATGTGGAAACGGAGAAACGCCTCGTGAAAGCACGCGAACTCGCCGCGCAACAGCCGGAACCCGCCGCAGAACCGGCGGAATGAAGGGTTACACCCCCGCCAGCACCTCTTTTACCCGCCCGGCGATCAACTCGGCCAGGCTGGCATCACCCTCTTCCCTCAGGAAATCACAGTAGTTCGAGGCCACGGACTCAAGATCCTCCGCATAGGCCGCGCCGAGTTCCTCGAAACCGGCCAGCGCCTTTTCGAAATGCCTGCGTGCCCAGGTACGGTCGCCTGTCTGCAACAGGGCCAACGCCAGATTGTTGTGGGATTGCGCGGTGTCCGGATGGTTCTCGCCGAAAAGCTCCCTCCGCGCCTCCAACGCCATCATGTGCATCTCCCGCGCCTGATCGAGAAAACCGGCCGCCAGATAGACGGCCCCGAGATTGTTTGAGACCGCCGCCGTCTCCTCGTGCTTGGCTCCCGCCTCGGCATACATGATCTCAAGCGACCTCAGGAAATAATCCTCCGCCTTGCCGAGATCTCCGCCGGCCTTTGCCATGAAGCCCAGGTTGTTCGAGATCGCCGCCACATCCATCAGCAGGGGCGGTTCGTGCTTCTGGAAAAACACCACCGCATTTTGCCACGCTTCGATCGCTTTCTCGGGGCGTTCCTGTCCGTCATACGCCGCCCCCAGCAGTGCGTAAAGCCGCCCCAACTGCGCGATGCGATCCGGGCGGTTGTCGAGTTGGTCGATCGCATGCTTCAGATCGTCCGCGGCCTCGGGATGTTTCCCCATCTCCAGGAAAAGATCCGCCCGGCACTCCAGCGCGTTCGCGAACGCGTCGATGCTCTCCAGATCCGGCCCGAGCTGCTGCTCGCATTTCTCCACCGCTGCGTTCGCCGCATGCACGGCCTCGTTCAGATCACCCTTCTCCCGGAGTGATTCGGCGCGATCCAACATCAGCTGGATGAAATTGGAAGTGGCGGTATCCATGGGCATGTATGATTTGTCATGGCAATGGATATGCACGGCCTCTCCTCATGGCGAGCGGAAACCGCCGCGGTTCCGAAAATCCCCGGTTGAACCCGCCGGAGTCCGACCGACATCGGGGCCGTGGTTTTCCTCAGGGCCGGGTGTCGGTTTCCTCGGGGAGTCCGGCTACGAGACCGGAAATGAACCAGCCGGAATAAGCCGCGAAGCACGCAAAAAGAAATGACCAAAACCCACCAAGGCGAGAGTTTGCGTGGCGATACACAGCAACGAATCCGTAAGCTGGTCCGAACACGAATAGGCAGCACAAGAATACGGCTTGGGTAATCGTTATCGTCTCCATGGTTACTTTGCCCAGCAGCGGTATTCGATCAGCGCCGGACGCTATCGCCGGGCGATAGCCGGGCAATCTCCGGAACAGGAACGGTGGAAGTGATTGGAAGAGAGGGTGTAGGGGGGATGTTACGGATGGGTTGGATTTTCGGATGGTACGGAAGACATAGGACGGGGGCGCTGGCAGATATCGCGGGGGGGGGGAAGGGGCGGGCGCGTCGCCGCCTTGGAGAGGTTCGGCGGCCGGCATGCGGGCGCTGCCGGGCACCGGAGCCACCGGCCTCTACCGCGTTTACGTCATCCTCACCACCGGCAACGAGAAGGGTAGCAAAACCGTCTCCATTACCCGCCCGCTGTTGTAAGTATGCGACTCCCCTACCCTCCCAGCCGCTCCACGATCTCCTTCCGCGCCGCTGGCAGTTTTCCGATGTGGCTCAGCAACGCGTCCTCCCCGCTGCCTGCGCCGGAGACGCCGAGGATTTCCGCGAACTGCCTCTCGAAGTGCCGCAGCGCCTTGAGGGTCGGCTCCTCGGTGTCGAGGTGATCGAGCCCGCGGCGGAGGAGGTCGTGCAGGGGGGCATCGGCGTGGCCCGGCTCGACCGCGGCCTCCACAAGCTGGCAAAAATATCCGGCCATGAGGGTGGTGGAGTATTGGCGGCGCAGTCCCTGCCGCCAGTTCGAGATAGCGACTTCCCTGAGGATGTGCAGCTCGCCTTTCCGGGCGGGCACAACACCGATTTCCCCGGAGAAAAACAGGTCGAGCTTCCCTGCGAAGGCGCTCTTCGGGCGCAGCGCGCCTTTCGCCACCGTTTTCAGCAAGCCCTCGCTTTCCGTGAACCAATGGACGATGAGACTGGTGTCCGTCAGGCGGGTGGTTCGGATCAGGATGGCCTCGGTCGCGATCACGGGGTGGGGAAGGAAATGAAGATTCGGCTTGATACGCCCGTTGCGCTGCCCTAGCCACTGTCCAGCAACCATGGGACAGCAATCAAACAAAATCATCAAACGCCGCCGCCGGGCGGATTATCTGAAGCGCAAACAGGAACAGGAGAAGCTCAACGGGCTACTCCCCAAGGCGAAGGTGAAGAAGGATGCGCCTAAGGCCGAGACCGGCGAAAAAACCGCCGTAGCGAAAAAGGCCGCCAAGAAAGCCCCTGCGAAAAAGGCCGCCAAAAAAGCACCGGCAAAGAAAGTGGCCAAGGAAGCTCCCGCGAGCGAGGAAACCACCGAGGGTTGATCCGCCTTCACAAAATCTTACCCAAGCCGGCCTCCCCGCAAAGGAGCCCGGCTTTTTCACGCCCACCTCCGCAGTTTCCCCTTTTCTCCCCCGCCCCCTCCCCTACCTTCCCGCCCGCAGCCCTCTTGGTTGGGGTTTAAAGTTTAGATTTTAAAGTTTTATGAAAATCGTCGTCGCATACTCGGGAGGCCTTGATACCTCCGTCCTCCTTCTCTGGCTCAAGGAAAAATACAACGCGGAGATCATCGCGTATTGCGCCGATGTCGGCCAGGGCGACGAGCTCGACGGCCTGGAGGCGAAAGCCCTCTCCACCGGCGCGTCGAAGTGCTTCATCGGCAACCTCAAGGAGGACTTCGCCGCGAACTACATTTTCCCCATGATCCAGGCCGGGGCGATCTACGAAGGCCGCTACCTGCTCGGCACCTCCATCGCCCGCCCCTGCATCACGGCGGACATGATCAAGATCGCCCTCGCGGAGGGCGCGGACGCCATCGCCCACGGCGCGACCGGCAAGGGCAACGACCAGGTGCGCTTCGAGCTTTCCGCCGCCGCCCTCGCCCCGAACATCAAATGCATCGCCCCGTGGCGCGATGCGGAATTCCGCAAGCAATTCCCCGGCCGCGCCGAGATGATCGCCTTCGCCGAGGCGAACAACATCCCGATCAAGGCCTCCATGAAAAAGCCCTACTCGATGGACCGCAACCTCCTCCACATCTCCTTCGAGGCCGGTGCCATGGAAGACCCGTGGTATGACGCCACGACCCCGGCGGACACCGACATGTATGTCCTTTCCGTTTCCCCCGAGGACGCCCCCGACAAGGCGGAATACATCGAGATCCTTTTCGAAAAAGGCAACGCCATCGGCCTGAAACACGAAAACCTCGACGCGATCCTTTCCGAACTCGGCGACGTGAAACCCACCGGCCAACAGGACGGCTACGCGCTCCTTTCCCCGTATGGGGTGATGCGCGTGCTCAACCTCCTCGGCGGCCGCAACGGCATCGGCCGCGTCGATATCGTCGAGAACCGCTTCGTCGGCATGAAATCGCGCGGCATCTACGAAACCCCCGGCGGCACCATCCTGCTCGCCGCCCACCGCGACCTTGAGACGCTCGTCGTTGACCGCGAAGCAATGCACATCCGCGACTCGCTGATCCCGAAATACGCGCAGCTCGTTTACAACGGTTTCTGGTTCGCACCCGAGCGCGAGGCCATCCAGGCCCTCGTCACCGAGACACAGAAGAAAGTCTCCGGCGAAGTCCGCATGAAACTCTACAAGGGCAACGTCATGCAAGCCGGCCGCCGCAGCCCGCACAGCATGTATTCCGAAGCCATCGCCACCATGGAAGGCGGCCAGGAGGAAGCCTACAACCAGGACGACGCGACCGGTTTCATCTCCCTCAACGCCCTGCGCCTCAAAGCCGTCGCGAGGCAGAAGTAACTGTAGCCTCTCGCGGCAGGCCCTTATCGCCTCGTCCCGCCGCACGTATTGCGCCCCATTTTTCTCTCGCCGAAGGCAATCGCCCCGCCCAACCTGCGCCCGCCATGCTCAAAGCCGGAATCGTAGGTCTACCCAATGTCGGGAAATCGACACTTTTCAACGCTGTCACACGCACCCGCAAAGCGGAGGCGGCGAATTATCCCTTCTGCACGATCGACCCTAACATCGGCATCGTGATGGTTCCGGACGAGCGCCTTGCTGTGCTTTCGAAAATCTCCGGCTCGCAGAAACTGGTGCCGACCGCCATTGAGTTCGTGGACATCGCCGGCCTTGTCAAAGGGGCGTCCGAAGGTGCGGGACTGGGCAACCAGTTCCTCGCTACCATCCGCGAGACCGATGCGATCGTGCAGGTGGTGCGCTGTTTCGTGAACGACGACATCATCCACGAGCTCGGCTCGGTGGATCCGATCCGCGACATCGAGATCATCAACTCCGAGCTGATCCTTGCCGACATGGCCGCCTTGGAAAAACGCCGCTCCTCGCGCGAGAAGAAAGCGAAAGGCGGTGACAAGGAATCCAAGAAAGAGGTAGAGCTGATCGACATCATCATGCCCCACCTCGACTCGGGCAAACCGGCACTGACCATCGATTTCTCCGCCGACGACGCCGAGATCGTCAAAGGCTTTTTCCTGCTTTCCTCGAAAAGGACGATCTACGCCTGCAACGTGGCGGAAGACGAACTGGCGGGCGCAACCGAAAACCCGGACTCCCACCCGCAGGTGGCGGCGGTGCGGAAATTCGCATCCGAGCACTCCGGAGCGGAGGCTATTGTGATTTCCGCGCGTATCGAGGAAGATCTGTCCGACCTCGCGCCGGAGGAAGCCGCCGAATTCCTCGCCGACATGGGAGTGAAGGATTCCGGCGTCTCCAACCTGATCCGTGGTGTTTATCACCTCCTGGGGCTCCGCACTTACCTAACCACCGGAGTGCAGGAAACGCGGGCATGGACGATCCGTCAGGGCGACAAGGCTCCCGCTGCTGCGGGCGTGATCCATACCGATTTCGAGCGCGGCTTCATCGCGGCGGAGGTCGTGCACTATGACGATCTTGTAACGCTTGGCACCAAGCACGCTGCCAAGGAAGCCGGCAAACTCCGCATCGAGGGCAAGGAATATGTCGTGAAAGACGGCGACGTGATCGAGTTCCGCTTCAACGTCTGAAGCGCAATCACTTGGCTGGCGCCTCGGCGGTCGGCACTTGCTGCACACGATCCCCTTTGTTCACGATCGCCTTGATCAGCGGTTCCCCGGTCTCCTTCTGGTGCCGGATGGAAAGCCCCGTCGCGAACGCGGCGGCAGCCAGAACAAGGAAAAGAACGATCATGCCAAAGCTTAAGCCCGCCGCCTCGGCTACTGGCTTGTAAGGTGCTGCCGGGCGCAATTTCCGTTTCGGGGCTTCCGCATCCGGCTCCCCGGCAACGACTTTTTCCTTCTCCTTCTGGGCGGGAATATCGCCAGCCGGCCTCTCGCGGGCAATCTCCCCCAGTTCCTCATCGGTCAGGGTGAAATCGAAGGAAACATCGCCCAGCCTCAGGGACATCCCGGAAACAAGCGCGATCTTGTCGTGCCGCACGCCGCGATGCTTGATGCCGTTCGTCGAGCCTGCGTCGCCGAGTTCGTATCCGCCCTCGATACGGCGCATTTCTGCGTGTTTCACGGAAACCGAACCGGAATCGACCACGATGTCGTTGTCGCTGCCTCGCCCGATGCTCACGGACTCTCGGTTCAGGCTGAACCGGTAAGGCTGGGCGTTTTTCTCCGGGACGGTAATGATGATTCTGGGCATGACAGGTAAACGGTCGCTTTTCCGCACTTCTAGCGGAAAAATTTACGAGAAACAGTCCTAAATCACCGGATTCTTTCCGGTTGCAAGCTCCTCCCCGCTCTGCTTACGTCTCCCCGCCATGGCAAACGCTACCAACGTCCTCTCCACCGGAATCGAGATCATCGGTTCGATCCGCTTCTCCAACGACATGATCATCGACGGCAAGATCGAAGGGGAAATCACCTCGGAAAAAGGCAAGATCACCATCGGCGAGAACGCGAAGATCAAGGGTGACGTAACCGCCGGCGAGGTCAGGGTTTATGGCAACGTGGAGGGCAAAATCACGTCGCAACGTTGTGAACTGAAGGACAAGTCCAGGATCAACGGCGATATCAAATCCAAGGTCTTCTCCATGGAGGAGGGTGCCCAGCTCACAGGCCGCACTGAGATCGGCGGCTAGGTTATCAGGCAAGTTTCGATTTCCCCGACACCTTGAATTAATCCCTCCCTTTTCGCCTGCGAAATCCCCGCATTCGCCGGCGAAATCCCTTCCCCCTTCCCCCAGTCGGCGCGGCAGGGGAGGAAGCGGAGAACGACCGGTGACATCCAGGGAAACCTCGCCGGAAGCATCACCCTCCGGCACCCACCAAAACGCCCTCCGGCGGCGTCTCATCGCCCTCCACCGGAGCCACATCATGCTCGGACGCTCTCCACATCGGCAACCCGCCCCGTCCGCTTCCGGCCATGCCATTTACGGGCGTCAGCGGGCGGGAAACGGGGATCGACGGGCAACCCTCGCCCGGTGGTTTGTTTGGAAACTGGTTCCCCGGTGGATCCTCGCTGCCGCTCCTCGACCCGGAGCTACATGCTGTGAACCCTGCCGGGATCTTCCTTGCCCGCGGATACCGATTCTTCAAAATGCCGCCCACGCTTGCGCTAGCCGCTTGAATGCGCTGGAAAAATGTAACATGATCCGCATCAAGACGTAATAACCTGCCATGAATCGATCAATCCACCGACCATTCCTAAGTCTTGCCATCGCTCTCGCCAGTGCAGCCCCGGCATCAGCACAATTGCCACTCCAGAAAGATGATGTCGTCTGCCTCATCGGCAATGCCCTCGCAGACCGCATGCAGCACGATGGCTGGGTGGAAACCGTCCTCCAGAGCCAACTCGCCGGTAAGAACATCACTTTCCGCAACCTCGCCGTCTCCGGCGATACCGTGACCTCCCGCCCGCGCAGCAGCGACGTGCCCACGGTGGAAACCATCCTCGCCCACACAAAGGCGGACGTGGTCTTCGCCTTTTTCGGCTACAACGAATCCTTTGGAGGTCAGGCGAAACTCCCGTCCTTCAAGACCGACCTTGCCGCGATGATCGACAAATACCGCGCCGCGAAGTTCAACGGCGAATCAGCCCCGCGCATCGTCCTGTTCTCGCCTATCGCCCACGAAAACCTCCGCGACCCGCTGCTCCCTGACGGCACGGAAAACAATGCGAACCTCGCCCTCTACGCCGAGGCCATGAAACAGGTCGCCGCGGAAAAAGGTGTCGCGTTCGTCGATCTTTTCAGCACCACCCAGGCGCTCTACGTGAAGGCGAAAAACCCGCTCACTCTCAACGGCATCCACCCGCTTCCCGAGGGCAACCGCCAGATCAGCGAGGTGATCGCCACGGCCGTGGTGGGAAAACCCGTTTCCTCCAAACCCGCCATGGAACCGCTGCGCAAGGCCGTGATGGACAAGGATTGGCACTGGCACAACCGTTTCCGCGCCACCGACGAAAACGACATCTGGGGCGGACGTTCCGGACTCACATTCGTCAACGGTCAAACCAACGCTGTGGTGCTCCAGCACGAGATGGTCATGCTCGATGTGATGACCGCCAATCGCGATGCGCAAATTCATGCAGTGGCGCAGGGCAAGGCACACAAGGTCGATGACTCGAACGTCCCGAAACCCGTCGAGGTCATCTCGAACGTCGGCGGTGGAAGCAGGAGCTCGAGCGCCCAGAAAGAAGGCGGCGCGGATTATATCAGCGGAAAGGAAAGCCTCAAAATGATCAACGTCCCGGAAGGCTTCGCGGTGAACCTTTTCGCAGACGAGGCGATGTTCCCCGCCATGGCAAATCCGGTGCAGTTGCAGGTGGATGTGAAAGGCCGCCTCTGGGCTGCCTGCTGGGCGACCTATCCCAAGTGGGAGCCGCTCAAGGAAATGAACGACAGCCTGCTCATCTTTCCCGACGAGAACCGCGACGGCGTGGCGGACAAGGCCATCGAATTCGCAAAAGTTCATAACCCCCTTGGCTTCGCCTTCTGGGGCGGTGGCGTGATCGTGGCCTCGCAGCCGGACATCCTTTTCCTCAAGGACACCGACGGCGACGATGTCGCGGATCTGCGTATCGTACTGGTGCAAGCCACCGGCTCCGCCGACACGCACCACGCCGCGAACAATTTCATCATCGGCCCCGACGGCGGGCTTTACTGGCAGAGCGGCATTTTCCTCCAGCACAACTACGAGCACCCGTGGGGGGCATCGCTCTCCTCCACCGCTTCCGGCATGTATCGCTTCGATCCGAAACGCCACACCATCCAGTTCATCGCGGCCAACGACCCGAACCCGCACGGCACCGCCTTCGATCGCTGGGGTTATCTCTTCGCCTCCGACGGCACCGGCGGCAACGCCTTCCAGGTGCGACCTGATGGAGACGGCTTCAAGATGTTCCCCTTGCTCAACAAGGAGGTCCGCCCCGTCCCCGCCAACGGCATCATCTCCAGCGCGAATTTCCCGGATGATCTCCAGCAGGATTTCCTGGTCTGTAACACGATCGGATACCTCGGGATCAAACGCTACGAACTCATGCGCGACGGCCATACCTTCGGCAACCAGGCCTTCAAACAGGGCGAGATCTGGGGTGAACCCACCGCGGATTTCCTGCGCAGCGACGACAAGAATTTCCGCCCCACCGACGCCAAGTTCGGCTCCGACGGCGCGCTCTACGTTGCGGACTGGCACAACGTCATCATCGGCCACATGCAGCACAACATCCGCGATCCCAAGCGCGACAAGAAGCACGGCCGCATTTTCCGCATGATCTACAAAGACCGCCCGCTCCAAGAGCCGGTCGCCATCCACGGCCAGCCCATCCCCGCCTTGCTCGACGCGCTGAAGCACCCCATCGACGGAGTCCGCGAACGCGCTCGCACCGAACTGGACGGGCGAGATGTCGCCACCGTGATGCCCGCCTTGCGCGAATGGATCAAACAGTTCGATCCGAAAAAAGCCGAGCACGCCCACCATCTGTTAGAAGCCCTCTGGTATCACCAGCGCCACAATATGCGCGACGAAGCACTGCTGACCGCCGTGCTCGAATCCCCGGAGCCGCACGCCCGCATCGCCGCCGCCACCGTGAAACATTTCTGGGGTCCCGCCGATCCCACCAAAGGAAAAGCGCCGACACAGATTGTGAATATGGTGAAAAAAATCGAAATCAAAGTCCCGGCTCATCTCACCGGTGACGCCGCCAAAGCCTACAGCCTCGGCGGCCAGGTCTTCCACCGCGAGGCTCACTGCGTAACCTGCCACCAAGCGAACGGCCAAGGCCTTGATCCGGCATTCCCAGCGCTCGTCGGCACACCATGGGTCACAGGCAGCGAGGAGCGCATGATCAAGATCGCCCTGCACGGCATCCATGGCAAAATCGAGGTGAACGGCAAGGTTTATGACCCGGAGAAAGGCGTCCCGCCGATGACCGCGTTCGGCTCGATCCTCAAGGACGAGGAAGTCGCCGCCGTCCTCACCTACGTGCGGAACTCATGGGGCAACAAAGCCGCTCCTGTCCTTCCTGAAACCGTCAAAAAAGTCCGCGAAGCCAACAAAGCCCGCGACATTTTTTGGAAACCCGAAGAACTCCTCAAAGACCACCCGCTCGAATGATCACCATGAAAAAACTCCGCCTCCTCCTCGCCGCCGCGCTCGCCTGTAGCCCGATCCAAGCCTCCTCCATCGTCTATGAAGGCGAGGCCGGGCCCGGTCTCGGTAAGCACATCGTCTTTCTCGCCAGCGATCACGAATACCGCGCCGAGGAAATCTGCCCCGCCCTCGCCCGTATTCTTGCGAAACATTACGGCTTCAAATGCACCGTCGTCTTTGGCGTGGACAAGGACGGCTTCATCGAGGCCGGCTCCTCCCGTGTCTCCGGTCTCGCGGCATTGGAAAAAGCGGATCTGTTTTTCATCGTCGCCCGTTTCCTCAATCCCCCCGATGAGGAAATGGCTCACATCGAAGCCTACCTGGAACGCGGCGGCCCGGTCGTCGGCCTGCGCACCTCGTCCCATGCCTTCCAGATCCCGGCGAATTCGAAATACGCGAAGTATGATTTCAATTCGAAGATCGCCGGATACGAGGACGGCTTCGGCCACCAAGTCCTCGGCAATACTTGGGTGGGACACTACGGTGAAAACCACAAACAGGGCACCCGTATCACCACGATCCCCGAGCAGCGCGGAAACGTGATTCTAACAGGTGTCGGCGAGACCGCATTCACCCATGCCGGTGCCTACGTCGGAAAAGCCGCACCGGACTTCACCGTCCTCACCACTTCGCAGCCGCTCGTTTCCATGGATCCGAACGCGGAGCCGGATACCAATAAGCCCCCCATGCCCTCCACATGGACCCGTGAATACGCCGCCAAGGACGGCTCGAAGCACCGCGTTTTCCACAGCACGCAGGGAGCTTCCGAGGATATCCTCGATGAGAACTACCGCCACCTCATCCTCAACGGAACCCTCTGGGCCATGGGCATGGAAGCCGCCATCAAGCCCGATATGAACATCTCCTTCGTCGGCCCCTTCCAACCGAATCAATTCTCCTTCGGCGGCCACGCGAAAAAGGTGAAGCCCGCCGATCTCGCAGGCTGGGACACCCCCATCATGCCCGCGCAAGCCGATTGATTCCTGACCGCCACTTCCCCCGGGTCTCATGTAATGGATGTCTGGAAATTGCACGGGTGGAAACGCTGGGGTTGATCGCATGCAGGCTCGTGGGCAGGGACAAGGGGTTGTCGACATCGTGACGATGGAGCCTGGCAGGCGAATGCAGCGCATTCTTCCAAGAAAAACCCCTTCCCCCATCCCCAGCCGGCACGGCAGGGGAGGAAACGGAAAACGAACGGTGACATCCGGGGTAACCTCGTGGAAACATCACCCTCCGGCGCTCTCCATATCGTCTTCCGGGCGTCGGCGGGCGGGGAATGGGGATCGCCGGGCAACCCTCGCCTGGTGGCTTGTTCGGGCGCAGGTTCCCCTGGTGGTTGTCGCTGCCGCTCCTCGAGCCGGTGCTACGTGCTGTGATCGCGGCCGGGTTCTTCCTTGCCAGCGGATACCGCTTCTTCAAGCCGGAGGTTCTTCAGCTTGTATCCGGGCGTTATGTATTTAATGAAATACTAGGAATTTGCTTTTTCACCTAAGGCGGAGAACACACTTGAGAGCCGGTCAGAAAAGGGGGTTGCGGGGAAATAGGGGAGATTTTTGGTAAAAGCTGAAATGCTGAAAATCTAAAAAGCTGAAATTCGAGGGACGAAGACGCTCATTTCCGTTCATTTCGTCGCGGATTGCAGACTTAAGGGCACAACTCCCCCGCCCTGCTGCGGATTTAATGCTGCGGGGTCTATTGTTGTGAGCGTGCGCATATCAAGTGTAATCGAGAACCAAGATGCACCCGTCTTCCAAATGGATTTCCTTAGGCTTCCATGTTGGACTTTGATCGAAGCCATCGGGGTCGGGATTCGATGGATTCCTTGAACGATTGAACCAATCGAGATCAGGTTCTTCATCGGGGATCCATTCCCTGACGGCTCGCCAAGGCGGCTCGATGCGCTCGAGGCTCTCGATATCGAAGGGTGGCGGCGGTGGTCGAGGTAAATGCACCACACCTTCCCAGAGTCCATGCAGGTGGAGAAAGAATTCGACTTCCTCATGGTGCAGCACAGGCCGCATGATTTTCATCGTGCCGTGGCAGCAAGGACATTCGAGAGGATCGCCGCCCCAGACTTACAGGATGAGATCACGCCACAAGGGACGCAATCGGAGCATTCGAGGCGCGTGAATCCAGAGGCAAACTATTGAGCGAGGGATCGGTTTTGCAGAAGGTCAAGGTGGGTGAAAATCCTCTTCTTGAAAGTTGAGCTTTGAAATTTCCTCAAAACGGATCGTCTTCCGCTGCCCATTCATTTCCCACGTTCCAAGTCTCCACCGTCTCCTTGGGAAAATCGTCGAGAAAACGCGAGGGCCGGCAGAGGATGTCGCCGTTGTAGCTTTTGGGATCCGGCATCGGGTAGGCGAGATGGGATGCGTTGTTCGCAAGGATCTATCTGGCATTCGTTTGCAAGACAACTTGACGCACCCTGCGTAAAGTTGAACAAAGGCCTCAATGAAAATTAAACACCTGCTTCTCACGATCTGGGTTCTGATCGTTTTCGCCCTCCATCAGGATGTGTGGAACTGGCACAAGACGGGCCCGCTCCTGTTCGGCCTGATCCCGCCGGGACTCGCCTATCATCTCGGGTATTCCGTCCTCGCTACGATTACCATGGCCCTGCTTGTGCGCTTCGCCTGGCCCGCCCATCTGGAGGAAGACGACGTCCGTGACCAAGCGCCGACCCCGCATAAGCCATGATTCCGGCCATCGTCGTTTTTATCTATCTTGCGATCGTCCTCTACGTCGGGCTGTTTGCCTTCCGCAAGGGCACCGGCTCCAAGGAGGATTTTTTCCTCGCGAGTCGCTCGTTGGGTCCCTGGGTTTTTCTCCTAACCGTTTTTGGCACGAATATGACTGCCTTCGCCATCCTCGGCAGTTCCGGATTGGCCTATCAGCGAGGGATCGGGGTTTATGGATTGATGGCCTCTTCATCGGGCCTTATCATCCCGTTAACCATTTTTTTCATCGGCACGCGACTCTGGTCCCTCGGGAAAAAACACGGATACATGACACAGGTGCAGTATTTCCGGGACCGGTGGGAGTGTGACGCCATCGGCACGCTCATCTTTGCGGTGACAGCGCTGATGATGATCCCCTACGTTGTGATCGGCATGATGGGTGGCGGACATACCCTCGATAGCCTGAGCGGTGGGTGGGTGCCTTATTGGCTGGGCGGCGCGATCGTCGCCATTGTGGTCATGCTCTACGTCTTTTTCGGCGGAATGCGCGGAGTGGCTTGGGTGAACGCGCTGCAGACGGTCCTTTTCCTTTGCTTCGGCGCGATCGCCTTCTACCTCATCTCGCGCAACCTCGGGGGTTACGATAAGATCATGGCGGAAATCGCGGCGCACCCGAAAGATTCGGCCCTGCTGAGCCGGGCGCGCATTTCCCCGCAGGAGTTTTTCAGCTACACCTTCATCCCCCTTTCGGCGATGATGTTCCCGCACATGGCGATCATGTGCCTGACTGCGGAAAAGGTGACCTCGTTCAAGCGCACCGTTGTCTGGTATCCCATCTGCATCCTTCTCATCTGGCTGCCAAGCGTTTACCTCGGGATCGTCGCCGCACACCAGTTTCCCGGCCTCAAGCTCGGTGAATCCGACGATGTGATCCTGCGGCTGTTGAGCGAAAACACCGATGTCGTGGTGGCCGGCATACTCGGTGCGGCGATCATGGCATGCGTCATGGCCACCGATTCCCAGATCATGGCGCTGAGCACCATGTTCAGCCAGGATGTTTTCGCGCACTACGGCGGCGCGAAGAGATTCGGCGAAAAGGTGCAGGTCTGGATGGGGAGAGCCTTTGTCATCGTGATCGCCATTGTCAGCTATGCGCTCGCTCTCGCGCTGGAGGGGCAGAAATCCATTTTCGATCTTGCGATCCGCTTCGGTTTTTCCGGTTTCGCCGCGCTCGCGCCGGTCATGCTCGCCGCGCTCTTCTGGCGGCGGAGCAACAAGTGGGGTGCCCTCGCCGCCGTTCTCTGGGTCGTCTTCACGATGGGCCTGCTCTGGTGGCTGCAACTCCATTCAGACGGCATCGCTCCGAAGCCCGGCCAGGCTCCTGTCCCGATTTTCACGGAGCTTGGAAAACTCTTTCTCCGCACTCCGATGAACGTGACGATTTTCGGCTACATGCCCGTGATGTTCATGTGTCTCGGATCCGCCTTTTGGATGATCCTTGTGAGCTTGGTCACCCAAGCACCATCCCGGGCAACGATCGAAAAATTCTTTCCCTCATCCAAACCGGGCCATTAGCCAACCCTACTCCCCGCCTTTTAAAACGGATCGTCATCCGACGACCACTCGTTTCCCACGTTCCAAGTTTCCACCATTTCCTTGGGAAAATCATCGAGGAATCTTGACGGGCGGCAGAGGATGTCGCCGGTGTAGCTTTTCGGATTGAGCATCGGGTAGGTGAGATACAGTTCGTCCTTCGCGCGGGTGAGGGCGACGTAAAAGAGCCGCCTTTCCTCCTCGAAGGCCGCCTCATCATCCGCTTCCAGGATGCGGCCATTGGGGAACTGGCCGTCCACCAGCCAGATCAGGAACACGGCCTTCCACTCCAAGCCTTTCGCTTGGTGGATGGAGGAGAGGGTGACTTTGTCGTCGTCGAGCTCCGCCTTGTCGCCGGTCGGCTCGCCGTCGGTGGTGCTCATCAGGGAGAGCTGGGATAAAAATTCCAGGACATCCTCGAAGCTGCCGCCGTATTGGATGAGCTGCTCGATGTCCGCGCGGCGGGCTTCGTAGTTCTCGAAGCTCTCCTTGAGGTAATCGTCGTAAACGCCTTCCAGCACGCTGAAAATCATTTCCGAGGGCGAAGCGAATACGCCGCCGGGGCTTAGTTCATCGAGCGTGTAGCAAAACTGCTGCCAATGCTTCGCGGCCTTTTTCGGGATCGGATAGCCGATGAGTATCTCCGACCACTTGGCGGGCGGCTCGGGGTTTCCGGAAACGGGATCGCGCAGCCATTTCAGCCAGAGTTTTTCCGAAGTCCCCGGGCCGCAGCCGGGCAGTAGCTGCACCATGCGCTTGAAGCTCACCTCGTCCTTGCGGTTCGTGACGAAACGCAGGAACGCGGCGACGTCCTTGATGTGCGCCTGCTCGAAAAACCTCAGCCCGCTAGTGATCGAGAACGGGATGCCGCGCCGGGTCAGCTCCATCTGGATTTCCAGGCTCTGGAAATGCGCGCGGTATAGGACGGCCATTTCCGAAAGCTCGATCCCCTCGTCCCGCAGCTCCAGCATCCGCTGCGCGACAAATCCCGCCTGCATCGACGGATCCTCCAGCGCCACCAGAGCGGGCTTCGCGCCGACCTCCGCGCGGGACGACCGCAGGTTTTTCTCGAAGCGCATCTTATTCGCGGAAATCGCGGCGTTCGAGAGATCGAGGATTTCCGGGACGCTGCGGTAGTTCGTCTCGATGGTGAACACCGTGGAATCGGCATAGCGCTTCTGGAAATTCAGGATGTGATCCACCTCCGCGCCACGCCAAGAGTAGATCGACTGCGAATCATCGCCGACCGCCATCAGGCTGTTGTCCGCGCCAGCGAGCAGGTCGATCAGCTCGCTCTGGACCGAGTTCGTGTCTTGATACTCGTCCACCAGGATATGGCGGAAACGCTTGCGGTAGATCGCCAGGACATCCGGATGCCCGCGGAAAAGCTCCACGGTGAGGCTGAGCATGTCGTCGAAATCGAGCGAGTTCGTATCGCGTTTCTTTTTCGCGTAGGCGGCGCGCACCTTTTCCAGCTCGTCCTGCCATTCGATGAAATACGGGTATTTTTCGTGGAGCAGTTTTTCGAGCCTGATGCCGGTGTTCGCCATCAGGCTGAACATGGAGATCAGCACGTCGGGCTTGGGGAAACGGCGCTGTTTCGTATCGATGTCGCTGGCTGCGACCACCGCGTTCATCAGTGATTTCTGGTCGTCGCGGTCGAGGATGGAGAAGGATTTCGTGAAGCCGATCTCGTCCGCGTGGCGGCGCAGGATGCGGTTGCAGATCGAGTGGAAAGTGCCCGCCCAGAGATCCGAGACATCGCCCGGCACCAGCGAGCGCACCCGCTCGACCATTTCCCTCGCGGCCTTGTTCGTGAAAGTGAGCAGCAGGATATCCCGCGCCGATTGCCCTTGGTCTAACAGCCACGAGACGCGGTAGGTCAGCGTGCGGGTTTTCCCGGAGCCAGCCCCCGCGATCACGAGGGCTTTTCCCGGCGGCGATGTCACCGCGCAGAACTGCTCCTCGTTGAGCGCCGTCGCGTAGTCTATGCCGGAGGCCGAAACGGAACCCGTTCGCCGCAGTTTGTATTCGCGCGCCATCTGATGTTACGAGTGGTGCTCGCGATCCGCCGCGTCCGCTTGTTTCACCGCAGCCCCCGCGTCCATGCGTTTGGAAAATGCCACAAAACAGGCGGTTTCGGAGCGCGCAATGGGCAGCAGCAGGTGAACGCCGATCAGGTTGGGAATTTTCCTCGACAACAGAGAGGTCGGAAAAACCTGAGCTACGGCAAGCCCGCAGGCCAGGATTGAACAACAAAGAGCGGCCAACCACCGGCGCAGGGGTGAGAATTGCTTCATGAATCCAGAAGCTGGCAATCCCCATGCCAACCTGCAAGCCGCAATGAACCTTCCCGAATGGTAAATCGTTACAGGAAATGCTTTGCCACGCAGCCCCCGCATGGATAGTTATCCCTGTCCTTCCCATTCATTCCATGAAACTTCCAAAGAGCCACACCATCCTGGCCGCAGGGCTCGGCCTATTCCTATCCGCCGGCCTGAATGCGGAGCCGATCAAGGCGCTGTCATGGAACATCGAATGGTTCCCCGGCGGCAGGCCGAAGGCGAGCGAGAAGGAGCAGGATGCGCAGACGAAACTTGTCGCGGACGAACTCGCGAAGGTCCAGCCGGACATTTTCCTTGCGCAGGAGATCACCAGCGAGATGGCTTTCGAAAAGCTCGTCGCGGCAATGCCGGGCAAAATGACAGTGCATGTCACCAGCCGCTTCGTGAACCATGAAGCACGGGATCTCGATCCGCAGCAGGTCGCCATCGCCTCGAATCTCAAGGCGGATTCCGCGTTTTTCGAGAACTTCAAGCCGAACAAGGATCTGCCTCACCTGAGCCGCGGTTTTGCCTTCGCGGCACTGGAGCACCCGGAAGGCGGGCTGATCATGGTTTATTCCGTGCATCTGAAGAGCAACCGCGGCAGCGAGACACCCGAAGGTGAACTGGGTGTGGCCAACACACGCGCCGAAAGCGTGCGTCAGCTCCTTTCCCACAAGGCGGAGATGGAGAAACGATATCAGGGGCGCAAGATCATTGGATGGCTCGTCGGAGGGGACTACAATACGAACCATGACGGGCAATTCACAAAATGCACCGCCATCGCGGATCTCATCAAAGGCGGATTCGAAAACACTTGGGATGAGACCCCCAAGGAACAGCGCCATACGTGGCACAGCAGTCCCTTAACCCCGCAGTTCAAGCCAACCACCTTCGATTACCTGATGTCCATCGGGTTCAAGAAAACGCAGGCGAAAGCGGTATCCGTTTCACGCGAAGCATCGGATCATGACGCGGTCCTGCTTATGCTCGAGCCGAAGTGAGTCGCCTCAGCCCAGGCATTTGTTGAGAAAAGCGTCCACCGCCTCGACGATGATCGGGTAGCTTTCTTCCCCGAAGACATGCCCCGCGCCGGGGATTTCCAGCAGTTCCTTGCTGCATGTGGCCGCTTCGAACGCTTCGAGACTGTCTTTCAGCGGAACGACATCATCCGCCGAGCCATGGATCAGCAACCATGGCTGGTTGACCAGCGAAGCCGTTTCCAGGGTGTCGCCGATTGATTTCAGATCCTCCACGTAAGCCTCGGAAAGCGGGCAATGTTCATCGTCCCACATCAATCCATTTCCCGGTTGGACATCACCGAACTCACGCCTGACAAACTCCGCCGTATACGTCATCCCGGCCAGCGAAACGAGCGCCTGAATGTCCATCCTGCGCACGGAGGTAAGCACGCCGACAGCCGCACCCATGCTATGCCCGATGTAGGCGATCCGTTTCTCCTGCGGAACGGTGGCCAACACCGCGCTGAGATCTTCGATCTCCTTCGAAATCGTGGACTCCTCGAATTCACCCTCGGAATCGCCGTTGCCGGAAAAGGAAATGCGCAGACAAGGCCAACCCTTCGCCGCCAAGCCCTCAGCCAAAGCCACGAGCAGCGGCCTGTCCTTGTTTCCCGTTACCCCGTGGCCGAGAACGACGAGGGCGCCGGGTTTGGTACCGCCGTGGAACGCGACATCGAGCCGCTCACCCTGCGTATTCCGTATTTTGCTTGTGCCTGGCATGATGGTTCAGAGCTTGCTTCCCGCGCGTCCGGGAAAGGTGAGTTCCGCGACGGCGGATTTGTCGAGTTCGCCGAGTTCGAGCTCGATGAGTTTCCGGTATTGCGCCTCGGTCGCATGGGAGAGCGGCGCGTGAACGCCCGCCGCTTTCGCCATCGCGTTCGCGATCCCGCTGTCCTTCGCGGCGTGCGAGGCGGAGAAAAAGCAATCATGCTCGCGCGTGACCATGTCCGCGCCGTCGGTCTGGAGCACCCGCGAGTTCGCGCCGGTCTGGGAAAAAATCTCCATCAGCACATCGAGGTCGATCCCCAATGCCTTTCCAAGCCCCAGCCCCTCGGCGAGACCCGCCGTGTTGATGTTCATCACCATGTTCACCAGCGCCTTGATCTTCGCCGCGTTCCCCACCGGGCCGACGTAGCGGAGCGCGGAGGAAATGTCTTTCAGAAGCGCCTCGTTCGCGGTGTAGGTCGCCTCATCCCCGCCGACCATCAGGTAAAGCGTCCCTTGTCGCGCTTGCGGGATCGAGGAGGCCATGCTCGCCGCCAGCGTTTCCGCCCCGGCCTTCGCCGCCGCAGCGGCCGCCTTCTCATGCGACTCCGGACTCACCGTGGCGCAGTTGATGAAGGTTTTACCGGCGGCATTTTCCAGAAGCGAATGCGCTCCCGAGAAAATCGCATCCATGGCCGCGTCATCCGTCACCACGGTGAAAATTACATCCGAGAGAGCGGAAACATCGGACAGGGATTCCGTTGCCTTCGACCCGAGTTCCTCCGCCACCGCAACCGCGACAGGGTGATGTGAGTCATAAACCGCCGCGATCTCATATCCCAAATCCGCGAGACGCCGCGCGATGTTCGCCCCCATCCGGCCCACCCCGACCATTCCTATTTTCGGTTTGCTCATGTCGACCTCATTCTCCCCACCGATCCCTCTTCCGCAACCGAAAATCCTCTTACTTGAGGTTTGGATTTTACTATTTAAGGTTTTTCCCGATGGATCACATCCTCATCCGCGGCGCGCGCCAGCATCACCTGAAAAACCTCACGGTCGCCATCCCGAAGGGAAAACTCACGGTCATCACCGGACCGTCGGGTTCGGGAAAATCCTCGCTCGCGTTCGACACGCTCTACGCCGAGGGCCAGCGCCGATATGTGGAGTCGCTTTCCGTGTATGCCCGCCAGTTCCTCGCCCAGTTGGAAAAGCCGGATGTCGATTCCATCGAGGGGCTCAATCCCGCCATTGCCATCGAGCAACGCGTCGGCGGCCTTTCCCCAAGATCCACCGTCGCCTCCGCCACGGAGATCTACGATTACCTCCGCATCCTCTGGGCCGCCGCCGGTGTCCCGCACGATCCCGAAACGGGGAAAGCCATGACCCGCATGGGGCCCTCGGAAATCATCGCCGAACTCTCCGCCCAACCCGAAGGCTCCAAGCTCATCATCCTCGCCGCCGTCCCCGAAGAGGAAACCGCGGAGCCAGAACGCCTGCTCGGCGATCTCCAGCGGCAGGGCTTCATCCGCATCCGTCTCAACGGCGAGATCAAGGAAATCACCGATGTCACTTTCGATGAAAAATCCATCAACCCAATCGAGATCGTCATCGACCGCCTCGTGATCCGCGAGGGCATCGAAGCCCGACTCGCCGATTCCATCGAGCTCGCCCTACGGCTCTGCGGAGCGGAAGCGCGCGTCCTCCTCATGCCACCCGGCGAAAAAGATTACCGAGAACTCACTTTCCAAACCTCCTACCGCAACCCCCGCACCGGCGAGATTTTCGGCGATCTCTCTCCCCGCCATTTTTCCTTCAACACCCTCGAAGGCGCCTGCCCGGATTGCGAAGGCATCGGCTGCAAATCCTGCGGAAACCTCCGCCTCAAAAAGGGGATCCAGCACGTAAAGGTTCACCAAAGCCCCAGTCTCCCACTGATCACTGATCACCCGGCACTCCGCACTTCTTTAGGCATCATGGAATTCTGCCAACTCGGAATCTCCGAAGCGAAAGCGTGGATCAGCGCTTTCAAACAAACCCCCGCCCCCCTAGGCGATCTCGCCGTCGAAGTCGAAAAGCGCCTCCGCTTCCTCGAAGACGTCGGCCTCGATTACCTCACGCTCGACCGCTCCTCCGCCACCCTCTCCGGCGGCGAAGTCCAGCGCATCAAGCTCGCCACCCAGCTCGGAGCCGGCCTAAGCGGCGTGATCTACGTGCTCGACGAGCCTTCCATCGGCCTCCATTCCTCCGACACCGCCCGCCTCATCGCCGCAATGACCCGCCTCCGCGATCTCGGAAATACGATAGTCGTAGTAGAACACGACGAGGACATCATCCGCGCCGCCGACCACCTCATCGACATGGGCCCCGGCGCGGGCCTCCAAGGCGGCGAAATCCTGGCCACCGGAATTCCCTCTGAAATCAACTCCCCCACCGGCCAATGGCTACGCGGAGAAATTCGTCGCTTTGCTCCAGAAACCAGAAACCAGAAACCAGAGACCCGTCTTACCATTCAAGGCGCCCGAGAAAACAACCTCCAAAACCTCACCGTCTCCATCCCCCTCGGCCAGGTCGTCGTCGTCTCCGGCCCCTCCGGCAGCGGGAAATCGACCTTGATCAACGGCATCCTAGCCAAAGCCCTCGCCCGCCATTTCCACAACGCCACGGAAACACCCGGCGAACACGACTCCATCACCGGCATGGAGCACATTGAGAAATTCGTCCTCGCCGACCAATCCTCCATCGGTCGCTCGCCGCGCTCGAACCCCGCCACGTTCATCGGGGCCTTCGAGCTGATCCGCGACCTCTTCGCAAAGCTCCCGCTCGCCAAGCAGCGCGGCTACACGAAAGCCCGTTTCTCCTTCAACGCGAAGGGCGGCCGCTGCGAGCGCTGCCAAGGCAACGGCAAACTGAAGATCGAGATGCATTTCCTGCCCGACGCATGGACGGATTGCCCCGCCTGCCTCGGCAAACGCTTCAACCGCGAGACACTGGAAATCACCTACAAGGGGAAATCCATCGCACAGGTCCTCGAAATGCCCGTCGCCGAAGCGAAAGCCCACTTCCGCCCCATCCCGAAACTCTACCGCCTCCTCCACACCATGGACGAGCTCGGCCTAGGCTATCTATCGCTCGGCCAAGCCGGCAACACCCTCTCAGGCGGCGAATCTCAGCGCCTCAAGCTCGCTCTGGAGATTTCCAAACCCGAATCGCCCCATACCCTCTACCTCTTCGACGAACCCACTACCGGCCTCCACTTCGGCGATGTCGAAAAACTCCTGAAAGCCATCTTCCGCCTCCGCGACGCCGGTCACTCCGTCCTCATCATCGAGCATCACCCGGATGTCATCGCCACCGCCGACCACCTCATCCAACTCGGTCCCGGCGGCGGGAAAAATGGCGGCAGGATGATTTGAATAGCACCAACAACATTTTCCCCTCTCGCCCCCGGCATCGTTCCTGCTAACATCCAGCCAGTCTGATGCGACCTTCACCCACCGCCGACCTTTCCGCATTCCTGATCACCTTGCGCCACCTGATCCGGGAGCCTTCCGTGGTCGGCGCGGAGGATTCTTTTTTCCGCGTGCTACGGAGGGAACTGGAGGAGCTCGATATCTCCGTCGAGCGCCACAGCGGCGTCCTCGTGGCGCGCGGTAGCGAGCCGGAAAGCGTAATCCTATCCGCCCACATCGACCGCCACGGCCTGGTCTGCACAGGGCCGAATGAATTCCAATACGCGGCCTTCATCGCCGGCAACCGGGGTGAACTCACCGGCGATTCGGTTTCCGAACAAATGGTCGCCACCATCGCCGACCGCTTCACCGGCCAGCGAGTGCAGGCGCACCTGCCTTACACCGGCACTTACGTGGGGCAAGGCACAATTTCCTCCGGATACCTTTGCCAGAAACGGAACAACCTGATCTTCGAGCTTGTCGGCCTGGATTACCTGGAGCCGGGCACTCCGGTGGCATTCATGGATCGGCTTACGCTGACCGATAGCCACGTTTCCGCCCAACTCGACAACGTGGTTAGCGTCGCGCTGATCATCTATCTCTACCGCATCGGCTTCAAAGGCACCGCGCTGTTCACCGCACAGGAAGAGGCCGGCCGGAGCTGGCGCTACGCTTTGGCATGGTTCCAGCGTGAGGCCATTTCCACGAACCGCCTGCTGGTGCTCGACACGAGCCCCTATCCCACTCGCGAGGCTGCTTCGGAGCAGGATCTAGTACTTAGGAGAAAGGACGCGACCGCCGTTTTCGATCCGCGTTTCACCTCGGAAATCGAAAGTCGCTGCGACGCCATCGGCATCTCTCACACTTTCAAGGACGAGTGGATCGAGCGGCACAACCTGCTCAAAGGAAAGGCCTCATCGTTGGGCAGGACGGAGCTGGGTCGACTCGTCGCCGCGAGCGGCGGGCAAATCAACGGCACAACCCTGCAGATCCCCACCACCGGCTACCACACCGCCTCGGAAACGGCCTCCCTTACCTCGATCCAGGCGGCCATCGGGCTGCTTTGCACCTTTATCCGCTAAAGCCGGTGGGCTTTCCCGAAAAATACGGGTGATTTTTCACTTTCGGAGACAAGAAACCAGAACCGGGACGCTGTTATATTGTTCCCTACGGAACCGACCCGCCAGCACCATGGAACCTCGGACAATAACCCCCTCGACTGGCGTATTTCCCCTCACAAGCGGCTCCAAAGCCACTTCGTGAAAAGCTCATTTTTGTTTGGATTCGTCTGTTGTGTTTCGGCTAAGCCGTCGCCCGAAAGGGCGGCGGCTTTTTCTTGTTCGCCAACATCTTCGCAAGCCGCCATAGTCATGCCATGTTCAGTCCCAAGCAGCTATCAGGAGAGCAAATCACGGACATCAAATCCTGGGCTGCCGGAGGCGCGCAGCTTCCCGATATCCAGCTCCGCATGAAGGAGGAGTTCGGGTTTTCCCTAACCTATATGGACACCCGCTTTCTGGTGCTCGACCTCGGCATTGAGCTCATTGAGGAGAAAAAGGAGGAACCGGCAGCCGAATTGAAGCAGGCTCCCGTGCCCACCGGCGCGGTTTCGGTGAAGATGGATGCCATCGCATTGCCCGGGGCGATCGTCAGCGGGAAAGTGGTTTTTTCCGATGGCGAAGCTGGAATTTGGATGCTCGACCAGACCGGACGACCCGGCCTTGATCCTGACACGCCCGGTTACGCGCCGAGCCGCGAGGATCTTGTGGAATTCCAGAAGCAGCTCCGCGCCCTGATCGAAAGCACGGGGCTCTGATCAGGGGAAAAAAAAGAGCCGCGAAGGAAATCCTCCGCGGCTTCAGGGAACCGGTCTCGGATCAGGCCATGCCGGCCAGCGGCTTCGGCAGAGGTTTCTCCTTCTTGCTGAGGGCACGGCGCATCTTGTTGAGGGCGGAGTTCTGCAGCTGGCGAATACGCTCGCGGGTCACACCGAACTCACGGCCCACCTCTTCGAGTGTCATCGGGGTTTTGCCGTTGAGCCCGAACCGCTCATCGATGATACGGCGCTCACGCTCGTCGAGAACGGAAAGCAGTCCGTCGATTTCGCCGTGAAGATTCTTGTCGGCGAGCATGTCGAACGGGTTCTCCGCACGTTCGTCGCTGATGACTTCGCCGTATTCCGTGGCTTCCCCTTCGTTGATGGGCGCGTCGAGCGAGGTCGGGCGTTGCGAGGCCTGTTTAAGCATAGCGAGTTTGCGGCGGGGCAGGCCCACCTCCTCCGCGAGTTCTTCGTCGGTGGGTTCGCGACCGAGGCACTCTGCCAGCATCCCGGAAATGCGACGCATTTTCGCGATCTTATCGACCATATGAACGGGAAGGCGAATGGTCTTCGACTGGTTCGCCAGGGCGCGTTTGATCGATTGCTTGATCCACCAAGCCGCGTAGGTAGAAAGTTTGCCGCCTTTTTCAGGATCGAAGCGCTCCACCGCCTTCATAAGACCGATGTTACCCTCGGAGATGAGATCGGTTACCGGAAGTCCGTAGTTCGAGTAATCTTGCGCGATCTTTACGACCAAGCGCAGGTTCGCCCGGATCATGTGGGCGCGGGCTTCGGCGTCGCCATTCTTGATGCGTTCAGCCAGATCGATTTCCTCCTGAATGGTGAGAAGAGGCGTTCTGGAAATCTCCCGGAGATAAAGCTTGAGGCTGGAATCGGATTCGTAGGACATTTTATTGGTTCTTCTTAAGTTACCTGGGTGAGCGTCGCTGGGAGGGATTTTATTCCGTTTTTCGCGCCAACCGCCGCTTTGTAATACAGTTTTTTCCTTCAGCAAAGAAGCGGAGCGTCATTCAAGCAGCCTGCAGACCCGTTAAGCCGTCGCCACAACTCGTTGACTATCAAAAGATCTCGAATTTCGCAAAGAAAATCGTCATGCGAAGATGTGACGCTACGCGGCATCAAAAAAACGCAGACCGGGAACAGTGAAAAAATCAGATCACGCCTCGCTCGCGTAGCTCCGCATCCACTTCGTCTTCCTGAATCGGGGAGCCGAGACCGATGTCACGGATCTTCTGGATCTTGCGACGCACGCCGAACTTGCTGCGCGGCCCGGCGATGAGATCCGCGACACCGTCCACCACAAAAGGGAGCAAAGCCGCAACACCTAAAATCCCCAGCCCAAGGCCGAGACCTCGCCGCGCTCCGGAGTGCATGAGATTCCCCACCAACAAGCCCGCCGCCGCTCCAAGGATTACCGGAGCCGCGAGGGCGCTGCTTTCCACCCAAGCCGGGGTCGTGTCCGTATGCGTATCTGACATGGAAGAAAAATAGCCAAACACGAGCCGCACGACAACCACGGAAACGTTTCCGTTGAAATCTCCTGTTGCGACGCCTTCCTGACGGCGGATTCATCCGCAGAGGGTCACAACAGCCTTTTCGAAATCGACGAGGAGGAAATCTTTCCGCTCATGCGCGATTTCGCGGAGCGTGTCTTGACGCAACTCACCCAAAGATTGATGTCACCGGCGTCCCTTTGTCGGCGATCTTAAAGGGTCGTTTCGTCGGAGACATCAGGACGAGATCGTGGGGAAGTCCGAGGGCGTAAGCGATGGTGGCGTTGAAATCCTGGACGGAGACCGTGTCTGTCTTGACCTTGTTGCCCGATGCATCGGTTTCCCCATATTTAACGCCGCCTTTCACTCCGCCGCCGGCCAGCACGCAGCTGAAGGCGTTGGGATGGTGGTCGCGGCCATTATTGTGCTCGGCCTTGATCTCGGGCGTGCGCCCGAACTCGGTGGCCACGACCACGAGCGTATCCTGCAGCTTGCCGCGTTTATCCAGATCGATGAGCAAGGCGGCGTAGGCCTGGTCGAACTCCTTGCAGCGCCCTTCCACGGCGGTGAAGTTGTCGTAGTGCGTGTCCCATCCGCCGAGCTGGACTTCCACGAAACGGACGCCGTGCTCGACAAGACGCCGCGCGAGCAGGCACCCCTGGGCGAAATTTCCGCTGCCATAGAGGGCGCGGGTTCCGGCATCCTCTTCGCTGAGGTTGAAAGCCTTGAGATCCTTCGAGTTCATCAGCGCGATCGCCTCCCGGTAGAGTTCCTCATAGGCTTTCACATCGGCGTTCGGGTAACGGGTGTGGAACTGCGTGTTAAGCTTGTCGGCCAAGGTGAGGCGGCGGGAGAAATCCTCCTCCGAAACCTGCCATGAGCGACGCGAATCCTGGAGTCCCTGGTCGGGGCTGCCGATGGGAGCGGCGGAGTATTTCGCGCCGAAGAAGCCGCCGCCCGTGTATTCCGGCGAGGTGTTCACCGCCACGAAACCGGGCAGCTCCGGATGAAGACGACCGCCGAGTTTCACCACCCATGAGCCGAGCGCGGGGTGCTTGATCGTGCCCCGCTGGCTGTAGCTGGTGTGCATGATGTAGCTGCCCTGCTCGTGCGCGCCCTGGGTCGAGTTCAGGGAGTTGATGATGCACATCTTGTCCGTCACCTCAGCCGTCTTCGGGAGGTAACCGCCGATCTCGATGCCGTCCGCCTTGGTCGGGATCGAGACGCTCGGCCCCATCACATCCTTCTTCTTCGGCTTCGGATCGAAGGTGTCGATGTGGCTCATGCCGCCGGCCATGAAGAGGTAGATCACATGCTTCGCCTTTGCTCCCTTAGCGGCTCCTTCCGCCGCCGCACTCGCGATGGTCGGGCCGAGCATGGGGAAAAGATGCACGCCCAGATAGGCGCGCGCGGCGTTTGACATGAACTGGCGGCGGGTTGGCTCGTCGGCTTTGTTGAGGATGTCTTTCATGGTCTGTTGGTTTTGAAAATTATTGGAGGAAAAGGAACTCGGAGGACATGACCAACGAGGCGACAATGTTGCGATATCCCACCTCGCCGCGTGCTTTAACCTCCTCTTTCATCCAGCCCATTTCCTCCTCGGTGGGCGGACGGTTCAGGATCGCGAGGTAGATGCGCCGGATTTTCTCCCCTTCGGAGCCGGCTCCCTCAAGGCTTTTGTAAACGTGGGCACCGGAGTTCCCCACAAACTGGCGCTGGACGTATCCGTTCATCATGGAGAGCACCTGGCCGACGTTCGGCTCCTTGCTCGCACCCTCGACCACCTCGCGGTCGGAGGCACCGAAGAGGTAGAGGAAATGCTCGCGCGGCGCGGGCGAGGGTAGCTCGGAGGCCCGCACCGGAGAGTCCTTGTCGTATTTCCGGACGGGAGCCATCCCCATCGACATGGAAGCATCTTCTTTGCCCTTTTTTCCGCTGCCGCTTTTCACCATCGCGAGGAAGTCGTTGAAATAGTTCCGAACCTGCTCCTCCGATTCGAGGGCGAGCACATCGTTGGAGAGCTGGATCATATCCATCTGCCCGACCAGCACCGGATTGCCTCCGACGAAGATCCGGTTGTCGGCGGTGCGGACGGGCTTCTTGTCGGGATCCCCACTGGAGAGCGTGATCAGCGAGTCCCAGATTTGCTCCGAGGAAAGGCGGGCGATCTTGCGCCCGTGGAAATCATCGCCGCCCTCGACTACCGACGCGTTCGGGTTCGTCGCGAATTGGAATGTCCGAGTGAGCATCAGGACATGCTGGAAGGCGCGCAGGTCGTAATCGAGATCGTGCATTAGCTTCGCGAGATGGGTCATCAGCTCGGGATGCACGGTTTTCTTGGACTCGATGTAGTCATCCACGGGTTCGTAAATTCCCTTGCCCATGATGCGCTGCCACATGCGGTTTGCCATCACGGCGGGAAACTGCTCGCCCGTCCTAGTCACGATCCAGTCCGCGAATTGCTCTCGTCCATCTCCCTCCGCCTTTTTGTCCGACATGCGGACGGTTTTCCCGAAGGGTGTCTTAGCCCCCACGTTTTCACCCGGATCCGCGTCGCGGTATTGGTAGTCGGAAGGAAGCTCGATCAGGCCTTTTCCCCCGCCGCTTAGGGACATGCCGTAGATCCTGTCCCAGAAAAGCTGGGCGACGCGGTATTCCTCGCCTCGGTTCTTCTGGTCGTTCTGGTATTCCCTCCAGAGATCGCGCATGTATTGCTCGTTCTGCTGGTACTGGCCGTTGGTGAAAGCGGCGAGGTGGTAGAAATCCTTGCGCTCGGTTTTCCCGAAGGGGTCATCATGGCACTGGGCGCACTCCATGCGGGAGCCGAGGAAAATGCGCATCGTATTCGAGAGGTTGTCGAGCGGCATCCCGCGGTCGATCGTGTAGTAGCCGACGGACGCCGTCTCCGGATCCCATCCGTTGCCGGAACTCGCGACGAGGGAGGTGACGAACTTGTCCCATGGCATGTTCTCGTCCATCGCCTTGCGGATCCAGTTGCGGTAGGGCTCGTTCGTCGCCTGGCTACCCTGCCGTCCGTCGCGAAGGCGTAGCAAATCGAAAGCCCAGTTCGTCATGTGGCTGGAGTAACCCTGCGAACCCATCAGGTAGCCCACCAGTTCATCGCGCTTCGCCGCGTCCTCGATCTCGATGAATGCCAGCGCCTCCTCCGCCGTCGGGATGCGCCCGATGGCTACCAGGAACGCCCGCCGAAGGAAGGTCGCATCATCCGTCACCTCGGGCACCGACAGTTTCTTCGCCTTATAAAAGGCCGCTATGTGCCTATCGATCTCCACAGCGGATTTCCTCAGTAACTCGATGTCAACAGGAGCCTTGGTGGCGTCTTTCGTTTGACCCGACAGCGGCAGAAAAAGCGATGCTGCCATGGGGATGAGGAAAAGGGATTTCATGATTTTGTATTGGTTTGGTATCTTACGTGGTAGCCGATGCCCGTCAATCAATCAGTTTTCAGACGTTGTCTTATCCGCAAGGGAGACCTACTCGAAATGGGTGCCTTCGGCGATTCCCGTGTCCGCCACCTCATCCTCGGCAGCACCACCTCCAAGCTGATCCATACCAGCCTCGTCCCGATCCTGCTTTCCCCCTGGGAGGCCGGATACTGCCTATTCCCAAGTTATTCACAACGCCGATGTTCGGCTTCACTTGAAGCTCCGGGCGTTATCTACGGGGTCGCCCGATCTGGTGCCTCAGCGGATGTGAATAACTTGTGGATGAGTCTGAGTAACGGTTTCGTAACCTTGCATCTACTTGGTTATCAATCGGTTAAGTGACTTCCAAACAGGTTATTCACAGACAGGGGGATGTGAATAAAACCGGAGAATCGTTGCTCTGTCCGGAATTTCATCGAACTGGAAAAACTCAAACAGTCGCTACATGTAGGCGTTGATTCGTCAACAAAACGGGAATTCCCACAGGTTATTCACAACCGTGAGAAACTCAGCTCATCGCCTTTTCCATCAGGCTGTTCATGCGCTTGACGGTCTCGCGGGCGTCGTCCAGCAGCCCGGCGGAAATCAGGGCATTGTCGAGAAGCTGCGAAGCGACGAGCTTGGCGATCTCAGGCTGGCTAAGGCGCGCGTCGGCGAGCTTTTTCACCAAGGGATGGCGTGGGTTGAGCTCGAGCTCGACCTTCGGCTCGTCTTTGAAATTCTCGTCCATCGCCTTCATCATCTGACGGATCTGCGGGCTCATGCCGTCCTCGGGCACCAGCGCGATGACCGGGCTGTCGACCAGGCGTTTCCCACTGGAGACCTTGGTGACGGCGTCGCCCAGCGTTTCCTTGAGAAATTCACAAAGGCCGTCCATTTCCTCCCCGGAGAGGGACTCCCCCGCCCCGTCCACATCCTCAAGCTCCACTCCGGCATGGCGCACGGACGAAAGCTTCTTGCCCTCGAACTCGCTTAGCGAATCGACGACGTATTCATCCACCGCGTCGGTGAAATAGATCACCTCGAGCCCGCGCGCCTTGAAGGCCTCGACGTAAGGGCCGCTCTCGATCTCGTCGCGGCTGCGGCCCACGATGAAATGAATGGTTTCCTGCCCTTCCTTTATCCGCGCCACGTAATCCATAAAGCCGCAGACCACACCTGCTTCGGTCATCGATGTCTCGAAGCGCAGCAGCTTCGCCAGCGCGTCCTTGTTCGCGTAATCGGTGGCGATACCCTCCTTGAGGAAGCGCTCGAACTTTTTGTAGAAGGCGCGGTATTTGTCCGGATCACCGCTCGCCTCTTTCTCGAACATCTTGATGATCCGCTTCGTGATCACGCCGTTGAGTTTCCTCACCAGTGCGCTATCCTGCATGGTTTCGCGGGAAATGTTCAGCGGCAGGTCGGCGCTATCGACCACGCCTTTCACGAAGCGCAGCCACTCGGGCAGCAGGCCTTTCGGTTCGGGATCGATCAGCACCTTCTTGCAGTAAAGCGCCACGCCGGCATCGACCTTGCCGAAGCCCATTTTCTCGGGGTTCTCGCCGGGGATGAAAATCAGGGCGTTGATCGTGATCGGCGCGTCGGCGCTGAAATGCAGGCGGTAGGTCGGCTCGTCGAAAGCCTTGCCCGCGAACTGGTAGAAGGCCTTGTATTCCTCATCGGTGATCTCCGATTTGTTTTTCAGCCACAGCGCCTCGACCTCGTTGATGCGCTTGCCGTCGAGCAGGATGGGGAATCCGACAAAATTGCTGTAGCGGGTGATCAGCCCCTTGACCTTGTATTCATCGGCGAAGTCCGCG
The DNA here is from genome assembly GCA_027485615.1 of Verrucomicrobiaceae bacterium. Classification (GTDB taxonomy): domain Bacteria; phylum Verrucomicrobiota; class Verrucomicrobiia; order Verrucomicrobiales; family Akkermansiaceae; genus Luteolibacter. Next base: position 31,227 of record JAIXQS010000087.1, read on the forward strand.
CTCTTCTCGTTCAGGTGCAGCACGATGCGCACGCCG
>JAIXQS010000079.1 GCA_027485615.1 Verrucomicrobiaceae bacterium
AGATAATATTTTACATAGCCACCACTACCGTTAGGTAACCAAATATTGTCCGCACTACCTGCACTAGCGGCAGCGAAAAGAGTTCCACCCGAAGCCAGTGGTGTGGTGGTGAAGATCTCTTCCAAAGTTGGAGCGATTCTCAAATTGTAGGTGTCGTTTGTGGTGAGACCCAAGGTAACCAAATTTGTCGCAGGGACGGTGGTGATCGTGATTGTGCTGCCCGAAATACTCGCGGCAGGCACTTCGAAAATGCTTCCAGATATCGTGCCGCTGGTGATTTCCAACACGTAAGTGCGCCCGCTAACTGGAGCGTAAGTAGAGTCACTATCGGTTAAGGTCGTGGCCGCTACTGTTTCGAATTTGCCGGAGGCAATCGAAGCTGGGTGCAGGCTGAGACCAACGAGGTTGAAACCTTGTGACAAGGACTTCGTAACATACCCACTCGGTTTCGAATAAGCGGGGGTTTGTGCGAATGCTGTGCTGGAGGCGACAAGCGCGGCCAGGGCGGTGAGAGGAATTAGTGTTTTCATGGCGGCCAAATTCTTGTGGGTTGTGGGTGGGTTGTCTAGGGTTTTCGGGTTGGAGTGCGTGACATGTTTGTCACTTAAGCTCCGCAAAATTCATAGAATCGAGTGCAATTAAGAGACTGTGGGGCATGAAGGCAAGGAAAAAAGCCGGTGGGGGAGAAATTTTTTTCGGGGCTGGCGAAGGCAGGGGCACCGGCTTTGGATGGGCATCGGCGGGTTCTGATCCGCCGCTCCTTGGGGTGCGCGGGGTTCTTACGGGTGACGGGATGCCGCCGGACATCCGGGACAGCAAGTCCCAGGCACGCCGCTCAAGAAGGCCAGTGGGTGAGATTTTTTAAAAGATTGAGGCGGGAGTCGATTTCCTGGCGGGTGAGGTGGGCGAGGCGGTTGGCGGAGAAGGCCTCGCAGGTGAAGGAGGCAACGACGGAGCCGTAGGCGATGGCGCTGCGGATGTCGTCGAAGGAGAATTCCGTTTTCCCGGTGGAGGCGAGGTGTCCGGCGAGGGCACCGAGGAAGGAATCGCCGGCGCCGGTGGGGTCGGCCACCTCGGTGAGCGGGAAGGCGGCGCAGCGGAAGAGGGCGATGCCCGGGAGGGAGGGAAGGTGGGATCCGGTGAGGGGGGGATGTACGAGATGCTTCTCATTGGAAAACAAAATAGCACCGAACTCCCCTAGCTTGATGATGACGTGGCGCGGCCCCTTTTCCAAGAGGCGCTGGCCGGCGACGATGAGGTTGGAGGTTTCGCAGAACTCGCGGGCCTCGGATTCGTTGATGACGAGCAGGTCGATGCGGCGGAGCACCTTGTGGAGGTCGTCGTTGGCGATGGTGATCCAGAGATCCATGGTGTCGGCAGCGATGAAGGGCTTTTCCGCCGTGAGCTGATCCATCATCTGGAGCTGGTTGACGGGGTGCATGTTGGCGAGAACCACGATGGGCGCGGACGCGGCGGCGGCGGGGACTTGGGGAGTCCAATCCTCGAGGACGTTGATGGCGACAGCGAGGGTGTCGCGGGTGTTCATGTTTTCGTGGTAGGAGCCGGTCCATGAGAAAGTGTCGCCTTCGGAGCGTTCGAGGCCGGCGGTGGAGATGCCACGCGAGGCGAAGAGATCGAGGTGCTCCTGCGGGAAATCCTTGCCGATGATGCCGACGAGATGGATGGGCGAGGTGAAATAGGAGGCGGCGAAACCGGTGAAGGAGGCGGAGCCGCCGAGCAGGTTTTTCCCTTCGGCGGTAGGGGTCTTGATGTGGTCGATGGCGATGGAGCCGCCGATGAGGATAGGGGTGTTGGCAACGGGCATGGGCGGGTTCTAAATTTCAAAACTCAAAATTCAAATCTCAAAATGGAGAGAAAGAGGGGAATGCGGGGACAGGATGTCCCCACGACGTACTGGGACTTCAAGTCCCAGCCACAAAAGGGTTGCGGGGTTGGGTGGTAGGTGGTGGATTCGTCGGTATGAGAAGTGCGGATGTGAAACGGTGGATGCTGGTGCTGATGGGAATGGCTTCGGCGCTGGCGATGGGTGCGGATGAAGAGCCGAAGAAGCTGATCCTGATCGCGGGGCGGGCGAGCCACGGGCCGGGGCTGCATGAGTTCCATGCTGGCTGCCAGCTTTTCAAGAAATGCCTGTCCGGGGTGAAGGGGCTGGAGGTGGAGGTGCATGCCAACCATTGGGTCAGCGACGAGGCGGTGCTGGAGACGGCGGACGCGGTGGTGATCTACTCGGACGGCGGGAACGGGCATCCTGCGCTGCAGGGCAAACGCCCGGAGCTGATGCAGAAGCTGGCGGATCGCGGAGCGGGGATCATGATGATGCATTACGCCGTGGAATGCGGGAAAGAGGACGGGAGCGGCGACCGGTTCCGGAAATGGATCGGCGGCGCATATGAGACGAATTTCTCCTGCAACCCGATCTGGACGGCGGATTACGAGAAGTTTCCGGGGCATCCGGTGGCGCGCGGGATCAAGCCCTTCAAGATCGAGGACGAATGGTATTTCTCGATCCGTTTCCCGGAGGGTGAAAAGGGCATCCTGCCGCTGCTGGTGGCGACGCCGGGCGATGAGGTGCGCGACGGCCCGTATGTGCATCCGAAAGGGCCTTACCCGCACATCCAGGAGCGGAAAGGCGAGCCGGAGACGATGATGTGGTGCACGGAGCGCGAGGACGGCGGGCGCGGGGTGGGCTTCACCGGCGGACATTTCCACAAGAACTGGGAGGATGCGAATTTCCGAAAAATCGTGCTCAACGCGATGCTGTGGATCACCAAGATCGAGGTGCCGGAAGACGGCGTGGCATCCACCGTGACGGCGGAGGACATGGCGGCGAATCTCGATGCGAAAGGGAAGAAATAGCCACCGATGGGCGCGCGGAAAGGCATGCTGTTGGGTTTACCGGAGCGCTGGGACGAGGCGTGTTTTGCCGTGCCGGCGGTCCGCGCATTGGTGAAATCGGGATTGGCCGAAGGCCTGGTCGTACGGCAGGAGCAGGCGGAATTCTGGAAAACGGTCTGCGACCTGCCGCAGGTTGTGTTTTCCGAAAAAACCTCTGTCGTGAAAATGGCGATGGATCTGCTGGGCGAATGGGATGCGTCGGTGGTCTGGGAAAACGGGTTTCTCGCGAAGGTCTTTGCGAAAGCGGCCATCGCGCGCAGGCTGGGGCCGGAGAATGTGGTTCCGGCGAAATGGCTGACGCATCCGCTGGATATCGCGGAAGGAGTCAAGGAGCACAGGGTTCGCCTATACCTGAAGACCTGCGAGCGGATCGGGGTGGAGACGGGGAACCCGGAGTTTTTCGCGCCGGCGGATCTCGGCATACCACCGGAGCCGGGAACGGTGCTGCTGTGCCCGGGATCGGATTTCGGCGTGAGCCACGAGTGGCCGCTGGATCGCTGGCAGGAGGTCGGTGAGTCGTTGCGTGCGGAAGGGCGGCGGATCGCCGTGGCGGGCGTGAACGGCGGGCGCGGACTGGGGAAAATCTTGGCGGAGCGGCTGGGCGGCGGGACGGAATTTTTCCATGCGGTGCCGCTGGCGGGGGCGCTACCGTTGCTGGCGGTGTATGAGCTGACGGTGGCCGCGGACGGCTCCCTCCCCCACCTCGCCGCCCATGCCGGATCAACATGCGTGACACTTTTCGGCCCCAACGATGCATTGTGGAAGCGTCCGCTCGGGAAACGGCACAAGGTGGTCAAGCGGCATGTGGAATGCGCGCCCTGCCTTTCCGCGAAATGCCTAATGGACGGGCGCTGCCAGAAGGAGCTGGAGGTGGCGAAGGTGATGGCGGCGGTGCTTGGCTGCTCTAGCGATTGAGAGGCAACGCAGGCCTTGGGCGCTTCGCCGGGCAGGTCGCGAAAGGAACCGTGGTTTGGAAACCACGTCTGCAACAGGAAAGAGCTTTTCTGGTGATTCGCCGC
>JAIXQS010000024.1 GCA_027485615.1 Verrucomicrobiaceae bacterium
CTGGATCGCCTGCATCTCAGGTTGAAGGGCAAGCTGACCCGCTCCGAACCACGTAGTCCCGTTTTGGGTAGGCTTGTGATTCCCTCGGCCAGCGGTGCCGATCTTACGGTCGAGGTTCTGCACACGGTGAAGGGACTCGATTTCAAGGAACTCGGTCGAACCATCGATCTGTAAACAGGTGGCGTGTTCGGCCGGGTATTGATACCCCAACTGGTGCTCAAGGCGAAGATCGAGAACGCTGTGAGCATCGACCAATCCGGGCGAAATGACGTCAAGCATGTGGACATGATGATTCTCTGCGTTCGCGCATTCATTGGCGACCTGGCTGTCCAAGTTGGCAACGGGGAACTGGGTGCCAGGACGCTTGTCAATCTGCTGGGTGAGGTCTGGGAAATCGTCACCCAGCCACAGGCAGTCCAGGCGACCAGGATGTGGGGCTTTGATTTTTCAAACGTCTGGCCCCACCCCGAACTGGAATCCACCGGGAACGACAAGGTCTCCCGCTGGCTCCAACATCGTTTCCCAAAAACCTAACCCGACCACCAACCACCGCGTGGGGCAGAGCCCTTTACGCAAGCGCCCACCGATCCCCGATCCCCGATCCCCGATCACAACATGACCCCGTAAATGCCCCACCCCTGCTGTCATGATTTGACTCTAATGAGACGAATTCAGCGTGATCGAGATGGGGGGATCGAGGAGATTCCTATATTGGCTCCACTACCGCGTGAGGTCTTGGCGGAAAGCGTTTCAAAGAGCGATGTGGTGGTTTGCTTGGCTGCTAAAGAAGAAAAACTTCTACCATCCGCCCGCCTCGAAGCAGCGTCACCGACAGTTCCCCATCTACCTTTGCCTGAAAGCCTTTGTCCTTTTCAGTCATCATAGATTCGGGTTTTCTCGTCTTGCGTTTAGCGCTTTGAGATTTCTCAGATTCATCCATCTCCATGTAAAGAATGGATTTCTCCGAGAAAACCCTCAAACCATTGATCTCAAGTATAAATCACGAATGGCTTCCAAATCCAAACCTTCAATTCCCGGTCTTGAGCAACCAGGCCGCTGTTTGGCTCGGCTGTCCTCTCGATCCGGCCTTTTGACGGATTTTCGGAGAGTCTTGGAAAACGGCGGATCAGAGAACCCAGGGGAAATCCGCCAACTGATCATGGAGGGAAATCTTCTCGCCCGCGCCACTACATCAGCGCGCGCCAAGCTCTACACGGAGCTAAAGGGGCGCTACATCCTTGATCCAGTAAACCCGCTTTTCTCCTCATTCCTGGACGAATGGGGCAAGGTGACAAACCCGGAAGAAAAAAACCTCCTCGTGTTCACCCTGCTGGCTCTGAACGACCGCACTATCATGCTGACCTCCTGCGAGTGGCTGTTCCCGCACCTGAGGAAGGCTGACTCTGAATTGCGCGTTGCCGACCTTGAAATTTTCTTCGCCTCGCTTGGGAAATCCTCACATCCCGAGATCGCGCAGTGGACAAAATCGACCACCACACGCGTAGCTCAGCATTACTTGGCCACGATTCGCGACTGCGGGCTGGCATTGGGTGCCATCAACAAACGAGCACACCGACCGGCGCTTTACCCGGCACCGGTGAGGCTCTTGCTCCGTGCCTTGGAGATCGCCCGAGTTCCACTTCCTGAAATTGTCGCCCACGATTCCTTCAAAACCCTTGGCATCGCGCCGGGCGAGGTTGTTGGTGCGCTCTCTGAACTCAACCGCCATGGTGCCATCAAATTTCGCCAGCAGGCGGATGTCATCGAACTCACCGTCTGAAATCCCATGCGCGACGCACTCACAACCATTGTCCAAGCAGCGACGGAACCCTTCAACCGGGCCGCCGTCACCACGGACAATTCCTATTTGCTGATTCATCCGCCCGAACGCGGCCTCGATTTTACTGACATGATCCTCGACCAGTGCCTTCCGGATCTCGCGAGCCGCAGCATTCCCTATCAGGTTCTTGATCTATCAGGCTTCCTGTTTTCGTGTTTTTCCGATGAGGATCTCGAAGAACTTCAATCCGACGAGTTTGAGGACTACTGCTGGATGAGACAGGCACTTTCGAGTCGCGCCGAGAAGAACTTGGAGACTAGGATTCGCATCATTGCGCAAGAATACTCCGGCAGCAACTTATTCATTCTCTCTACCAATTCTTTGTTCCCCTTAGTCCGATATGGCGAGATCCTGAAAAATCTACGCGAACTACCTTTGCGAATTTTCGTCTCGTTTCCTGGCGAGGAGCGCGGCGGCAAGCCGCATTTCATGAACGAGTCGGATGGTGGAAACTATCTGGCAGTCAAAATCACCGTCAAAAACTGAATCATTTTCCTATGCCTGAAATCATCAAAGATCTGATCCGTCGCGACATCTCCCAGAAAGTGGAAGGCGTCGTCAAAGTGTTCGACCGTTCCGCACTGGCCTCTGAAATCCGGGAATATGTAGTCACCGACAAGATCGAGGACGAGATCAAGAAGATCGTCGATACGTTCACTCAAGCTAGTGATGTACTCCGCCGGGGCGGCCACCACCGTGACGTGATGGGCATCTGGGTTTCAGGCTTCTTCGGTTCGGGAAAATCCCACTTTGCCAAGGTCCTTGGCTACCTGCTCCAAAACGAACCGCTCGCCGCCGACAATGACGAGACTTGTATCGACGCCTTCGAGAAACATCTCTCGGAAAGTCCCCGTGGACGCGACATCCGCCTCCGCCTTGGGGAAATCAAAAAGACGACCTCGGTCAAAACCATTGCCTTCGAAATCCGCAGTCGCCAGAGCCTCACCAATCCCAATTCAGTTGGCGAGATCCTGTTAGGTGAATTCTATCGTAGCATTGGATATTCGGAAAACTTCGTCATAGCCCGCTTGGAGCGCCGCCTGGACAGAAAAGGACTGCTTCCTAAACTTCACGAAACCTTTCAGCAGCGATTCGGAATTCCTTGGGCAACTCCGGAGGGACGCGATGACCTGCATAGTGTCCGCCGCAATCTGTCGAAAATCTTAAGCGAAGTAGATCCCGATAGTTATCCCAGTGAGGCGGAGGCCATGGAGGGTATGAAGGATGCATTTAAACTCAGCAAGATCACAGCTGAGAGCATCGCCGACGAACTGGTTGCATGGGTGGACGAGCAGAAACCCGCAGGTGGAAAAGTCCAGCACCTCGTTTTCGTGATCGACGAAATGGGCACCTTCATCGGTGACTCAAACGAAAAAATCGGCGAGTTGAACAGCCTCGCTGAAATGATCGGCAACAAAGGCAAGGGCAAGGTTTGGGTCATTGCCACCAGTCAGCAGGATCTGGAAAAAGTCGTGGACCGCACCAACTTCGACCCCGTCCTGGTCGGTCGTCTCAATGCCCGCTTCGAACTCAAGCCTCATCTCATTTCCGATGGCATCAACAAGGTCGTTTCCGAGCGCATTCTGAAGAAGCATCCTCACAAGGAGGCTGCCATCACCGCGATCTTCAAGGAAAAGGAAGGCGCGCTCGCCCAACTATCCGATCTCCGGGCTTCTCGCAGCCTCGGTCTGCTCACCGAACGCGCGTTCATCGACGCCTATCCGTTTCTCCCGCATCAAATCCAACTCGCCCAAGACATCGGCGAAGCTCTGTCAGGTTTCCGTATTTCAGGCGGCGTGCGTTCAATGATCTCCGTCATCATGGAATCATTGCAGAAGCTGGCCACCTCTGAAACCCCGGCCATCGCCAGCTTCGACCAAGTCTTCGACGCGCTCGAGAACGACCTCTACTCGCAGGAATACCTCGGCACCGCTGGGGTGAAAGCCATCTACGACGCCAACGATCGCATCGGCAAAGAAACCCCGCTGCCACCTGCCCGTGTCCTCAAGGTTCTCTACCTCGTTCAGCGCGTCACCTTCGTCCCGCTCACCGCCGAAAACATTGCGAAGCTCTTGGCCGCCAGCGTCACAGCGGAAATCAAGCCCCTCACCGAGCAGGTCGAGCAAACCCTCGATGCACTCCAGCAGGCCGGCTATGTCTCGCGTGACGAAGCCACTGGCGAATGGAAATTCCTCAACGAAAAGGAACGCACCGTCGAGCAAGTCATTCAGGAAATGATGCGTCCCGGCGGGGCGAAGTCCGTCACCCAGACGGCCATCCGCCAGCAATCCACAGATCTCATCAAGTCCGGCGTCATCACCAAAACCAAACTCGATAACTACGCCGTTCTCCATGGTGCCACCAAGTCACCGTTCTCATTTGCCGTCTCTCTGGATGGTGAATCCGTGGACAGTGGTTCCGAAATCGAAATCCACTTCACCAGCCCGCTTGCCCCCGGCAGGAAGAACACGGTGGAGGACATTAAACGTGAAAACCAAGCCGCCGGTGCCCGTGGCCGGAAAATCTGGTGGGTGGCCGCACTTCCCGAGAAACTCGAAACCCGCCTCAAACGCTATCAGGCACTCATCAACGTCACCAACGACAAGCGGTTTACGGAGGATCCATCCAAGGATACCGCCGATGCCATGGCGGAGAAGCGCAAGGAACGTGACGAACTCAAGGGCAACCTGACCAAAGACCTGCAAGCCACCTTCCTCACCGGCACCCTCTACTTCGCAGGCCGTGAAGTGACGCTGGAACGATCCAACAACATGGCGGAGGAAATCCGCAAGGCCGTCGGGGAACTCATTCCTAACATCTATCCACGTTTCAGCATCGCCGACAAGCCGGTCGATTTCGCCAAACAGCTCAAGGCACTGCTCAATCCCTCCCAATCCTCGCTGCACGAAATCGCGCCTGACCTCCATCTCTTCGATACCCAGGGCAGCCTGCAAAAGGAATCCGCGCTCGTTGCCACCGTGCTCGATGTCATCAAGGATCTCGAAGATGAAGGCCACGAACCCAGCGGTGACCGACTTCTCGACGAGCGGAACGCCAAAGGCTTCAAGGGTTTCAGCCGTGCCCCCTTCGCCTGGCCATCAGAAACCGTGCGTCTGGTTCTGGCTGCGTGCTTCCGGGCGGGTGCCATTTTCCTCGAACGCTCCACCGCCGCCGGCCCCGCGCCGCTCTACGATTACAAGGACGCCTCCGAAGATTTCTCTAAGATCAAGACCTTCGAGAAAACCCTCTTCCGTCTCGCGGAAACCTCGCTCTCGGTCGAGCAGATCAAGCAGGCCAGCAAGGATCTCATTTCTCTTGGGATCACCGGCACCCCGGAATCAGGAAATGCTCTCGCCACAGCCGTCCGGAAACTCGGCGAGAAACTCCTCGAATCCGTCCGCGATGCCGAAGTCCGTTCCGAAGGTGGTCTTCCCATCCTCGACTGCATCTTGAATGCGGAATCCGCGCTCAAGGAACCCACCACCCTCCGGGACCCCACCAAGGCGGTCATCGCATTCCTCGCCAAAGCCCAGGCATGGCTCGAAATCAAAAAGGCCCTCGATGATCTCAAATCCTTCCTCGATGCCAACCGCCACAAGGAATTCGAAACCTCCCGTCAGTTGGTGGCCCTTGTCACCGATCATCCTCTGCCCGCCGATACCGACGACAAGGAAGCTCTCGACCATTCTCTCGCAGACATCGACACCCTCGTCAGCACCAAGGTCGTCGTGCCACGTTGGAGCGACTACCGCGCCGCCCGCGATCAGATTTTCCAGATCTACTCTGCCGCCTATCGCCAGTCCTACGACAAGCTCCGCGGTTCCCTCGCATCGACCATGGATTCCATCCGGCAGGGGAAAGCATTCGAATCCGCTCCCGCCGACAAGCGCGAGGGCGTGATTCATGCCATCTTCGGTTCCGGTGGTTCATGCCATTTGCCCGAAGTCTCCATCACAACGCTTCCGACGCTGCTTTCCTGTGCCGCCAAGACCAGCCTCTCCGCCCTTGCCCAGGCCGAAAAAGCACTGCCCATCCACCGCGCCGAGGTGGAGGCCGAACTGCGTGCCTTGAAGTCCCCGCCGCCTCCGCCGAAGGCAGGCGAGAAAACCTTCACCTGGCATTCCTCGACGGCTCTTGCCGGTCGCCGCTTCGCCAGTGAGGATGACGTGGACGCAGCTCTTCAAGAAGTGGGCGACGACCTAAAAAAACGCATCCGCGACGGCTTCGTCATCGACACCATCTAATTCTCCATGCCTTCCGCCTCTTCAGCCTCTGATCCATCTGCCGGCACTCCCGCCGCCACGCAGGGCGGACGCTCCTTGTCCGATCAGCACAAGGATGCCGTCAAGGCATGGATCAAGAAACTCCGCCTTGCCTTGCAGGATGATTTCCAGGCGCAGGTCACCCGCCTTGGCTTCCGCCGCGATGGCAAGCACATGCCGGAGGAAAAACTCTCCCTCCCCGCTGCCGACCTCGCCATCCGTCAGCGCCTCGCCGCCCTCATCGAGCACGACACCAAGAGCGAAGGCGATCCCAAGCGCGGCTTCGATGCCGTCGTCCGCGAACTCACCTACACCTTGGTAAACCGCCTCGTCGGCATCAAAATCATGGAGGCCCGCGGCCTGCTCTATCTGCCCACGCCCGGCCAACCCGATGCAGAAGCGGAACCCACCGAAGTTCTCACGCCCCAACCCGGCCAGGAACGCTCCCGCTTCCTCCGCGACTTCCTCGCCGCCGGTGGCAGCCGTTACAAATACGAGGACGATGCCGAGGAAGCACTTCTCCGCGATGGCCTCACCGCCGCCTTCAATGCCCTTTACGAAGACCTCGGCCCTCTGTTCCGCCCGGATCACGACTACGCCTGCATCTGGCCCAGCCACGCCGCTCTGGCAAATGCCATCCGCCTGATCAATACCGGCCTCACCTTCGATGCCTACAAGGCCCCCGACTTCCTCGGCTGGGTCTATCAGTTCTTCAATGTCGATGAAAAGGACCGCGTCCGGGGCGAGAACAAAGGCACCCCGCGCAGCCCCTACGAACTCTCCGTCATCAACCAGTTCTATACCCCCTCCTGGGTGGTCAAAGTGCTGGTGGACAATACCCTCGGCCGCCTCTGGCTCCAGATGCACCCGGAATCGGTGTTGAAGGCGAAAGGCCCCGTGCCGCTGCCGCAGGACCGGCCCGCCGATTACCCGGTGCTCGCCGATTACCTCATCCCCCGCACCGGCGAGAAGATTCGCTTCCGCCTGGTGGATGAAAACGGCGAGATTCACACCTTCAAGCGCGTTTGCGACATCAAGCTGCTCGATCCCGCCTGTGGCACCATGCACTTCGGCCAATACGCCTTCGGCCTCTTCCACCGGATGTATGAGGAGGAAATCGCCAACGCCGGCAAACCCGGCTGGCCCGCCGAACCATCCGTCGCCGATCCCGCCGACATCCCTGCCGCTATCCTGGAAAACAACCTCCATGGCATCGATATTGATCCCCGCGCCATCCAGATCGCCTCGCTCTCCCTGCTCTTCACCGCCAAGGAGGCCGCAAAGCGCCATGGCCGCCGCCCGGATAGCGTGAAGGTGAAACCCCGCAACCTCGTCGTCGCCCACGCCGTCCAGATCGATGAAGCCCAGCTCCGTGCTTTGGTCGAACGCGCCGGCAGCAGCCTCGGCGAGTCGAAGCTCCGCGAGAAGCTCTTCGCCGCCCTCTGGGGAAATCTCCGCTACGTCGGCGAGCTTGGCGGACTCGTCCAAGTCCAGGAAGGCGTCACCCGCGTGCTCGACGAATGGGTGGATGCCCAAGCCAAGGAGAAGGGACTCACCAAACTCCTCAAGACCGAAGAAAAAGTGAAAGCTCAGCTTCAACTCCCGGGCGTGGCCACGGAAGCGGTGAGCGAAAGGGCCGGACAAATGGAACTCCAGCGCGCCCTGCTCGAAGAAGAGGCTCTCCGCATCCGTCAGGAACTTCTCGCCGGACTGGAACGCGTCGCCAGCGCCACCTCCAGCGATCCCCGCCAGCGGCTCTTTGCCGAAGACACCGCCCGCGGCCTGCGCCTGCTCGAACTGCTCGGGCAATATTACGATGCCATCCTGATGAATCCGCCCTACGGCTCGTTCACCAAGCTGGACAACGCGGCGGATGACAAAAAATTCAAAGCCGAACTCAAGGCCATGTATCCCTGCGGCTATCAGGACATCTACGCCGCCTTCATCGAGCGGGCCACCCAGATCATCGAGCCGGAAGGCTACATCGGCGCGCTCGTTAGCTCCACTTTCAAGACCAATGTCGGCCACGCAAAGTTCCGCACCCAGATTCTTCTAAAGCGGAACCCGCTGGCCTCCATGCTCGATCTCGGTTTCGGCATTCTCGACGGTGCCACCGTGGAAGCCGCCGCGCTCGTTCTGAGAGGAGGTCCGCTATGAGCACGTCTTCACGCGTTGTCTGGCGCTGGGCGGAAAAGGATTTTGGCTTCCGCTTCCTCTCCGGCAGCGGCAAACGCCTTGCTGAATACTATCAGGCGAGAAAGTGCAATGAGTTCTATCATGTTCCAGCCAGTCAGCGGAAAATCAGCAAGGATCGCATCGACGAGCTGGCCACCTTGGTGCCTGCGCCCACAAGCCCCGCCATCGTCGCGAATCCCTGGGACCAATATGCGCAAGAGGACCATCAACTGATCCTTTCACGCGATGGGAAGCATTGTCTCAACTGGGCGGGTTGCCTCGATCCAGCCGAGATCGAACAACGCGAAACCGATGGGATCAACCGGGCGGGGGAATTTGTCTTTGAGTATGCCAGCCGCCGACCGTATGCACCCATTTCCCTGGAGACGATCCAGAAGATCCACACGGAAATATTTGGTGACATCTACCCATGGGCTGGGGAGTGGCGCACGGTTGTGATCTCCAAAGCGGGCATCACGTGGGATGTGCCCTTCCACGACATGTGGATTGCGATGAAAAACTTCGAAACCAATACCCTGAACCAGGCACCGTTCCTGTCCGACGACGACGGGGAAGTGCTGGATTTCATCGCCCGCGTACTGGGAGAATACATTGCCATCCACCCTTTCCGCGAAGGGAACGGCCGCAGTGCCTTCCTGCTGTCTGAAATCATCCTGCTCCAGAACGGCATGCTGCCATTCGACAGGCACCAGAGGGATCGCGACCAAGCCCGCTATTACGCTGCCTGTGAAGCGGCGCGCACCCGCTTCGATTACAAACCTCTATCCGATCTCTTCCGCATCTGGCAGGAAGAAGCTCAGGAGCATTTCCTCGATCAGGAGGGCGACCACGCATGAAAAAACTCCGCAGATTCGACATCCCAAAACTCCTCGCCGATCCCGACCTCCGGCGGCGCATGATCGTGCGATCCACGGTAGCGACCCAAGCCCGCGAAGGAATCGACATCACCGAGGCGGAAGCTGAAAACTCCTACTACGTCGTAACGGAAGGCGAGCGCTCAGCATTTTTCGGCTTGGTGCCTTTCCGTAGCGAAGCTGGCGAGAATGATGGCAGGCATGTGGAGTTTGTGCGCAGTCTGTTTGAACCAATTTCAGCCTCTCGAACTGATATTACACTAAAGGATTTTTCTGCTATTGACGGAATGCCACTAAGTTATAGCAAACTCGCACTTGTTGGTCCGCTCTTCCGTAACAATGTCGCACTCGATCCCGCCTTTGCCGAAGCTCGGCGGGGTGGATGCACTGGCAACGATGAGCGTTTGGTCAGACAATGGTGGGAACAACCTAGAAGTTCAGTTTCATTTGTCCCTTTTGCAAAGGGAGGTGCTTTCGCCCGATTCTACTCTGACATCAACTTACTTGTGGGATGGGATTCTGTAAGGCGAACATTCAAGGGCTTTACCGGTCGCAAGGGGCGCGAGACGGAACGACCCGAAGCGCTAGAATATTATTTTCTCGAAGGTCTGACATGGTCTCGGCGGACGGCCAAGGGTCTTTCTGTAAGACCTTTGCCTAAAGGTTGCGTTTTCGCTGACAAAGGGCCCTCCATCTTTCCAAAATCAAAGACAGATACTGACTTCTTACTCGCAATAACAAATTCGCGACTGTTTGAATTTCTCTTCACTACCAAAACCTCATTTTCGTGGGAGGTCGGTATTATGAAATCGATGCCAATTCCAGCAGCAAGTAGCAGCCAGAAAGACAGATTAGGAGTTTTTGCACGCGCGATTCACGACAGGAAATTCACCTGGGATACGGGCAATGAAATTTGCACCCGCTTTGATCGCCCATGGGTGTTGCAACCCACCAGCACGGACAATGCTACTACCCTTTCCGCAGCTCTCGACACGGTATTGGAGGTCGAAGCCGATCTTGATGCGGAACTTCAATCCACCTACGCCCAGCTCAACGACGCGGTCTATCGCCTCTACGGCGTGAACGACAAGCTCAAGGCCAAGCTCGAATCCGCCATCGGCAAGCGTCCCCCGGAAATCGTCTGGCCGCAGATGGAGAACAAGGACCGCGACCAGAAACGCCGCGAGCATGTGGACCGCTTGCTCTGCTACCTCGTCAAGCGCATCGTGGAGGCGGACGAAGACGGCTTGGTCTGCTTCGAGTCCGTCGCCCACGAGCCACCCTTGCTCGCCCGCCTGCGCAAGGAACTCAGCGCCTGTTTCCCGCAGCAGGACCCAAGCACGCTGGAAACCGAAGTCGTCAACGAACTGAAGAAAAAGACCAAAGGCTACCGCCGCGCCGAGACGCTCACCGAGTGGTTGCAGGATGCCTTTTTCGACACCCACACCAGCCTCTACCAGCAACGCCCGCTCATCTGGCACCTTGCCAGCAACCAGGTCCGCCGCGTCCCCGCCATCGGCGTGCTCGTCCACGCCCACAAGTTCAATGCCGACGCCCTCGCCAAGCTCCGCGGCACCCACCTCCGCGACCGCCTCGCCACCCTCCGCCGCGAAGCCGGCCAAGCCAGCCAGGACAGCCGCGAGGACGACCGCATCGAAGCACTCGCCGCCGTCGAGGAACTCGAAGCCTACGACGCCAAACTCAAACACCTCCAGGACGGCCACCACACCGGCCCCGACAACAGCGACCGCGACTACCGCATCCTCACCCCTTGGAAATCCAAAGCTGAGCAACCTAAAGGCTGGAACCCAGACCTCGACGACGGCATCAAAGTCAACATCGCCCCTCTTGCCCGCACCGGCCTGCTCAGGACCAAAGGAAGATTCGGCGAGAAAGAAACCGAGGATTAAGCCATGGAAGACCTACCACTCAAATCACTTCGCATCGCGCAGTTCCGTGGCCTACAGGAACTCAAACTGGATGACTTCAGTCGTATCAATCTCTTTGTGGGATCGAACAATGCGGGGAAGACCTCTGTGCTTGATGCGCTGGCTCTCTTCTGCCGCCCCCTTGACATCGCCAACTGGCGCGAGACGGCACGCGGACGCGAAGTGAAATCCGCCCGCACTCCGGAGACAGAACCCTTTAAATGGCTGTTTCCTCAGTTTCTCGAAAGCACATTGCCGAATCCTCACAGCATCTGGATCTATGGCAATGGCGCTTTCCCCGGACGCCGCCTGATGGCGCAATACGACGAATTCCAGGAATTCGGAAGTAACGAAGAGGACCAAGAAGATCCCCCGTTCCCTGAAGTCGATCCTGATGAGGTTTCCGGAATCCGCATCAAGGTGTTGGCTGACTATGCTCTGATGCAAGGAAGCCTCTTCGATGACTCCAGGGAGACACAGAATCAGATCGACTTCAAAGTCGCGGACAACCGTCGCAACGTCTTCCCTACAACAGTTAGTGCTCCCGCCATCGATACGGCACTCATCTCACCTCACACCCACCGGACGACCCAGGACACCAGTTGGTATTTGAGCCGTGCAATCCAAAAGGAGACAATTCAAGAGAACTTCCGTGAGTCCGTTCTCGAAATCCTTCGCCGAATTGACCCCGACGTGATGGACCTGAGTATCGTCGAGACCGGTAAAACCACGACGTCGATCTTCATCAAACACAGACGGACAGGCCAAACACCCATTCACGCCTTTGGCGACGGATTCCGGCGGGCGCTACTCATCGCCGCCACGATTCCTTCGGTGCGCAATGGTGTTCTTCTGATAGACGAGATTGAGGCAGCCCTGCACGTCTCTGTGTTGGATTCCGTTCTGGAAACCCTCCGCTGGGCTGCGGACCGCTACAATGTTCAGGTGTTTGCCACGACGCACAGTCTTGAGGCGGTTGACGCGGTCATTCGGAGCTTCAACCAAGATCTCTCCCAGTTGGCTGGGTATCATCTCCCGGACCGCGGTTCGGAAGTCGGGGCAAAACGCATGGATGGCGAATTCTTGAAACGTGTTCGTTTACAGAGGGGACTTGAAATTCGATAGATCATGGCCTGTCGCTCAATTTACATTATCGCTGAAGGACCACAGGATGCGGCAGTATCCGGGAAAATTCTGAGGGTCAGCAATCCGGGTCTGAAGCCAATCGCCCTTCGAAATGAGGTGAACGCATTCTGGGACGGAATCATTCCGACCACGTTTCCTTCGGTAAATGCCGACGATGAACCCGAGTTTGGACGCGTTCGCGTTCCAGATTTCTTCCAAAGCGAAAGCCATACAATTGCAATTCAAACAGCAGGAGGAATTACCCAACTTGGCACAATGCTTTCTGATGATTTGAGGAACTTGGATCGCATGCCCGATGCGATCGGTATCATCATTGATGCAGACGATGATGATGTTACAGGCATATTCGATAAGCTCGTTCGAGAGATCAAAGCACTGCAACCGACGCTGAAATTTCCTGATCATCCAGGGAAAATTTTTCAGAGTAATCCCACACTCGGCCTATTCGTGCTTCCCGACAACGCCAACCGAGGGACCTTGGAAGACACAATGCTCGAATGCGCCGCAACCTGCTATCCGCAATTACTCCCGATTGCTGAGACCGCCGTCAAAACGGTTGTCGAATCGCTTTCGGCAAATAGGGACTGGTTGCCAAAGAAGGAACGTAATGATTTCATTAAACCGTTTGGTCCTAATAAATCACGAGTCAGCATCATGGGCGCAATTCTGAAGCCTACTTACGCGATTTCGAACACCTATCGACAACACCACTGGGTTACTAACGACACTTTGAAACTCCCCAAACTTGCGATGTTGAACTCATTTCTGGCAGAACTGCTCTCCTGAATTCATGCTCGCCACCGCCTTCATTTCCCAAATCCAGCAACGTTTCTCCCACGAGAAGCGGGCGCGGGTGTGCCTTTGGTTTGATCCGGCTTCCGAGTTTGCCCGGTTGCTTCCGGTTTTCTCCCAGCACCTTGCGGAGATGAAGAATCCGCCTTTCCGCCTCCTCGCTTACGACCGTTCGCAGAAACATGGCCAACTCTGGCTCAAGCGTCAGGTCTGGTTGGCCCGGCAAGAGGATCCGAATGCACGACTCGTCATCCACCTACCGTTCCCCGAGGAACGCATGAGCAGTCCGGATGAGAATGGAAAGAACCATCTCGAACTGCTGCTGGAGTTTCATATCGGCGGAGTGGATTGGAAGGTCGCCGGCAAGCGACCGTCGCTGTTCAGCTTCCTGAAAGCCGCAGGAGTGCGCCTGCCCGACGGTATTGGGGAGCAACGCAAGATCACCGATGGCGGAGCCGAATCACTCCTCTCCAAGTATTCGGCAAAGTTCGCCAATCGCGCTCCCGCATTCTGGGAAGAAACCGTGACTGCGGAACTGGTGCAATCCCGCTTGGTCGGTGACGTGGACCAGACGGTGCTCGACCTAGCCGTGGAACCGGATGCCAAATGGGAAGCATTGCGCGAAGAAGGGCACCTGGAGGAGTTCCTAACGGCAGTGCGGGATAAACTGGGCAACATCCCGGATACCGACAATCCCACGCTGTGGATCAAGGGCCTGGTCGAGAGCCTCGCGCTCACCGAAGCATTTGTAGGCTACGGAGAACCCGACGATTTTCCCTTCGCCGACCGGATACCGCCCATACGCTACCGCGAGAACCATCTCAATCTGGTGCGCCGCTGGCTGCGCGATGCGAATTGCCGTGGTGCCTGGGACCGCACGGTGGTGGAGGCGGAAGAACACATCAACCTGGCGACATGGGCCAAAGATCGAAAAGGCGCATGTTACGGATTTCCCCATCTCGTCACCCAGCGCTGGCACGATGCGGTGCAGTCTCTCGTTTACTCGGCAGGCAATCCGGAACAGTTCGTGAGCCACGTCGCCGAAGTATCGCCGATGATTCAGCGTGAGGTCGAGTTTACGAAAGCCAGCGCCGCACCTGCCGACTCATGGGAAACGCTCGCTGGTTTCACCCGCTTCGTCGCCGCCACGGAGAAGGCCAAGCAAGCGGCCGTCGATGCAACCTCCACTGCGGAATGCCTGCGGGTCTATCTGGACTTCGCATCCGAGGTGGATCAAGCGCATTTGCGGCTCAAAGGTCAGGCCCAAGAATGGGGACTGGTGGACTTGGCACGGATCATCGACCGCACCTACGCGACCTACGCCAACACCCTCAATCAAATCTTTTTCACCGCCTACACGGCAACGGACACGGCGGAGGTTCCCGGTCTTCCTTTCGTCACGGACCAAATGGATGCCCATGTTTGGTCGCCTAAAGGCAAACGCGCCGTCGTGATCGTGGATGCCTTGCGCTACGACTGTGCGCTAGCACTCAAGTCGATGCTGACAGGCAGCGAGGTTTCCGTCACTCCGATGCGGGCCATGCTGCCAACCATCACGCCTTTTGGCATGAGTGCGCTGCTGCCACCGAACCACGGTCCGGACGGCCTGATCGAGAAGGGCAAACTGCGCGTGCCGGCACGCGGAGGACTGGATCTTGGCGAACGCAGCAACCGCATCAAACAAATGACCGCCGCGGGTGCGGACTGCCGTGAGATCGACACCATCGAGAACGCTAGTGCCAAGCCTCCCAAAATACCTTCGCTCCTGGTGGTCTTCGGTCATGAAGAGGTGGACAGCATCGGCCACGGCGATGGCGACGCATTGATCCGCCACCTTCACAAGGAACTGGAACGCATCGCAAGAGTGGTCCGCAAGCTCCACCAATGGGGATATACGGAAGTGACGGTCGTCACGGATCACGGCTTCGTGCTGATGGACGAAGAAAACCTCCCGCCTGAAGTTCCGCTGCCTACCGAGTGGTGCCTCGTGAAAAAGGAACGCTACGCGCTGATCCCCGCCGGAGCGGACCTGCCACTGAAGTCGATGCCGATGCTCTGGGATAGCACGATAAGAGTCGCGGTGCCACCGGGTTTCGCCTATTTCAAAACCGAGAAGTCATTCAGCCACGGCGGAGCCACGCTTCAGGAAATGGTCATTCCCCGCCTATGCTCCAAGCAACGCGCCAAGCAACAGAAAGTCGGCGTAGAGATACTGCTTGCGGGTGCCGGCACCGGGCTGACAAGCGCTGCGGTGAAAATCGTCCTTCGTCCGATCAACCTGGGTGAAGAGGGCGAACTCCTGGCTGTTTCCGCGATGCCAAGAACCCTGCTGCTCAACGTTTTCAGAAAGACGAAAGAGGGGCCTGTCTCTGTGCTCGCTCGCGGCGAATCCAAGACAGCCGAGCTCAAGACGACCGGAGAGCTGAGCCTGACACTGTTTTTCGATTCCAAGTTCACCGTCCAGAAGGGCGAACAACTCCGCTTGTCCATTTCCGATGCCGATACGGGAGAACAGTTCCCCGGCCCGGAAGGCATCATCCTGACTGCATCCCGCGATCTCTAAATTTCCACTACCATGCCAGAAGAACCACTCCAACTCGATGCCCTCGACATCCTCGCCAATGAGGCGTTCCCAGGCATGGTCGTTAGAAAAGACCTACTGCGCCGGATGCGGACGTCATTTGGCGTCCCTGCATTCGTCATTGAGTTCCTTCTCGGGAAATACTGTGCCTCCACCGATGAAAAGGAGATCGCGGAAGGATTGGAGTTCGTGAGGG
Organism: Verrucomicrobiaceae bacterium; assembly: GCA_027485615.1. GTDB lineage: Bacteria > Verrucomicrobiota > Verrucomicrobiia > Verrucomicrobiales > Akkermansiaceae > Luteolibacter. Next base: position 15,796 of record JAIXQS010000024.1, read on the forward strand.
AAACCCTTGCGTCCAAATACGTGAAACCCGACGAGCGGGAGGCTGTGAAGTCTTCGATCAAGCAACACTCAACCTATGAGGTCATCGACAAGATTTCGGTAAAGCTCGTTGAAACCCACGACAAATACTGGGCATCGATCGCCAACCTCAACCAGGACTTCATCAACATCGATGACCGCTTGGTGAAAGAACACGACCGCCTTCTGATGGGCGGTGTGTGGGCAGAGATCACTCTGCGCTATGACGACACCTTCATTTTCAAAGGGCAGAACCGCCCGTTCTTCATCGAATCCATCCGCCCGATTCAGCTATCCAACCGGAATATGGAAGGCTTTGTGGCGGCGAGAAAACAGTTCACCCGCGATCAGTGGCTCGATCTGCTGATGCGTTCGATGGGTTACGAGCCGGAGCATCCGTATTACACGTTCCGCCGGAAGATGCATTACATGCTGCGCCTCGTGCCGTTTGTGGAAAGGAACTTCAACTCGGTGGAACTTGGCCCCCGTGGCACTGGCAAAAGCTTCGTTTATCAGCAGATGAGCCCGTATTGCCACCTCGTCTCCGGTGGACAGACGACGACAGCCCAGATGTTCGTGAACCTGTCCAGTGGCCAGCGCGGCTTGGTGTGTCTTTGGGATGTCGTCGCATTCGATGAAGCGGCCGGCATCAATTTCTCCGATAAGAGCGGCATCAACATCATGAAAGGCTACATGGAGGACGGTTCCTTCAGTCGTGGCCGCGACATCATTTCCGCGGAAGGCTCTGTCGTATTCGTTGGCAACATCGACGGTGAGATTTCCACCATCGTGCGGACCTCCCACCTTTTCTATCCAATGCCGAAGGAAATGGACACGGCGTTCTACGACCGCATCCACGCCTACATCCCCGGCTGGGAATTCCAGAAAACCAGCGACGACGCCTACACCAACCACTTCGGCCTTGTCACCGACTTCCTCGCGGAGATTTTCCGACAGGTCCGCAAATCTAGCTACACCGACTACGCTGAGAGGGATTTCAGATTCGGCAGTCATCTCGGAGGGCGCGACCAGAAAGCCGTCCGGAAAATTGTTTCCGGACTGGTGAAACTGCTTCACCCCGATGGAGTGGTAACCAAGGAGGAAATGGGAGAATACCTGGAATACGCGATGGAGATGCGCCGCCGCGTAAAGGAGCAGCTCAAGAAAATGGGTGGCCTCGAATACTGGGACACCAGCTTTTCCTACATCGACAAGGAATCCGGCCAGGAAACCTTCGTCTCCGTTCCGGAAATGGGCGGCGGCAGCTTGATCAACGAAGGACAGCTATCTCCCGGTAGCGTTTACACCATCGGCACCGACATGAGTGACCACCGCCTCGCGCTATTCTTGCTCCAGGCGCAATGCAATTCCGGCTCCGGCAGAATCATCCCTCTGGGCAACCTCTCCAAAGGCATGAAAGAGGGAATCAAAACCGCCGATGCGTTCCTCCGTGGTAACGTAAAAAACCTTGGCATCACCAAGGACCTCAACAGCTACGATTTCAGCCTTCAAGCCATCAACCTAAACCAAGCCAAGGACGGCGGAGAAACTGCCGTGGCCTTCTTCATCTCATTGGTTTCATCACTGCTCGAAAAGCCGGTCCTGGAACGCACGGTGGTTCTTGGCGAAATGAGCGTCCAAGGAATGCTTCTGAAGGTCACCTCCCTGCCCGAACGCATGCAACTCGCCGTCGAAGCCGGCGCCAAGCGCATCCTCATCCCAAGTGAGAACAAGCGCGACATCTCCGAAATCCCCGATGCGATCCTCACCGCGATCCAATGGCAGTTCTACGACTCGCCAACGAAGGCAGCGATGATGTCGTTGGGACTTGTCTGATTAAATCAAAAAATCTCTCTTGGGTGGGTTCCATTTACGTGCAGTGGCTACTTTGATGTGCACAGTGGTAAAGGTATTATCGGGAACAAGTGCTTCATTACAAGATTTCTGCGGGAGGATTTCTGGGGCAGGGGTAGCAGAAGGGCATTCAGGCGCGGTGAGGGTTGTTTGATTCCGCGCTGGTCGCGTAAAGGCTTTGCCCCCCGCGCTACGTTGCAAGGTGGCTGCCGGTGGTTTCATGCCTTTTCCGGTGATCGCGCCAATGCGTCTTGGATCAGGGCCGACCGGGCCGGATCGGCCCTACCTTTGGGGAACGCTGTGAAGGCGATGGGATACGGGGACGACGAGGCCAACGAGGCGATCCGGCTGAGCGGGTGCCATCTGACGCCGGAGGTGGAGTGGGATGCGGTGGCGGAGCGGGTGAGAAATCTCCTGTAATGCGGTGATCGAGGGGGCAAAGCGCGCTGCCAAGGTGAGGACTCTCACAGGAGTTCCAGCAAGGGGCGCAACTCGGAGGCGCTTATGACAAGCCCCTGCCGTTCCAGTGTATCGAGCAGTTGCTCCGCGCTTTGCGGGGGATTCTTGAGCGAGGCACGCTGGCGTTTGAATGCGCCGCAAACCGCGCCCCAATCCAAGGAAATGAGGTGTCTTACGAAATCGTCAGGGTGCTGAGCCTCGATTCCATAGGGATCGAGCGCATCGTTCGGAAAATCCTTGAGGTTGAAGGTAACGATCACCTGGGCGTTGGAGCAGATGGCGGCGGCGAGGACGTGCGTGTCGTCCGGATCGGGAAGCACGAGGCCTTTTGCGATTCCAAGATGTCCCGTGACAAGGGAGTCGGGAACCGCCCGGTTCATCAATTCACGGGTGCGCTGGAGCTGTTCCGCCGTTAGGTCAGGCCGGTTTGCCAGAAGACTGCGGATCCACTCGTCATGGATTTCATCACTCCACCGGGCGCGAAAAACTCCCGAGCAAGCAAGATGGAGGAGGAAATCCCTCAGCGGCGCGGGGTAGAGGACGCACGCGTCGAAGAGGACGGTGAAAGTGGTCATGATGCCGGCGCTTCAGTATCCCATGCCCAGTTCCTGCGCCTGCGCGGCCAAGGCGTCCAGCGCGTCCTTGCTCTCGCCCCGGACTTTTTCCATGTAGGACATGAGGTCTTGGAACTTGAGCCGTCTGCGTGTGCCAACCTTGTGGTGGGGGATTTTTCCCGCTTCGAGAAGCTTGACCAGATAAGGACGGGAAACATGGAGCAGGTCGGCCGCTTCCTGGGTGGTGAGTTCGTGATGGGTGGGAACGAGGGTGACCGCATTGCCCCTGGCCATCTGGTTGAGGATTTCCAGAAACATGCGGAATGCGGTTTCGGGAACCTCCACCGCCTGGTCCTGGGAGCTGGTGGCAACGCGCAGGGTCGGGCTGCCTACCCGGGAAACGGACGCGAAGGAGCGCGCCGCGAGTTCGGCTTTGTGCGCTTCCTCCAAGCGTGGGATCGCGGTTCGGGCATGTTCGGAGAGTTTCATGGGATTGGTTTACGAACGAAACAAACGAAACGAACGAAGCTTTCGCAAGTGCTATTTTTCAGGTCTCTCAGCGATTCGGTGCTCTGGAATTCAGTTGAAAAGCCTCCCATTCCTCCTTCGACGGGCCGAAGCCGATGGTTTCCTCGCGGAGGCCGAGCTTGCGCCGCCACGGCGATCAGCCGACCCAAATGCTCTTCAGATAAGATTCCTCCGGGAAATCCTCCGGCATGGCGGCGGGTTCCATGTTCGGCATGGCGATCATGCGCATGAAATCGCTTTCCGTGATCCCCCGGAAGTTCGTGCAGCACAGCATCCATCCGCCCTTCGCCAGCACCTTGCCCGCCAGTTCCGCGAGCTCGCCGAAGTCCCTTTCCACGCGGAAGACCTTGCCCTTTTCGTCGCGGGAAAAGGTCGGAGGGTCGATCACGATGCCGTCGAATTTCCGGCCCTGCTTCGCGAAACGTTTCAGCCAGTGGAACGCGTCGCCTTTGCAGAAATGGTGGGCGGCGTCATCCAGCCCGTTGTGGCGGAAGTTCCGCTTCGCCCACTCCAGATAAACCGCCGAGAGATCGAGCGTGGTCGTTTCACCGCCGCCCGTCGCACCCGCCACCGAGAAGCCCCCGGTGTAGGAAAACAGGTTGAGCAGTTTCCCGCCGCCTGACATCCGCCGCATCACCTCGGCGCGGTTGTGGCGCTGGTCGAGGAAGATTCCCTGCGAGTATCCGCTTTGGAAAGAGACCTCGAAGGCGAGTCCGTTTTCGCGGATGAGGAACGGCGCGTCCACCGCCTCACCGTAAAGATGCACCGGCGATTCCTTCTGGTGCTTGTCGAGCCGCTTCCAATACACGCTTTTCCCGCCCGCCTTCAGCCAGGCCTTCACCTCGCCCGCGATCTCGCCGCCGGGCGTCATCGCCATCCATTTCCCGGCGTAGCTCTCCAGTGCAAACCCCGGCACTCCGTCGCCCGCGCCGTCCACCAGCCGCACCGCATCCGTCTCCTCATCGAGGAGCGCGTCCCTTTTATCCACGGCATTATCCAGCAAGCTCCCTAACACGCCGGGTAGATGCTGGAAATCGGAAACGCTGGAAAGCCGAAACTGGAACTGTTCCAAGCCTTCCGGTGCGCAGCGCAAAGGCGGCTTGCATCATCCTCAATTTCAAGCCTCATTCAATGCATGGCTTCAGCCGATAAAAACACCTCGATCAAGAAGGAAGCCGCCCGTCTGGTGCGCCAATTGCCGGATACCGCCAGTTGGGATGACCTCATGTATGAGATTATCGTCCGCCAAAAGATCGAAGCCGGTCTCTCGGATTTGCGGGAGGGGCGCAAGCATGACCACGCATCCATCCGCAGCGAGTTCGGGTTGGCATGAGGATCAGTTGGTCAACCCAAGCCTGCGCGATCTCCATGCCATCCGGGATTTCATCGCCCGCGATTCGGAACACTATGCGCGATTGCAGGTCGAGCGCCTGCTCTCCCGAGTCGAACGCGCCGCCGCAATGCCCTCCCGAGGGCACCCTGTCCATGAGTTCATCGAATGCGGGCTACGCGAGGTGCATGAAGGCTCTTACCGGATCATTTACGCTGTCTGCGGCGAAGAGTTCCAAGTGGTGACCATCGTCCACATGAAACAGCGCATCACGCGCCGCCGCCTTCGCTGACGGTGTTCCAGATCCGCATAAACGCCGAATTTCGACTTTCCCGCCCCGCCTCATCCCTCCATCCTCCGCCCGCCCCCCTTCCTTGGGGTTTAAGGTTTAGAATTTAAAGTTTATGAAAGTCCTCCTCACCACCTGCTCCTACCAAGACACCCCCGGTCCGCACCACGAACTCATGGCCGCCCAGGGCTGGGATGTCGTCCGCGAGCGCGGGCCGCTTTCCGAAGCGCGCATGCTTGAGCTGGCGGAGCAGGGCTTCGATGCCTTCCTTTGCGGCGACGACGCGATCACCCGCGCCGTGCTCGAAAAATGCGCGCCGAAACTGCGGGTCATTTCCAAATACGGCATCGGCCTCGACAAGATCGACCTGCCCGCCACCAAGGAGATGAAAATCCCCGTGCTCTTCACGCCGGGCGTGAACCACGACACCGTGGCCGAGCACACCTTCGCGCTGTTGCTGGCGATGACGAAAAACCTCGTCCCATCCATCGAGGCAACCCGTGCCGGGAAATGGACGCGCCTCACGGGTTTCGAACTGCTCCACAAGCGCATCGGCCTCATCGGCCTCGGTCGGATCGGGCAGGAGGTCGCGAAGCGTGCCGCCGCCTTCGGGATGGAAGTGCATGGCTTCGGAAACTACTGGCCCGATGACATTGCGGAGCAATACGGCATCACCCGCCACCTCACCCTCGATTCGCTTTTCGCAGCCTCGCAGATCATCTCCCCGCACACCAAGCTCACGCCGGATTCCCATCACTGCGTGAACACCGCCCGCCTCTCGCTGATGCCGGACAACTCCTGGCTCGTGAACACCGGCCGCGGCGAACTCATTTCCCAGCCCGACGTGATCACCGCCCTCGATTCCGGCAAGCTCGCCGGCTACGCCACCGACGTCCTCGATGAGGAGCCGCCCGCCGCCGACCACCCGCTGCTCCACCATCCGAAGGTCATCGTCACCCCGCACATCGGCTCGCGCACCTTCGAGTCCGTCCCGCGCCAAGCGATGAAATCCCTCACCAACCTCATCAACGCCCTCTCCGGCGAAGGCGAGGCGAACTGCGCGAACGGCGTGATCTGACCTTTCCTCACCCCATTCACCCCCATGAAAATTCACAAAGCCGTCATCACCGCCGCCGGGCCGGATCAGAGGCACCTGCCCCTACAAACCATCGTCAGCACCAGCGGCGAGACCAAGCCCGCCATCCAGCTCCTGCTCGACGAAATTTTCGCCGCAGGCATCCGCAACGCCGCCCTCATCGTCGCGCCCGGCCAGACCGATGCCTTCCGCGCCGCCGTCGGCCCGCACCTTTCCCAGATCGAGTTCATCGAGCAACCCGAGCCGCTGGGCTACGGCCACGCCGTGCTCTGCGCGCAGGATTTCACCGATGAAGAAGCGTTCCTCCTGCTCGTCGGCGATCACCTTTATCTCAGCAACGGGGAGACCTCCTGCGTCCGGCAGTTGCTGGAAACTGCGGAGCGCGAGGAATGCGCCGTTTCCGCCGTGCAGGCCACCCGCGAGGGCAAGCTGCCCTACTACGGCGCCGTCGGCGGCAAGCACATCCCGGGCAGCCGCGACCTTTACCAGATCGAGAACATCCTGGAAAAACCCACGCCCACCGTCGCCGAGCAGGAACTCATCACGCCCGGCCTTCGCCAGGGTCATTACCTCTGTTTTTTCGGAATGCACGTCCTCACCGCCGCCACCATGCGCTTGCTCGGTGAGGCGCTGGAAACATCCGGAAATAACCTGCCGCTCACGCCCTCCCTCGCCGCCGCCGCGAAGAGCGGGCGCCACCTCGCGTTTGAGATCTCCGGGCAGCGCTACAACATCGGCGAGCCCTACGGCCTGCTCCGCGCCGAGCTCGCCATGGCACTCGCCGGGCCGCAACGGGACGAAGTCCTCACCATGCTCGTCGAGCTAATGGCAACCTCCCGCTGAACCATGCTCACCGACCTCATCACCTCGGACGAACCCGCCCTCCGCGACCGCCCGCTCGCGCAAGCCTGCGCCGGGCTTTCCCGCGAGCAGCTCCTCGCCGAAGCCGCCGCGCTCGATTCCTTCCGCCGCACCAGCGGAAACCTCTACCAGCGCGTCCGCGCCCTGTTTTTCCTCCATGCCCTCCACCGCTACCATCTCGCGGGCGAGCCTTCTGAAAACAACGGACGCATCCCCTTCGAGGGATACCGCCATCTCCTCGCGCGGCGTTTCCCCGAGGCCATCGATTCCTTTCTCGAATCGCAGCTTGAACAAGGTTCCGGCGACGCGATCTCCTCCGCCCTCGCCGCCGCCTACCACCAGCTCGCTTTCCAGACCCTCGCCGACCAGGTCCGCAAATCCGTCCGCACCGTGCGCGGCAACCAATGGATGTTCCGCATGGGCCACCCCGCCGAGCACCCGCTCCGCATCCGCCGCGAGCTGCTCGCGCACGACGGCCACAGCTATCCCATCCTGCTGGAGCGCACGCCCGTCCGCATGGATCTCACGCACTCCGCGTGGTCGGATATCTTCTTCCTCGGCATGGATTTCCCCGAGGGCGCGAAGGTCATCAACGTCTCCATCGACCTCGCGATCCACGGCTCGAACAAGGAACCGAAGCCTCCCGTTTCCGCCTACCTGCGTGTGATCGACCGCCCGGTGCTGCGCCTCTCCAGCATCGACCTCAAGGCCACCGCGGAGATCGAGGCGCTCGCGGATGTCTTCGATTTCGCCAAGGACTACCTCGGCCTCCTGAAAGCGGCGGTCATCGCGTCCGGCCTCATCCCTCCCGGCATCGAGGGTTCGGGCAAACCGCTTTCGGAAATCCTCTCCATGCTCGTCGGGCCGGGGAGGGGACTGGAGCTGGTTTCCTCGGTGAACCACATCCCGAAAGGCTCGCGTCTCGCCGTTTCCACGAACCTCCTCGCCGCGCTGATCTCCGCCTGCATGCGGGCCACCGGCCAGGCCGCCAGCCTCACCGGTGAGCTGGCGGAAAACGAACGCCGCCTCGTGCTTGCCCGCGCCATCCTCGGCGAGTGGATCGGCGGATCGGGCGGCGGCTGGCAGGATTCCGGCGGGGTCTGGCCCGGCATCAAGCTCATCGAGGGCAGCTTCGCCGCCGAGGGCGATCCCGAGCAGGGCGTCTCGCGCGGTCGGCTCATGCCCACCCACCACGTCTTCAGCGAAAACGAGATCCCGTCTGCCGCCCGCAAGGCCTTGCAGGATTCGCTCGTCCTCGTCCACGGCGGCATGGCGCAGAACGTCGGCCCCATCCTGGAGATGGTCACCGAGAAATATCTCACCCGCGCCAGCGCCGAGTGGGCAGGGCGCGGCGAAGCGCTTTCGCTGTTGGAGAAAATCCTAACCGCCCTCCGTTCCTCCGACATCCGCCCCCTCGGCAAACTCACCACGGAGAATTTCCGCGGCCCGCTGCAAACGATCATCCCGTGGGCCACGAACCTTTACACGGAAACCCTCATCTCCCGCGCGGAGCAGGAGTTCGGCAAGGATTTCTGGGGCTTCTGGATGCTCGGCGGCATGTCCGGCGGCGGCATGGGTTTCATCTTCGATCCATCTCGAAAATCCGAAGCTCAGGCGCGCATGCTCGCGATCATGGCGGAAACAAAAGCCCTGCTCCGCAACGCGCTGCCCTTCGCGATGGAGCCGGTGGTCTATGATTTCTCCATCAATCCCCACGGCACCTTCGCCACCCTGCTCAGCGGCGCGGACGCCGCCCTGCCGCCGGATTACTACCAGCTCCACCTCGCCCCGCTGCTCCGCGCCGAACCCGGCGATCTCACGCCCGCCCAACGCGCCGAGCTCACCCGCTTCGCCTCGCTTTCCCGCAGCAACCCCGATTTCAGCGGCTCGCTTTCCAATCTTCTGGAAACCCTCGTCCCCTCCGGAGGCGGGAGTTCGCCGCAGTCCGGCGCGCTCGCTGAGCTACTGGAGAAATGGGGCTTCGATCACGAGCAGCATGAGTCGATACGCCGCGACCTGCTCGCCGACCGCATCGGCCTCGCGCGGAACCGCCTGCCCGCGATCACGGATATCACCGACGTGCTCCCGGAGGACTACACGGATCTCACCCGCACGCCGCCTTCGGCGGAAACCGTCGCCCTGGGGAAAGCCGCGCTCGCCGGGGGATCGGTCGCCGTGGTGAGCCTCGCCGCCGGAGCCGGCTCGCGCTGGACGCAAGGCGCGGGCGTTTGCAAGGCGCTCAATCCCTACGCCAAGCTCGGCGGAAAGCACCGCACCTTCATCGAGACCCACCTCGCGAAATCGAGCCAGCGCGGCGCGGAGGCGGGCGCGACCATCCCGCACGTTTTCACCACCTCGTATCTGACCGACGGGCCGACCCGCGAGTTCCTCGAAAGCCACAGTAACTACGGCTACCCCGGTTCGCTGCATCTCTCGGCCGGCCGCGCCGTCGGCCTCCGCATGATCCCGACCGAGCGCGACCTGCGCTTCGCGTGGGAGGAAATGCCGCAGCAGGCGCTCGACGAGCAGCAGCAGAAAATGCGCGATTCATTGCGCACCGCCCTCATCGGCTGGGCGCGCGGGGCAGGGGAGGCGGGCGATTACACCGGCAACCTCCCGCTCCAGTGCCTGCACCCCATCGGGCATTTCTACGAGCTGCCCAACCTCCTCCTCAACGGCACCCTCGCCCGCCTTCTAACAGAACGACCCGGCCTGAAAACCCTGATGCTCCACAACATCGACACCCTCGGGGCCGATGTCGATCCCGGCCTCCTCGGCCACCACCTTGCGGGCGGAGCCGCGCTCACCTTCGAGGTCATCCCGCGCCGCCTGGAGGATCGTGGCGGCGGCCTCGCCCGCGTCAACGGCCGCCCGCGCCTGCTCGAAGGCCTGTCCATGCCCCGCGAGGAGGATGAGTTCGAACTCTCCTTCTACAACTCCATGACCACATGGATCGACATCGACCGCTTCCTCGCGCTCCTCAAGCTCGACCGCGCCGCCATCCTCGCCGGTGACACAAACGCCATCGCCGCCGCCATCCGCCAACTCGCCGCCCGCCTGCCCACCTACCTCACCTTGAAGGACGTGAAAAAACGCTGGGGCAACGGCCAGGAAGACGTTTTCCCCGTCACCCAGTTCGAGAAACTTTGGGGCGACCTCACCCTCCTTCCCGACATCGAGACCGCCTACGTCGTCGTTGATCGTTTAAGAGGCCAGCAGCTCAAAGACCCCGCCCAGCTCGACGCCTGGTTCCGCGACGGCTCGGCGGACCACATCGCAAAGCTTTGCGGGTGGGGCGGTAGAGGGTGAAACTGTGAGTGCCGATTCCTGCGTTGTTCTTCACTCCCTGATGGAACCGGGGAGCTTGGCCACGTTAGAGAAACAGCAGCTTCATGTGGCGGTCGCGGAGGTTCTCGGTGACGCAGCGGGAAACGACGGCGCGGTTGTCGTGGAGGGCTTTGATGTAGGTTTCACCCATCATCGCGGCGATCTTGAAGCCGACGTGAAGGAGTTGGCGGACGTTGGCGTCGTAAAGCGGGTTGCTTTGGTCGTGGCGTAGCGCACCGGTGAATTGTTCGCTCGTCCACGCGTTCACGGTTTCGGCGGAGGGGAGTTTCGCGAAATCAATGTCGATCACGGTCGCGTAGGGCTGGCAGAGGGCTTCCTTTTTCGCGAGGGCCTGGCCGTAGATCTCTTTCGCGAGTTCGAGGCCGGTGCCGCCGGATTCGGCGAGGCCGATGACTTCTTCCAGCCAGTTTGTGCCGGCGGTTTTGATGTGAAGTCCCGCGCCGGTGCGCGCGATGGCACGTTTGATGGCGGGGTAGATCGAAAACTTGTCCGAACCGGAATGGACCGAGAGTTTCAGGGTTTCCGGCAGGCCATAAGCCGCGACCGCGTGGGCGATGACCGCGAGGTCGTCGTTGAATTCCTTTTCGAACTGCACGACATCGCCGACGTAATCGACGCCCTTGTTGAAACGGCCGGTGAACTTAGGCGCGATGGTTTGGATCGGGATTCCCTGGTCGGCGATGGCGGCGAGGATCACCAACAACTCCGGCGGGGTTTGCGGGCTGTCGGTTTCGTCCATGGAAACTTCCGTGACGAAGTCCGTGCCTTTCGCGGCGACGATGTGGTCGTAGATCGCTTTCGCTTTCTGGGTGGCTTTGAGGAACTGGTTCGCGGTCTTTTCCACATCCGCGCGGGTGATCTCGAAGGGTTGATCGATGCCCGCGATGGAAACGGTTCCGATGAGTTCCGGGTGGCGTGCGATGAAGGCGGCAACGTCCGCAGGATCGGCGGGCTCACCGATGTCATCGGCGACATCGAGGGTGAAGAAATCGCAGGGCGCGATGAACCGATCGACCGTCTTGAGATTGATGTGGTCGGCATCTAACAGATATTCGCCCGTCCAACCGAGGTCGGCCACGGCCTTGTCGGCGGCGTCACGGGTGGATTGCGGTTGGGAGCCGATTATGTCGTGCTCGCGGTTCGATTTGTTCCAGACCGGTGTGATGTCGATGCCAAGTTCCTTGGCGGCGATGAAGGCCTTGAGCTGGGCGTGTGCGCCGTTGGCGAAACGGTCGCCGACTCCGAATGTGTATTGGGGGCAGATTTTCATGGTGGTGATAGGAAGAGATTTTTGAAGAGATTTTTTCCCGCGGAGGTGTGGTTGTGGCTATTTGAGGATTACTGTTTAATTGCTGGATGCTTTGGAAAAGACGGTGACCGATGATCGCCGTTACCGGACTTCGATGATTTCCGGGAAATCGGAGGGCAGGGCGTTGCGTGAGGCGAGAGTATGTGTTCGCAGCGGTGGGAGACAACCCTCTTTTCCCTTTTCCAGACCGGCTCTCCGGTGTATTTTCCGCCCTAGTAGAAAAAGCAAGTTCCTAGCATTCACAACCTCGCCGCAGAAAATCCCGGAAAAAACAGCCGCGCTCGATGCGAAAATCGGACGCTTTCTCGACAGAACAAAAACACTGGTCCCCGTGCCCAATCCCAATTTTGTGCGGCTCAAATGATGTGCCGTCCAGAAACCTGAAATCACTATGAAAAACACCCTTCGCTTTTCCCCCATGTTCCACGCCCGCGCCATGGGCCTCCTGACCCTGCTGTTCCTCGACTGCGGCCGGGTGGCGGCAGCCTCGGCTCCGCCGAATATCATCGTCATTGTCACCGATGATCTGGGCTACGCTGACCTAGGTGTCCAGGGAACTGTGGAGGACATTCGGACGCCCAACTTGGATGCGATGGCGAAAGAGGGAATCCGATACACTTCCGGCTACGTCACCGCCCCGCAATGCAGCCCCTCGCGGGCGGGGCTCCTGACCGGCCGCTACCAGCAGCGGTTGGGAATCGACCATATCCCGGACATGCCGCTTTCCCTTGACGCGGTGACAATTGCCGAACGCCTCCGCCCGGCAGGCTACACCAGCGCGATGATCGGCAAATGGCACCTCGAGCCCAATGAGGTCACCCGGAAATGGATGCAGGAAAACGGGATCGAGAAGCTGGCCCCTAAAGACGTCATGCCCTTCTTCCCGGCGGCTCAGGGATTTGATTTCTACTACAAGGGCGAACTCAGCCGCTACTACGCGAACTTTTCGCTCGATGGAACTCCGCGCGGGCCGGGATGGGTCGACGAGTCCGGGTTTCGGGTGGACGTGCAAACCGATGCCGCCCTGGCGTTTATCGACCAGCACCCTAAAGGGCCTTTCTTTGTTTATCTCAACTACTTCGCGCCGCACACTCCGCTTGAGGTTCCACCGGCATATCTCAAGCCCGAGTGGAAAAACCTTCCTCTCCGGCGGCAGGCAGCGCTTTCGATGATAGCCGCTGTGGATCACGGAGTCGGTCGCCTCGGCGAGCGGTTGTCCGCCTTGGGCCTCGACAAAAATACATTGATTTTCTTTACGAGCGATAACGGGGCTCCGCTTCATGGTTTCCGCGACTCTCCGCTCGACACCGACAACGGAGGGTGGGACGGTTCGCTCAACACTCCTTTGAACGGAGAGAAAGGGATGCTCGCCGATGGTGGCATCCGGGTGCCGTTCCTCATGCAGTGGAAGGGAAAACTTCCGGCCGGGATGACCTATCAGGCGCCCGTCTCCACGCTGGATATTGCGGCCACCGCCAACGCGGCGGCAGGTCTCCCCGCTGACCCGCAACTCGACGGGATCAATCTCCTCCCTCTCCTCCAAGCGGGCGCCAAGCCGGCGGAGCGCACTCTGTTCTGGAGGTTTCATTCCCAGACCGCCGCCCGTGAGGGAGATTGGAAATATCTCCGCGTCGGCGATGGGCATGAGTTCCTCTTCAACCTCCAGGATGACCCCGGCGAAAAGAACAATCTGGCAGCCTCACAGCCCGCCGAACTGGACAGGCTTCGCGCCCAAGCCCTCGCGTGGACGCAAGAACTCACCCCCACCGGGTTTCCCACCATACCGCCGAACGTGCAGGAGGCCGAATGGTTCCCGCAATACTTCGGCGTGAAAGTTGACGGTCCCCCTTCTAAAAAATAAGGAAAAAGCTCGTTCTGGTCCGCCGCCGAAGCTCAACCCGATTTCTACTCGGTTGAATGGGATGAGGCGGATCATTGGCGACACTTTTGATCGCTTCGGATTAGAAAAGCGGAAGGCAAGGCGCGCAAGCTCCTCATTGGCTCTATTCTCGGCGTGCTCCTGTTTCAAATTTTCATATGACGGAATAAAGAAGGCCGGGGGGCAATGGGAGGGCTTTCCAAGCGGTCCATTGGTTTGCCTTTCGCACTCGTGCGGATCCACCATTCATTTGCGCTTGCCACGCAACCATAGTGCCACTTCATCATGGTTCATTACATCATAGGCAATCAGAGATGTTTCATCATGAATAAAAACCACGCGCCATTGCAGATGGACGCGAATTTCATAGGAACGCCTGGCGAGCTTGCGAAGCCCGAGGCCGCGGTGTTGATGGGGGTCTCCAAAAGCGGCGGCAACTTGGGAAATGGCCTGAGATGCTTTTTCACGCAGATCCGGCGGCAATTTGTCCGCTGTTTTTCTAATGCGTTCCGAAAGCAAAATTTCGATCATAGCGCACCTGTAAAAGGTTTGAGCCGTCCGGCTTCACATGAGGACGCGATTTCCGCCAGGGCGGCATCTTCCGCCAATGCCGCCTGCGCCAGAGAGACGCCATATTCGTCCAAGGCTGGAAAATCACTGGGCCGGAATGGCAATCCCCGCAGTTTGACCATCTGCGCGAAAAACATGGAAACCGCCGCCGTCGGCGTAATCCCTATTTCACGACAAATATCATTCGCTTCAGCTGCCAACTCGCGGTCAATTCGGAGTCTGATTTGCTCAGTCATGCATCAAATGTGCCTTGTGCTTGCCATTAGTCAAGAATCCAAATGCATCAAACGAAGGGGTGGAGCAATTCGTCGCTCTCGCTCGGTTCCGGTTCCGTCATAAGCGTCAACCCCCTTATCCCGTTCCCAGACCGGCTTTCCGGTGTATCCTCCGCCCTAGGTGAAAAAGCAAAGTCCTAGCATTCATTGCCCGGTCTCCTTGGCGTGTTGCTATGCGGTCATTCCTCAATTCGTTGATGCAATCGAACGATCCGCTTCCCTACTCACGGGAAGAAAATCCCGCCCGAGGCATTCAAACTGCTAAGAAACCTGTCGACCCTATGATTCATCGACGATTGCGGGCGATTCATCGAATTTCCATTGCGGATATGCTTACTGTGAAAATATTAGAATCGCGAACCATTATTGAATAAAAAACAATCTATCATCCTATAAGCGATCCATGCTCTCTGACAAGGCTAGTCTTGGAACCCATTTCACAGTTGTCTTGCGTTGCCTTTTCAGCCTGCTGCTGACCATCGGCATCGCGAGCGCCTTTCCCCAGGCGCTTACTACACGCTCCCCGCTCCACGCTCCGGTGCATCTTTCGCCCTACGTAGAAAAAGCAAATTCCTGGCCTTAAATCTTTTGAAGACCGTGCGCCGTATCCTCCCCCTTGTCGCCGTTTTTACCGCCCAGATCCCCGTGGCCATGGGGGCGGATTTGATGGCCTTGGCATCAGGAAACTGGTCGGACCACGCCATTTGGGGCGGCACGCTGCCGGGGATCGAGGATGACGTGATGATTCCTGCCGGGATGGTGGTGACGCTGGATGCGGACGTCGAGTGTGGCGGCATCATGGTGGAGGGGATACTGGAGGTGGAGCGGGCGAATCGGACTCTTCTGTGCGATACCCTGATGGTGCAGGGAGCGGACGCGGCTTTTCGTGTGGGCACGTCGGCGAATCGTTTTGAGCAGAATTTCACCCTGACTCTCAAAGGCCTCGCTACGGAAACCCCGATGCCAATGATGGGGGCGAAATTCCTCGCTGCCCACAACGGCGGCACCTTGGATATCCACGGCAGGGACCGCGTTGAATGGACGAAATTGGCGGCCAGCGTGAGCACGGGAGCGACCTCCATGACGCTCGCCGAGCCGGTTGACTGGGTGGTGGGGGATCGCATTCTAGTCACCTCCAGCCGGAAAAGCGCGAGCGAGGCGGAGACCCGGACGATCACAGGTGTGAGCGCGGACTCAAAGACCGTGTATTTTGCCACGGGTCTGACCCATCCGCACAACGGTAGCCAGATCACGAAGACGCGCCCCCAAAATCCCTACTCAGATAGTAAGTCATGGACCGCGGACTTGCGGGCGGAAGTGGGACTGCTCAGCCGCAACGTGAAGATCGAGGGCGATGCGGCCTCCGAGATCGCCGGCTTCGGCGGGCACATCATGGTGATGAACGGCGGCGCAGCCTGCTGCGCGACTTCCGGAAAGGGATTCATCGAAGGGGTGGAGCTCTTTCGGATGGGACAGAAATTCCGCAGGGGCCGCTATCCGATGCACTGGCACATGCTGGCGGAGGACGGCGCGGGGCAATATTTCAGGGACAACGTGGTCAACAAATCCTTCAACCGGGCGATCGTGATCCACGGCACGGAATCGGCGCTGGTAGAGAATAACTTATGCTATGATCACATCGGTCACGGGATTTTCCTCGAAGACGGGTCGGAGCGCTTCAACATCATTCGCAGAAACGTCGTGCTGCTGACGAAAAAGCCCGCCGAGAATGAGAATCTTCTCGATAGTGACCGTATATTCTCCGGGGACCAGAACGCGTCGCCTGCGAGCTACTGGATCACCAATCCGAACAATATTTTCACGGACAACATCGCAGCTGGCACCGAAGGCACCGGCTACTGGTTCGCGTTTCCGCAGCAGCCGCTGAGGGACTCGCTTACCCATCCGTCCTTCATCGGGCTGAAGCCATACGAGGAGCCGCTCGGAGAGTTCAAGGGAAACACCGCGCACAGTTGCACGAACGGGCTGGATATCAACGACCAATTGTCTGCCAGTGATACGCTCGTCCTCAACGGCGAGTGGCGTAACGCAGGTCCCTTTACGTTCGAGAACTGCACCTTCTACGCGAACAGAAACGGCATCTACGCGGGGATCGGCGGAAAGCGCGACAACGTGATCTATTACAACAACGTCTTCGCGGACAATCAAGTCCACCTGTTCCTCGCGACCTATCAGATCTGTGAAGAGTCCCTGATGATCGCGGATACCGGACTCGGCCTGCTCCCTGCGACCCAGACGCGGACGGCTTATGCAGTCTATGACGGCGCCGGCAGGATGACCAAAAACCACCTGGTGGGCTATGATGGAACCTACTCACGCTTCCTCGGGAATATAGGTGCGGCCACCAAGCACCCGAACCATCGGTTCGATAGCCTGACATTTGATCCCCCCACGCCGCCACGCTCGGTTCTAACCAACTACAACATCATCTCACCCCCGGACATACGCGCGAACGATGCGGGGCACCCGCGCATGTGGGCGCAGGTGATCCTGGATGTGAATGGCTCCATTTCCGGTGTGCCGAACAGTTCGATCATCAGTAACCACCCGTTCATGCTGACAGGCGGCGAAACCCGGCCCTCGGTTTGGACGAACATGTATCGCAGCAGCCACCGCTTCGCCCAATGGGCGATGACCTACGCGATCAGTGACCCCAACAACTATCCGAATGTCAGCGCGGTGCGAACCATGGCGGGAACGCCGACGAGAGGTGTTTACTACATCAACGGCTACAAGGGGAAGCACCAGTTGCCGCTGATCGTACGGGAGGATTTCCTCTACACTTACTTTTATGAAACCCTGCCGACATCGCGCAAGGTGGACATGACCTTCGACGACGCGGACGTGGGTGATTTCGTCGTCATCCGCTACAAGGACTTCGGGAAACTCCCAGGGCTCGAGGTGTCCGGGTCCGGCATGACCTCGCAGCCGTCGTTGGCATTGATGAAGGACTCGACCACCTCCTCCTATTACAAGGAGGACAACGGCGATCTCTATGTCCGCCCGGTGGCTACCGGGAGAACTCAAACCTACCAGATCACCTGGACCGAGGACATTCCGATGCCGGAAGTGGATTCCGACGGGGATGATGTGAGCGATGGTGCCGAGGCGGCGGCCGGGACCGATCCGTTCCGAAGCGTGGACGGCACCGATCCTTTCAGGAACAGTGAATTCAATGTGGCGAACAATTTCGAGCGATGGGATTTGCTCGGTGGAATCACCAATGAAACCGTGGCCGGTGGGGCGTTGTCCGCACGCAGCGGCACAACCGTTCCCCAGATCGTGGAGAACAATCTCCGCGTCTCCGGCACTGCCGTTCCTTACTTGCTGGTGCGGATGAAGGCTCCCACCAGCACGACGGCACGGTTTTTGTGGGGACGGTTGGGGGCGGAATCATACACTGCGGGAAGATCGGTTTCCTCCGCCTACACGACGCCGAACCAGTGGAGAGTCCTTGTTTTTCCCATGGCGGGGCAAGCGGATTGGCAGAACCAGGTGATCACCAATCTCCGTTTCGACGCTGTCAATTCGACAGGCGCGGACTTCCAGGTTGACTGGATCCGTGCATCGAGCGGTGACCTTGATGGCGATGGCCTCAGCGATGTTTTCGAGGGTGACGGTGACCTTGATCAGGACGGCTTGCTCAATCTTGAGGACCCGGATAGCGATGGCGACGGAATTCCCGACGCGGCCGACCCGCAACCGGACACCAGTTCCTACGATAACGACCAGGATGGCATTCCTGACACTACCGATCCGGATGACGACAACGATGGGACGCCCGATGTTTCCGATGCGTTTCCCGTCGATCCAGCGGAACAAACGGATACCGATCTCGACGGCGTGGGCGATCGCGCGGATGCATTCCCAGCCAATTCTTCGGAACAGGTGGATACGGATGGTGACGGCATCGGAAACAACGCGGATACGGATGATGACGGCGACGGAATGTCGGACACTGCGGAACTATCTGCGGGCAGGAATCCGCTGAATGTCCTGGATCTCAATTTCGGCTTCAATACGGCCGCAGGCTTCGAGGGGTGGACTCGGTTAAACATCGCGCCTTCCGAGGTCAGCGGCGGAGTTTTGAAAGGAACTTCATCGACCGGGGATCCCCAGTTGGAGAGATCCGGATTCACCATCAAGGGCAACAGCGTCAATCAGGTGGTGGTGAAGATGAAAGCAGGCGTGTCTGGCGGCACCCTTCCAGCAGGAAAGGCCCAGCTCTTCTGGGGGCGTGTCGGCGCACCTTCCAACACCGGCACGCGTTCGGTTTCAGTTTCCTACGGTCCGGTTAATACCTGGAGGGCATTGTTTCTGCCAGTTTCCACTCATGCGGAGTGGGCCAACCACACGATCACTAGCCTGCGTTTCGATCCATTCTGGTTTACAAACACAGCTCTTGAAATTGATTGGATCCGGGTTTCCAACGGCGACTTGGATGGTGACGGCATCAGCGATACGACGGAGGGAACCGGTGATACCGACGGCGACGGGTTGCTCAACGTGGAGGATCTCGACAGTGACGGTGACGGACTCCCCGACGCCACCGATACGTATCCTTACCTTTCCTCGCTGTTGGATCTCGACAACGACGGCATACCGGATGCGAGCGATACGGACGATGACGGCGATGGCGTGGCGGACGCTTCGGATGCGTTTCCTCGGAATGCGAACGAGCAACTGGATTCCGACGATGACGGCATCGGAAACAACGCGGATACGGACGATGACAACGACGGCACACCAGACGCGGAGGATGCCTTCCCGCTGAACGCCACCGAGCAGCTCGACACGGACGGAGACAGTATCGGAAACAACGCGGATCCGGATGATGACAACGACGGCACACCAGACGCGGAGGATGCCTTCCCGCTGGACGCCGCCGAGCAACTAGATTCCGACGGTGATGGTATCGGAAACAACGCGGATACGGATGATGACAACGATCTTGTGGCGGACGCGGAGAATGCGTTCCCGCTCGACCCAACCGAGCAGCTCGATACGGACGGTGACGGCATCGGAAACGACGCCGATACGGACGACGACAACGACGGCCTATCCGACGCGCTGGAAACCTCGCACGGGCTTTCCACGCTGGAGCCGATCCATCCCGCTCTTGATACCGACGCAGACGGTCAATCCGATCTGTTTGAAATTCACGCCGGGATCGATTTTCGGAATTTATCCGATCGTTTCGAATGGTCCGTGGCGAAGGCGTCCGCATCGCCCGCTCAGGTCGTGCTGCCGGTGAAGCCTGGAAGGACTTACCGCATCCTAGCATGCGATGACTTGTCAGAGGGAGCCTGGCAAGAGTTGGAGTCTCTGCATCCCGATACGGCAGGAAACCACACATTTACGGATCCGGCCAGCGTGACGAGGCGCTTCTATCGGGTGGAGATCCGGATTGACCCACCTTGACGGCAGGCGGTGGCCGGCCTTCCTTTTGGACTGGCCGTTTTTAGGATTCGATTCCCTTCGACCACCGCTAATTTAGCCCCGTGGGTGATTTAGTTTCGCGCCTCTACTTCGTATCTGCCCCCCTTTTCCCTTTCCCAGACCGGCTCTCCGGTGTATTCTACACCCCTAGGTGACAAAGCAAAGTCCTAGCATTCATTGCCCGGTCTCCTTGGCGTGTTGCTATACAATCATTCCTCAATTCGTTGAGGCAATCGAACGATTCTCTTCCGACTCACAGTAATAGAATCCCGCCCGAGGCATTAAAGCGACTCCGACACCGGCCGACCCTATGATTCATCGACGATTTCGTGCGATTCATCGATTTTTCATTGCGATAATTCATTCGATAATCACATTGCGGCCCTCCCCATGAAAACGACACATTCATTAAGATCGATCCTCACCGTCAGCGTAGCCCTTGGCCTCCCGATGATGACTTCTACGGCCGATGCGGCCGCTATTATCGCCACCAACGGACGAACCGTCGGTGGAACAACCACAATACTTAACCTCAACCTTACCGCGACCGACCCCAACATCCGGCCCGTAACATCAGGCGGCAACAGCCTTACAAACGACGGCAACGGCAACCTGCTTTTAGCTGCAAACACCCTCGTTTCGGATTACTATGTGATCTGGAACAACTTGAGCATTGACAGCAACGTGCAGAGATACGCTCAGGTAACCTTCTCGGCGGTTACGGCCGGGGCTGTGAACGCGGGATGGCAAACGTTCTTCACAGACGGCGACGCAAACTTTGGCAGCTCCGGCCACGGCATAGGCACCGGTATTGTAGGCACCGCCCCATTCTCCATTGTGATCGACATGGCCGCCTTCACTGGGGCGAACGGCGGCACCACGGGTGTCAAAGGCTGGGGAGCCGAGGCTCCCGGTTCGGACATTGTCACATCCCTTCGCTTTGACATGTTTGAGTCTGCCAGCAACTTCGGCAAAACATTCACCATCAGCGAAGTGAGATTGGGAAGCGAACTTGTCCCCGAGCCTTCCTCCGCTCTCCTCGGCGCTCTCGGCGCCCTTTGCCTCCTCCGCCGCCGCCGGTAGCGGGGCTGGGATTTCCGTAAGGCGATCCCTATCCGAATGATTCATCCAAAGCGTGCTGCGGGGAGTGTCCCAACTCTCTCCGTAGCACGCTTCTTTTTTGTCCGGGAATCGCATGGCGGCTCCCGTTCCATTGGAAATGGTATCTTGACGGCATAGCCCTCATGCGATTGTCGGAGATCCGCCACACATGCCGCCCCCGGCTGTGAATATCACCCTCCCTGCCACATTCCATTCATGACACCGCCCAACCCGCTTTTCCCCCTCCCAGACCGGCTCTCCGGTGTATCCTCCGCCCTAGGTGAAAAAGCAAAGTCCTTGTATTCGGGCTTTTTCAGGCTTCGCAGAGCGGCGTTGTATCAGGCCGCAAGCTCTCCAGGCTCAGTACAAAAGTGTTTTGTACTCTGCCTCAAGGGGTCGGGGCCGAGGTAAAAGTGTTTTGTACTCTGCCGCAAGGGTTCGGGACCGAGGTAAAAGTGTTTTGTACTCTGCCGCAAAGGGTCGGGACCGAGTACAAAAGTGTTTTGTACTCTGCCGCAAGGGGTCGGGACCGAGGTAAAAGTGTTTTGTACTCTGCCGCAAGGCAGCGCGACCGAGCCTCAGAGGGTTGGGACCGAGCCGCGACGCTTCAGGGCGGAGCCGAAAGGGCTGCGGAACGGGGCGCAATTCCCATCGTCAAGCCCCCCTTTTCCCCATCCTAGAGCGGCCCCCCAGTGCATCCTCCGCCCTAGGCGAAAAGCAAATTCCTAGCAATCAAATTACCCCATGATTTCAACCCGCATCTGACCCCACTCACGTTTGTGGATATGGAAATGAAGGAGGGTGAGTGATTGGAGGGGGGGGGTGGTGATTCTTTCGTGAGGAAGGTTCTGCTTACGAGGTCGCGATTTGAAATCGCGGATCCTTTCTGGTGGGAGGCGTTTGTGGTTTCCGGGTGAAGATGGCTGAATGATGGATAGATCCGCGACATGGTTTGCGGAATGGTATGCAGGGTATGAGTTATTGCGGCCACCGGCCATATTCTTATTTCTCTTTTACGTTCTTCTCGGCGATCTCTTGCGCCCAGAGCATCGCCTCCGTGAGTATATCCGGTGGTCCGATGACATGTCCTCCGGGGAAGGGAAACAGGTTTGTCTTGCATCTGCGTTTTTTAAGAACTTCGGAATCCTTGGCGACCCATGCGTTGGCGTTATTGTCCTTATCACCGTTGACCCAAGCCACCGCCATGCCTTTGCGGTATTCCAGATCAAACTGTTTCCCAAGCCAGCCACCACACGAAATAACGCCTTTCCAAGGACGGTCGAATAGTGCCGTATATTGGAGTGCCCGCGACGCACCGCCGGACATGCCGCCGGTATAGAGAAGTTGCGGATTGTGTATAACTGAGGATTCGATAATGGGCAGCAGAGCTTTGAACAGGGGCAACAGTTCGGAGTTAGGAGCACCATTTCTGAAGGTGTCACAGCCTACGCCGATCCAACCCATGGTCTCGCAGCTTTGTTTGAATGTATCCAAAATGGCTTTTCCGTCTCCGGAGGCGTTGAAGAGAATGATCATCGGGCGTGGATTGTCCGCCGTGTAGTTGCTGGGGTAATAGACATGAAACGTCACTGGCTGAGTATCGCTTTTTGGAAATGACTTGTTGGTTCCCGCGAGGGCTGCCGCCTCCTTGTTGCGCTCCTCACGTTCCTTTCGCTGTGCTGCGATCCATTCCCGATCTTCTGTGGAGAGCTTGGTTAGCGGCACTTTGAATTCCTTTACACCCACTTTGAGGACGGCCGCCTCACCATCCTCGCGAAGCAGTTCACCGACTATTTTCTTTCCTTCATCGCTCGTCCACGTGCGTTCTTGTGCGAAGCAAAGCACGCCTGACGTGATGACGATCAGGGTCATTAGAACCAGCCGCATGAGATGATTATGTATTTTAGGCACAAAACCATATCCAGCAGAGTTCCCTACTACCGTCAACCCCCTTTTCCCCATCCTGGACCGGCTCCCCAGTGCATCCTCCTCCCTAGGCGAAAAGCAAATTCCTAGCAATCATTGAACTTCGATGATTGCCTTGATGGCTCCGAGGTTGGGGTCGGTGAACTGGTCGAATTTTTCCGGGACTTCGTCGAAGGTGATGCGGTGGGTGATCCAGATGTCGGTGTTGATCTTCGCTTGGCGGATGAGGTC
>JAIXQS010000102.1 GCA_027485615.1 Verrucomicrobiaceae bacterium
CATATCATCGATTGTATTAATTCCGTGCTACTGGAGACCATACTCTACGGCATGGATCTCTATGACCACCGATCGCAAAGACACCAATAGGGCAGCCGCCGAACACCTCGCCCTGATCCGCGCTTCGGCGTTCTTCGATGCGCAATGGTATCTGCGCCGCAACCCAGATGTGGCCAGAAGCGGGATGGACCCGGCGCTGCATTATCTGAAACACGGCGGCTTTGAAAACCGCGACCCGGGGCCGGACTTCGCCAGCCACTTCTACCTCAGCATTCATCCCGATGTGGCTGACGCGGGCTTCAACCCGCTGCTGCATTACCTGTTGCACGGCCACGAGGAAGGCCGGGCCTATGCCCCCTATGAGCAATCGGACCTCGCCGCCGACGAGCGCTATGGTGAGGCCATCGCGGGCCATATCGCCACCATGGCGCATAAGCCGCTGCTCTCGGTGCTGGTGCCGGTGCATAACACCAACCCCGTGCATTTGCGCCAGATGCTCGCCTCGGTGGGGGCGCAATCCTGGCCAAATTGGGAATTATGCATCGCTGATGACGCCTCGACCGATGGCGAGACCGGCCAGATTCTGCGCCTCGCCGCCGCAGCCGAGCCGCGCATCAAGCTGACCTTCCGGCCACAGAATGGCCATATCTCGGCTGCCACCAATTCCGCCCTGGCCCTGGCCAGCGGCGAATTCGCCTGCCTGCTCGATCATGATGACCTGCTGCATCAGCACGCGCTTTATGAGGTGGCGGCGGTGCTGGAGGCGCATCCGGATGCCGACCTGATCTATACCGATTCAGACCTCATCGACGAGAATGGCCACCACTTCGCCCCCTATTTCAAGACCGATTGGGACCCTGACCTCATCCTCGGCCATAACATGGTCAGCCATTTTGGCTGCTACCGGCGCAGCCTTCTCATCGCGCTGGGCGGGCTGCGGCTGGGCTATGAGGGCAGCCAGGATTACGATCTGGCGCTGCGGGTGGCCGATGCCTCCGCCCCCGAACGCATCCACCACATCCCCGCCGTGCTCTATCATTGGCGGCAGGTGAGCACGGCCAGTTCCTTCTCGCAGAAATGGCTGGACCAATGCGTGGCCAAGGCGCGGCGCGCCATAGCCGACCATCTGGCCCGCCGGGGGGTAGTGGCCGAATTGGAGCCGGTGCCGGGCATGGCGAATTTCACCCGCGTGGTGCATGCCCTGCCAAAAGAGCTGCCAAGGCTGAGCATAGGCCTCATCGCAAAGGGGGCGGCCAGTGACCTTCTGGCCTGCGCCAGCCTGCTGCTGTTTCGCGCCGAGCCGGCACCGAGTGAAGTGCTGGTGGTTCATCCCGCCGCCACCACCACGGCAGCGCAGACCGTGCTGGCCATGCTGGCACAGGATGGGCGGGTGCGGCTGATCAGCGTGGCAGACCCGCCGGATATCGCCACCCTGCGCAACCGGGCCATCGCGGAAGCGAATGGCGAGGTGATGCTGCTGCTCGATGCCGACCTGATGCCGCATGACCCCTCCTGGCTGCGCGAGATGCTCTCCCAGGCGCTGCGCCCCGGGGTGGGGCTGGTGGGCTGCCGGCTCATTGAGGAGGATGGCCGCGCCGCCAATATCGGCCTGGTGCTCAATGCCCAAGCCGACCTCATACCCATCGCCGCCCTTGGCCAGGGCGGCCATGGGGTGAAGGCGCTGCTGCGCACCGTCTCCGCTCTGCCCAGCGCCTGCATGGCTTTTCGCCGCGCCCCGGTGCTCGCGGCTGGAATGCTGGAGGGGGGGATTGCCGCACGAGACGCGGCGATTGGCCTGGCGCTTCGCATGCAGGCCATGGGCCTGCGCCATATCCATACCCCATTCGCCCAGCTTCACCGGGCCAGCCCCCGGCCGCAGATCCTGGCGGATTTTCAGCCTGTCATGACCGACCCCCAGCCGGCGGCACCGCCGGCCAGCCATGGCGAGGACCCCCACTACAACCCCAACCTCGCGCTTGATGGGCGCTTCGAGCATGCGGCGACACCCAGCCGCCGAGTCGGCCCCTGGGAGGCCCATCGCCGCCCCGCAGCCGCCATGCTGTCCGGCCAGGCGGCGCGGGCCAGCCTATTGATCGGCCATTTGCCCAAGGAGGCGCGGCTGCTGGAGATCGGCCCCAGCTACAACCCCCTTGCCCCGCGCAGCGAGGGGTGGAACACCACCATCATCGACCATGCCAGCCAGGCCGATCTGGTGGCGAAGTATCACCAAGACCCCCATTTCTCGACCGAGCGGATCGAGGCGGTGGATTTCGTCTGGTCCGAAGGGGTTATCTCGGATGCGGTGGACCCCGCCCTGCATGGCAGCTTCGATGCGCTGCTGGCCAGCCATGTGATCGAGCATGTACCTGATTTCGTAGGGTTTCTGGACGGTGCGGCGAGATTGCTGCGGCCGAGCGGCAGCGTTATTCTCGCTGTGCCGGATAAGCGCTTTTGCTTTGATTATTTCCGCCCCCTGACCAATACCGCTCATGTGCTGGAAGCGCATCAGCAGCGCCGCTCCCGCCACCCCGCCCGCACCGCCTATGAACAATACGCCTATTGCATCAACAATAACGGCATGGGGGCCTGGGGCCAGGAAAGCGTCAAGGCGCTGAGCTTCACCAATGATGTGCCATTTGCCTATAAAATCTTCAACGAAATCAGCGAAGCACCCGCATCGGCGTATCTTGACCTGCATGTGTGGCAATTCACACCCTCAAGCTTTGCGCTGATGATCATGGAATTGGCGCAGATCGGGCTATTGGATTGGCAGATTGAGCGTATCACCCCAGCGGCGGGCTGCGAGTTTCATGTCTGGCTGCGCCGCGGCGGCAAGGCCGAGATGCAAGCCATGCCCCCTGCCACCATCAATGCGAGGCGCATGGCGCTGCTGCAGGCGTTGATTCAGGAACTGGCTCACCAGGCCTCCTTTGCCACCTCAGGCCATGGCCATGCTTGATTGCCGCGCGGCCGAGGGCTGGGCTTGGTTTCATGGTGATGCGCCTGTTCCTTCGCGTTGTCTGCGCTGCGGTTCTGCCGCTGCCGCCGTCGCGCGCGTCCGGCGCCATCCTTCCGCTTCGACTTACGCGTCCCTGAGCAGCATGCCTGGCCATCGGCCAACCCCCTTTTCCCCACCCTCCAATCTTCGCCAATGGCTACGACAGGCAGGCCGGTCCGGCCAATGGCTCTTTCAGGTGCATCCCGCAGAAAGCAAGCTGCTAGCAGCAAAGCAAAGTCATTGTATTCGGGCTTTTTCAGGCCTCGCAGAGCGGCGTTGTATCAGGCCGCAAGCTCTCCCGGCTCAGTACAAAAGTGTTTTGTACTCTGCCGCAAAGGGTCGGGACTGAGGTAAAAGTGTTTTGTACTCTGCCGCAAAGGGTCGGGACCGAGTACAAAAGTGTTTTGTACTCTGCCGCAAGGGGTCGGGACCGAGGTAAAAGTGTTTTGTATTCCGCCGCAAGGGGTCGCGACCGAGGTAAAAGTGTTTTGTACTCTGCCGCAAGGCAGCGCGACCGAGCCTCAGATGGTTGGGACCGAGCCGCGACGCTTCGGGGCAGAGCCGCAAGGGCTGCGGAACGGGGCGCAATGGGGGTGTAATAAATTTTGTGTAAGTGGTTTGACGGGTGAGCCTCGGACTCCACCAAAGACCAACCATGAAACCTAACATCAAAGACAAGCTACTCGACATCGGTTGTGGATCAGCGAGCAGTCTGCTGGCCATGGCCGCACAAATGCCGGAATGCCAGTTCACAGGGATTGATTTTTCAGGCCCCGACATTGCCTCGGCTCAAGAAATGGCACGGGAGGCGGGGCTGACAAATGTTGAGCTCCAACAAGCGGATCTCATGAATTGGGATCCGCGTGGTGCTAAATTCGATTTCATCATCGCGTATGGATTTTTCTCGTGGGTGCCTGATGAGGTGAAGGATCGGCTGTTGCAATTGATAGCCGGGTGCTTGGCTCCGCAAGGCATCGCGTGTGTGAGCTACATGACCTATCCCGGCTGCAAACAGCCCGAGGCGCTCCGCGATCTCCTGAAACTGCACACCGACTCGCTGCAGGATCCGCTGGAAAAGGTTGCCGCCGCCCACCGCACACTCGATTTCCTCGATCGTGCTTGGCAGGGGCTGCCTAAATTTGCGCACTCCAGATATCTGAGGGAGGAAGTGAGGCGCATCCGCCAGAAGGAACCGCATTTCCTGGTGCTCGATGATCTGGGCGTGGAGCGCGATCCCTGTTATCTCTTGCAATTCACCAACTGGGCCGCCGAACACGGTCTAACCTATTTAGGGGAGAGCGAGTTCCACACAATGCTGCTCGAAAACCTGCCATTGGAATCCGGTAAGGAATTGGCGGCGATGGGATTGGATCGTCTCCAAACGGAACAGCTGATCGACTACATCACCAACCGCGCCTTTCGCTGCTCTCTGTTAGTAGGTGCACAGGCGACGCTGCCGGCACTTCTGGATGCTCAAGCCCTGCGTGGGTTATGCATCCGTTCCTCGCTCAAGCCTGTCTTCAAGACCAAGCTAGGTGTGACAGAAGGTCGATTTCTCACGGCGCAGGGATCCAAGTTCACGCTCCGCAGTGTGCCGCTCGTTGCCTTCATTCGAGAACTCGCCTTGCAACCCGAGGCTTGCCTGCCCTTTCAGGAGGTTCTTTTCAAAGCACAGACGACAGTCGGGCAGGTCTTTGATGAGGTCGAGCAGGCGCAACTTGCCGAAGATCTCCTAACGCTTTACGCAAAACGCCACATCGAAATCTCCGCTTTGGCATTTATCCCGCCCACGAGCCTGCCGGAATACCCCCGGCTGACCCGATTGAATCTGGCAATGTGCCGCCAGAGAGGAATCATCGTCGATGCTCATCACGAGACGATACAGCCAAGTCCGGCGCAAATCGACTTCTGCCTCCAGCTCGACGGCTCCCTATCCCTTTCCGAAATTGGCCAGAAATTCCCGTCGCAACAACCGTTTTTGGCCTCGCTCAATCGTCTGGGTTGTTTGATGCCAGCGCTGCAAAATGCTCGAGTGTTCGGGGGCAGATACGGCGTTGAAATCAAGGGGTAATTTCAGCTTTTCTAGGTGGTTAGGATTGAATGGTTGTTCATCGCAACAATTCTTCGAGTTCTGCCAGTTTCCTCAGATTTTAACCCCAAAAAGTCAGCCTCCTGAAAGACACAGACGCTGGTGAAAGAAGTCCTCTTTTTCATCGGACGCGGGACTGATCATCGCGCACGTTATTACAATCCGTTCAGGGAACGGGGGCGCCGCCGGTTCGTTGGGGCCGTTGATGATGGCGTCGTAATCCGCGTTTTCCGCTTCCAGCGCGGCGGTGGCCCTGCTGGCGAGGGGATAAGAGGTTACGAAACGTGATGGTGAAAAAAGCGGAAACTCCCCGCTTTACAAGGTGGGGGGGGATACCCATATTCCGCCGCCCATGATTTTCGCCGCAATTAACTGGCTCTCCATCAGCATCAACCTCCTGTTGGTTGTCTTCGTCATCGTCTGTCTCCTGATGGCCCTTCTCATCCTCATGCAACGCCCCAAGCAGGAGGGATTGGGCGCGGCGTTCGGCGGCGGTGTGACCGACCAGGTCTTCGGCGCCCGCACCACGAACGTCCTCCAGCGCGGCACGGTTTATCTGGGCTCGATGTTTTTCATCCTGTCCCTGACCCTCGCGATCCTGATCGGAAAGCAGACGAAACAGAAATCCCTTCTGGAGCCCAAAAAGGCCGTGGCCGAGAAATCCGCCGGAAAAGCGGACGAGAAAGCCCCCGAAGAGGCTCCCAAGCCGTCGCTGGCCGATCTGCTTCCTGCCGAAGACGCACCCGCGCCGGCCGATGCGGAAACCCCCGCTCCCGCCGAGGAAACCCCTGCTGCCCCGGCAGAGGAAGCACCGGCTGCCCCGGCAGCGGAAGCACCGGCTCCCCCGGCAGAGGAAGCACCGGCTCCCCCGGCAGATACAGCACCCGCGCCGGCCGAGGTGGCACCCGCTCCCGTAGCTCCCGTGGAGAATGCGACGGACAAACCCGAGTGAGCTTGACGCTTGCAAGGTGTGAACGAGTCTGAACCGGACGGCGACGAGCCAGACCGCCTCGCCGTCTGGGCGCGCGATGAGGCGTTTCCCAAAGCGGGCCAAGGCTACGGGTGGGTCGATCAAAAAGGCGGGCGACACGCCTGTGCCACGTTTGAGGATCTTTCCAAAACGATACGCGAGGATCGCGCCAGTGCGGTGAGCCTCGTCTGGACTCCCGATTCGCCGTTCTGCCGGGTGCCTGAGGAGATCGAGGCGCTGGCGGGGCCGATCCGCGAGATCAGGAAACGCTGGGCGACGGATGATCTGGCGGATGCGCAATACCGGCTGAGGAATTTCGGAATCGGAGTGGCGGTTTTGCTTGGCTACATGGCGTTCCAGGCATGGCGGTTTTTCGGTGAACGCCAGAAGGCGAGCGGGCTGGATCTGGGGTTGGTCGAGCAGTTGGAATACATCGCGAAAGCCCTGATCGCATCCACCTCCGTCGGCCTCGCGATGCTTGCGTTCCTGATCTTCGCGTTCATCCCGTGGTATCAGGCGCGGAAAAAAATGGCCGAGATCAAGCGCCCCGGCGGGAACGTTATGCCAAACGTTCCCCTGAT
Organism: Verrucomicrobiaceae bacterium; assembly: GCA_027485615.1. Lineage (GTDB taxonomy): Bacteria > Verrucomicrobiota > Verrucomicrobiia > Verrucomicrobiales > Akkermansiaceae > Luteolibacter. Next base: position 6,639 of record JAIXQS010000102.1, read on the forward strand.
CCGTTTCGAGACATGGCTGGAGATGCAGAAGGCTCCCGTGACCTGGGCTTTGCTCGGGATCATCTCGCTGGTGTTTCTGGCGCAGGTGATCCACGACAGGTCGATCCTCGGTTTCCGCGAGTCCGTCGAGCGGGCGGGCTTGATGAAAGACGCCTACAGGGGAGGGGATTATTGGCGGCTTTTCACCGCCCCCATGCTTCATGGCGGGCTGATCCATTTCGTGATGAATGCCCTTGGTTTGCTTTATCTGGGGAAACGGCTTGAGTTGTTTGCGCGCTGGCCGCATGTGCCGATGGTTTTCCTCTTTTCCGCCATGGTCGGCGGCGAGGCCTCGGCGCGTTTTCTCGACGCCCCCTCGGTAGGCGCTTCCGGCGGGCTGATGGGCTGGCTGGGTTTCCTGCTCGTGTTCGAAACGCTCCACTCGGCGCTCGTCCCGAGGAGCGCGAAGCGTCGCCTGATCGGCGGGGTGCTGATGACGGCGCTCATCGGCCTGGTGGGATACCGTTTCATCGACAACGCGGCGCACTTCGGCGGATTGCTTGCCGGGATGGTTTACGCCGGCATTGTTTTCCCGAAGTCCGTCTCCGTGCTGCGCCCGAAGATGAACGCGACCGACCGCATCGTCGGCATGGCATCGCTGGCGGTGATCGCCGCATCGGCCTTCCTCGCGGTGATCCGCATGATGGGTTGAGGGGGCATTTCTATTGCTTGCGCGTTTGTCGGTTCAGCGTCTAGGCTCGTTCCACGATATGAGCGAAAGACGGGTAGTGATTACTGGAATTGGATGTATTTCCCCCTTGGGAAATGACCTCGGAAAAACATGGGACGGGCTGAAAAACGGTCGCAGCGGGATACGCAGGATCGAGAATATCGATGCCACGCCCTTCGACTGCAAGATCGCGGGCGAGATCCGTGACTTCGATGCGGACGGATATTTCGGCGTGCCGAAGGATGCCCGCCGCTCGGATCGCTACGTCCAGTATGCGGTGGCCGCCTCGAAGATGGCGATGGAGGACTCCGGCCTGGATACAGGGAAAATCGATGCCCGCCGCTATGGCGTGATGGTAGGCAGCGGCATCGGTGGTCTTTCCACCGTCGAGCGCGAGCATTCCGTTTACATCGAGAAAGGGCCGCGGCGCGTGTCGCCTTTCACCATCCCGATGATGATCTCGAACATCGCCTCCGGCATCATTTCGATGGAGCATGGATTGCTCGGCCCGAACATGGTGATCGTCACCGCCTGCGCGACATCGAACCACAACATCGGCGAAGCGTGGCGCATCATCAAATTCGGCGACGCGGACGGCTTCCTCTGTGGCGGTGCCGAGGCGGCGGTGCTGCCGATGGGACTCTGCGGTTTCTCGAACATGAAGGCGCTAAGCACGCGCAACGACGAGCCGGAAAAGGCATCGCGCCCGTTCGACAAACACCGCGACGGATTCGTGATGGGCGAGGGTGCCGGGGTCGTGATGATCGAGGAACTCGAAACCGCCAAGGCGCGCGGCGCGAAAATCTATGCGGAGCTGATCGGTTACGGGGTCAGCGCGGATGCCTACCACCTGAGCGCCCCTTCGCCGGACGGCAGCGGCCCGGCCTACGCGATCGGCATGGCTCTGAAGCACGGCAAAACGAATGCCAATGAGGTTGGCTATCTCAACGCCCACGCCACCTCCACCGGTCTCGGCGATGTGGCGGAAACGAAGGCGATCAAGCTCGCTTTCGGAGACTACGCAAAGAACGGCCTGATGGTCAGTTCCACGAAATCCATGACCGGCCACATGCTTGGCGCGGCAGGCGGAATCGAGCTGATCGCCAGCGTGATGGCCATCGTCGATGGCGTGATCCCGCCGACGATCAACATCGAGGAGCAGGATCCGGAATGCGATCTCGACGTGGTGCCGAACGTCGCCCGCGAAGTCCCGATCAAGGTCGCGCTCAGCAACAGCTTCGGTTTCGGCGGGCACAACGCCTCCGTCCTTGTCCGCAAATTCGAGGGCTGAACGAGTGGATGGAGGTAAAATCATCCTCGTGCCGACTCCGATCGGGAACCTAAGCGACATCACGTTGCGGGCGCTCGATGTCTTGAAAAACGCGGATCGGATCGCCTGCGAGGATACCCGTCATTCGGGGATACTGCTTGCGCACCACGGCATTTCAGGGAAGCCGCTGGTCTCGCTCCATGAGCACAACGAGAGCAGGAAGGCACCCGAACTCGTCGCCGCCGCCAAGGCCGGCGAACGCATCGCTTTCATCAGCGACGCGGGCATGCCGGGCGTTTCCGATCCCGGCTACCGGCTGGTGCAGGCGTGCCTCGAAGCGGATGTGCCGCTTGAGGTGTTGCCCGGCCCCTCTGCGGTGCTGCTGGCGCTGATCGGCTCCGGCCTGCCGTGCCACGCGTTTCGCTTCGGTGGTTTTCTTTCCGTGAAATCCGGCAAGCGCCGCAGTGCCATGTCCGCCGCCCTCGAAAGTGGTGAGACCGGCATTTTTTTCGAAAGCCCGCACCGCATTGTTTCCACTTTGGAAATCCTCACCGAGATCGCGCCGGAGGCGAAGGTCTGCGTGGCCCGTGAGCTTACGAAAAAATTCGAGACCTATCACCGTGGGAAACCGGGCGAGCTCCTCGAATGGTTTCGATCGCACGGCGCGAAAGGCGAAATGGTGATCCTGATGAATGCTTCGCAATGAACCCCGCGTAACGATCCAAAGATGCAAGGAAGCGCCGCGCTGGATCACAGGGAGCCCACCCGCGTGGAAGCGCTGGCTTTTTTCCTGAAATCGCACGTCTTCATCGCGCGGCGGCTTTTCCGTGATTTCCAGTCTCCCGTGCGAAAACATCCTGTCGGCTCGCTAGCGATGGATGCCCCCGTCATCTCGGAGGAGCGGTCGCCGCTTTGGACGCAGACAAGCCCCGCCGAGCTTCCGCTGACCGCCGGAAAAATCCAGAATCTACGGCTTGCCTGCTCCGCCCTCGATGGCGTTTCGGTTCCTGGCGGTGAGGTTTTCAGTTTCTGGAGACAAATGGGACGAGTGACGAAACGGAAGGGCTACGTCACCGGGCGCGAGTTACGCTCCGGCTGCATGGTGCCGAGCCTCGGCGGCGGTCTCTGCCAGATTTCCGGGCTGCTTCACGCCGCTGCGCTCAAGGCGGGGCTTGAGGTGTTGGAAAAGCACACCCACTCGATGTCGCTGCCCGGCGCACCCTTGTTGCCCGAGCGCGACGCTACCGTTTTCTGGAACTACGTGGATCTGCGTTTCCGTGCGCCGTTCGCATGGCAACTGAATGTCAGGATGACGGAGCGCGATCTCGTCGTCACGATCCGCGCGGACCGG
>JAIXQS010000015.1 GCA_027485615.1 Verrucomicrobiaceae bacterium
CATGTCGGCATGCACCTCGCTCCGAGGGGTGACGCGCACGATATGGGTGATTCCGACGCACGGGGAACTTTCCTCGCGGTTGCGCGTGAGCTGGGAAAACGCAAGCTGGCTTTCCTTTGCGCGCGTGAGAACCACGGTTCCGAGCCCCTGGGGCCGTCCATGAAAGAGGCGTTCGGCGGGGTGTTCATCGCCAACGAAGGCTTCACCGCCGATTCAGCGCGGGAGGCGATTTCCTCGGGGAAGGCGGATGCCGTCGCTTTCGGAAAAACCGCCATCGCGAACCCCGATCTCGTTGAACGTTTCCGCACCGGAGCGGCGCTCAACGAGCAGCGTCCCGAGACTTTCTATGGATCCGGGCCGGTCGGATACACGGATTATCCGACGTTTTGAAAATCATCCTAACAACAAAAGCAGCATGAAAAAGATATTGGCATTCAGCGGGAGCCTTCGGGCTGGGTCGTATAATCAGAAGCTCGTGAAGCTCGCGGCGGATGCGGCGCGCAACGCAGGGGCGGAGGTTACGCTCATTTCGCTGCGCGATTTCCCGCTGCCGCTTTTCGACGAGGATCTGGAGGCCGAGCAAGGCAAGCCGGAGAAGGCAAAGGAACTTAAGGCGCTTTTCCTCAGCCATGATGCCCTGCTCATCGCCTCGCCGGAATACAACAGCATGATCACTGCGGCGCTGAAGAACGCGTTCGACTGGGTTTCTCGCGCCGACTCCGACGATGAGAAACCACTTGCGGCCTTGAGGGACAAATCCGCCGCCATTCTCTCCGCATCACCCGGCGGCTATGGAGGCGCGAGGAGCCTTGGTTTTCTGCGGCCTTTCCTTTCGAACGTGAATATCAACGTGATCCAGGATGAATTCTCGCTGGCCAAGGCTCATGAGGCGTTTTCCGAAGAAGGTAATCTACTCAACGCGGAGCATGCCGCGAAGGTCAGCGCGATCGGCTGGAAGCTGGCGGGGGAGTGAGCTTATGACCGCGTGCGTCCCGCCGCGATGATGGCATCGAGCCTTTCGATCAGCTCTTTCAGCATCTCCGGGTTCTCCTTGCTCACGTCCTTTTTCTCCGATGGGTCGTCGGGAAGAAAATGGAGGCTATGCAGACCTTTCAGTTCGGGCATGGGGCGCTTGGAAACTTTGGCGGGCTGCTGATATTTGCTGGTGCGGCGGATGAGCTTCCAATCTCCGGAGCGGAAGCCGAAATCGGCCTTGCCGCCCTTCGTTCCGTTGTCCTGCTGGACGAGTTCGTCGCGGCCGGTTCCATCATTGTCATCGAGCAGAGCGGAGAGCACATCCATGCTGTCGAGGCATGCGTCTTCGGGTAGAGGGACACCCGTCAGGGCGGCGAAGGAGGCGGCGAGGTCGATGGTGCAGACGAGCTGATCGGAAACACCCGTCGGGATTTTTCCGGGCCAGCGGGTGATGAAGGGCGTACGCGTGCCGCCTTCATAGACGGTGTATTTTCCGCCGGTGAAAGGGCCGGCGGGTTCGTGTTTGCCGAGTTCGGTGACGGAACCGTCCTTGTAGCCGTCGTCAAGGACGGGGCCGTTGTCGGAGCAGAGGACGATGAGGGTGTTTTCGGTGAGCTTGTGCTCGTCGAGCGTAGCCATGATTTCGCCGACGCACCAATCGAACTGGAGGATGGAATCGCCGCGCAGGCCGGTGCCGCTTTTTCCCTGGAAGCGCTCATGGGGGATGCGCGGCACGTGGATGTCGTGGGCGGCGAAGAAGAGGAAGAACGGCTTGTCCTTGTTGGCCGCGATGTAGGCCTTGGATTTCTCGATCCATTTGTCGGCGAGATCCTCGTCGCGGAAGCGGGCTGCCTTGCCGCCGGTGTAGAAACCGATGCGGCTGATGCCGTTGTGGATCGTGCCGTTGTGGCCGTGCGTCCAATCCATCTTCAGCGTATCGCGGGCGCTGATGCCGGTCGGCTCGTTGGGGTCGATGGGTTTTTCGCTGACTGTGAGCGGATCGGCGGGATCGAGGTTGAGGACTTTGTGGTTTTCCACATAGACCTGCGGGACGCGGTCGTTCGTGGTCGGGAGCATGAAGCATTCGTGAAAGCCGATCTCCAGCGGGCCGGGTTTGAGGTCGCCGTTCCAATCCGGTGCCTTGTCGCCGAGGCCGAGGTGCCATTTTCCGATGACGGCGGTACGGTATCCGGCTTGCTGGAGGAGGGAGGGCAATGTGGTGGTGCCGGGGCGGATGATCGCCGGGCCGTTCGGCGGTGCGATGCCGGTGTTTTTCGCGCGGAAGGCGTAGGTGCCGGTGAGCAGCGAAAAGCGGGTGGGCGTGCAGGTGGAGGCCGAGCAGTAGCCGCTGGTGAAGCGCTGGCCCTGGGCGGCGAGCTTGTCGATGTTCGGGGTCTTGAAAACGGTCGCGCCGTAGCAGGAGAGATCCCCGTAGCCGAGGTCGTCCGCCATGATGACGATGATGTTGGGTTTTTCCGCTGCGGTGGATGAAACCACGGCAAGGAGGGCGGCGGTTGCGATTTGGAATAGGGTTTTCATACGAGAGGTTTTTGGAAAATTTAATCACCCATGCAGATGCCGACGGCTTTGGCGGCAAGGACGAGTTCGCTGTCCGGCTCGACGAGGCGGAGCTGGTTCACGGCTTCCTCGATGGGGACGGAACCGACTGTGTAGGCGTCGTAGGAAACCATGCGGCCGAACTGTTTTTCCGCGCAGAGTTTCACGGCCATCACGCCGAAACGCATGCCGAGGATGCGGTCGAAAGACGTGGGTGATCCGCCTCGCTGGAGGTGGCCGAGGGTGGTGGCGCGCGTTTCCTTGCCGGTGAGCGTTTGGAGGCGCTTGGCGACACGCTCGCCGATGCCGCCTAAGCGGACTTCGCCGCCGCAGTTTCCATCCAATGTGACGATACCTTCGTCCGGCATTTTCGCGCCCTCGGCGACGACGACGAGCGTGGCGTGACGGCCCTGCGCGTCGCGGTGGCGGATGAAGGAGGCGACCTTATTTAGGTCGAAGGGAATTTCCGGGATGAGGATCACGCTGGCGCCTCCGGCGATACCGCCCCACAGCGCGATCCATCCGGCGTGGCGGCCCATGACTTCCAGAACCATCACGCGCTTGTGGGATTCGGCGGTGGTGTTGAGGCGGTCGAGGCCATCCACGACGGTGGTGACGGCGCTATCGAAACCGAAGGTCATCGCGGTGGCGCAGAGATCGTTGTCGATCGTTTTCGGCACACCGACGACAGGCCAGCCTGCGCGGTAAAGCTGCAGCGCGGTGGTGAGAGATCCATCGCCGCCAACAACGACAAGTGCGCCGATTTCCAGCCTGTCGATGGTGGTCTTCGCACGGTCGATGATTTCCTTGGGCACCTCCGTGACATCTCCCGCGCCGACTTTGGCGGCGAAGTGGCCTTTGTTCGTGCAGCCGAGAATCGTGCCGCCGAGTTTCAGAATGCCGATGGTGTCGGTGGGAGTAAGGATGCGAAAATCACCCGGTGGCATCAACCCCTCGAAGCCGTCACGGAAACCGATGACTTCCCAGCCGAGTTGATGTGCCGCGCCGACGACTCCGTGGATCACCGCGTTGAGTCCGGGGCAGTCGCCGCCGCTGTTTAGGATGCCGATGCGCATAAATTTCAAAGTTCAAATTTCAACTCTCAATGAAGAGAAGACTATTTCATCGGGGGCGGGGTGGAGAGGATTTCGCGTTTGGCGTCTTTGACGGGAGCGCCGGCGGCGAGCCATGGATCGTAGAAGGCCCAGCCGGCCTTGATGAGTTGGCGGGTGCGGTTGAAGCGATCCGGACTATTCAGCACGACGACTATGAGGCGGCGTGGCGTGACACCTTTCGTGCCATCCGGTTTCATGCGGACTACAGGATCGCGATCCATGCAAGTGGCGAGGCAGGGGCCGGCGGCGTTGGTGGTGCCGGTCTTCACTCCGAGGATGCCTTCTTCGCCGATGAGTTCGTTCGAGTTGGTGAGGGTGTAGGCACGTTTTCCCTCGGGGCCGGTTACGGAAACCTGGCGGGTTTTCTGGCGGGTGATGAAGGTGATCGCGTTGCGGCGCATCGCGTGGATCGCGAAGCGCGCCATATCGGCGGCGGTGGAGTAGCCGGGCTTCGGCCCGTTCTCGAGGCCGTGCGTGTTCACGAAAAGTGTGCTGTTCGCGAAAATTGCTTTCGATAGCTTGTTCATTTCCGCGACGAAGGCGAGCACGGGATCGCCGCTTTTACCGCGGCGTGTGAGAATCTGTCCACCGACATGGTGAGCGATGGTGAGCGCGGCGACATTGTCCGAGGAAAGCAGTGCCGCGTAGAGCGCGTCGCGGAGTGTGAGCGTATCGCCGGGCGCGAGTTTCAGCGGGCTGGGCGTGGGGAGCGGGGTGACGGGCTCCGGCACGTTGGTCATGTGTGTCGCGATGTCGGGCTCGGTGGCGGTGGCCCGATCAACC
>JAIXQS010000095.1 GCA_027485615.1 Verrucomicrobiaceae bacterium
ATTGAGCACCTGTTCACAGGTTATTCACAGCCCGCCCCGGCGTTGGTCGTGGTCACCACTTCCCTCCTTGGAAACTGGCAATCCGAGTTCCAGCGCTTCGCCCCGGGACGAAAAACCGTCATCCTCCACGGCTCGAATCGCGACGCCTTGCGAGAAACCATACGCCCCGGCGATGTCGTCCTCACCACCTACGCCACCCTCGCCCGCGACCTCGCCTGGCATCTGAAGCAGGATTACCTCGTCGCCGTGATCGACGAGGCCTCCCTGATCCGAAATCCGGACACGGATCATTCCAAGGCGGTCGCCAAACTGAACGCCCGGAACCGGATCGCCCTCACCGGCACCCCGGTGGAAAACACCGCCCGCGACCTTTGGGCGATCTTCCGTTTCATCCAGCCCGGCTGGCTCGGCTCCCGCAAGGATTTCGCGGAGCGCTACGAGCAGCCGCTCCAATCACCCGACACCGCCGGCCGTGCCGGTCAGCTTCTCCGACTAAAAACCTCCCCTTTCACCCTCCGCCGCACGAAGCAACAGGTCGCGCCGGAGCTGCCCTCAAAAATCCTCATCGACGAGTTCTGCACCCTCTCCACCGACCAATCCACCCTCTACCGCGAGATCCAGCGCGAGGGACAAAGGCGCATCGACGAGATCCGCGATTCCGGCCAAAACGCCGCCGCCCGTATGCAGGCGCTCACCACCCTGCTCCGCCTCCGCCAAGCCTGCTGCGACCTCGCGCTCTTCGATTCAGAAAAACTCAAGTCCCTCCCCATCCCCCGCCGCTCCGCGAAACTCGAACGATTGTTGGAAATTACCGAGCAATCGCTCTCTTCCGGCAGCCGTTTGCTCGTTTTCTCCCAGTTCCGCACGCAGCTCATCGAGATCGAAACCCAGCTCCAGGCTCTCGGGATTTCCTCCCTCCGCCTCGACGGCCAAACCCGCAACCGCGCGGAGCTCGTCGAGCGCTTCCAATCCCCGGACGGCCCGCCCGTTTTCCTGATCTCACTAAAAGCCGGCGGCTACGGCCTCAACCTCACCGCGGCGGATGTCGTCGTCCACTTCGACCCCTGGTGGAACCCCGCCGCCGAAGCACAGGCCACCGACCGCGCCCACCGCATCGGCCAGACCAAGCCCGTCACCGTCTTCCGACTGCTCACCCGTGGCACCGTCGAGGAAAAGGTCGTCGAGCTACAAACCTCGAAGAAAGCGCTGGCCGAGTCTCTGGACGAATCGATCACCCCCACCGACGCCCCCGCGTGGACGGCCGCGGAGCTGGAGCGGCTGTTACGGGATTGAGCCGTGCAGTGGTTTGTAACCGTCATGCCATCAACCTCAGTCCCAAAGCGCACTCCAAATTTTGAGCATTGCTTCACCCGCGGGAAGCCTCTTGAATCCGCCCACCATGCAAGTCCTAACCATTCTCGGTGAATTCAAGGAGTTCATCCTCAAGGGCAACGCGATCTCCCTCGCGGTTGGCGTCATCATCGGCGCGGCGTTTGGGAAATTCGTCACCGCCTTCACCACCGGCATTGTCGAACCGCTCCTAAAGGCCGTTGGAGGGAATCCGGAAGTCGCGCTGAAAGTCTGGATCTTCGATATCGGCGTTGTGATCAGCGCCCTCATCTCACTCGTCATCACCGGTGCGATCCTATTTTTCATTTTCGTGCGCCCCATGAACAAACTGATGACAAAAGAGGTGCCACCCGCCCCCGCGCCGGAACCCTCCGCCGAGGAAAAACTCCTCACCGAAATCCGCGACCTCCTAGCCAAGCGTCCCTGATTCATCTTTTTTCACCGCTATGAAACTGCTCAAAATTCTCCGCCGCAAAGCCCGCGCCTCCTACAAGGAACTCGCCGACATGACCAATACCACCGAAGCGGAGGTCGCGGGGAAAATCTCGTCATGGGAAAAAGACCATACCATCCTCGGATACCACGCCGTCACCAACCCCGAGATCATCGGTGATACCTCCGTCTCCGCCTTCATCGAGGTGCGCGTCACTCCCGAGCGCGGCGGCGGCTTTGACCGCCTTGCCATGCGCATCGCCCGTTTCGACCAGGTCGTATCCTGTTACCTCGCCAGCGGCGGATACGATCTCATGGTCGTCGTCGAAGGCGCGGATCTCCGCGAGGTAGCCCGCTTCGTTTCCGAGAAACTCTCCTCCCTAGAAGGCGTCATCTCCACCGCCACCCATTTCCGCCTGAAAACCTACAAGGAGAACGGCTTCCTGTTCGAATCCGAGCCGGAAACCGATCGATTGGCGGTTTCGCCATAAGGAGCCGGGACATTCCTGTCCCGACTTTCCTCTTCCGACTTATCTTTGGATGAAGAGAGGGACAGAAATGTCCCTCCTCCTATATGGCTTTCACCCGTTCGCTTTCCCAGAGGGTGAATGTTCCGGGTCTCAGCTTCGCGGGGTTGCGGCGGATGTAGCGCACGGCGTTGGCGAAGTGCTTGGAATCGCGGATCATCGTGTCGCGGTAGTTCTCCTGCCAGATGCCGCCTTTTCCGATCCGGCGGGCGGAGGTCCCTTTCCATGCCTGCATGAGCTTTTCCAAGGGCGAGAGCGGCGTAAAGAGGAGGTGGACATGGTTCGGCATGATGACCCATGAGTGATGCTCCACACGCTCGCCCTGGAAGCACATCAGCACCTCCTCCAGTGCGATCCGGTTCGCCGGATCACTGAAAATGCAAGAACCCGCGCCATCATCTAGCCAGCTCTCCAGCTTCCAGGTGAAGCGACGGTGGTATTCCTTTTCCTGCTCCGGCGTCCATGGCTGTGGGTGGTGGGAGAGCCAGATTCCGCACTCCTCCTTCCACTGGCGCAGCTTCGCGGCAGGCATAGCGTCGCCCAGCCGGAAGGTGACGAACTGCATTACCTCGCCCTGCTGCCAGTGCGGCAGCTTGCCTCCGTGCCTCTGGATTTCTTCCGAGCCATCAAGGAATTCGGACATGGATAATCCCTATGCTGACCGGGCGGATTTGTAAATAAGGAGGCGGGACATTCCTGTCCCGACTTCCCGACGCAGAAAAGAGGGACAGAAATGTCCCTCCTCCTTATTTCTGAAATACCCGCCGCGGCTGCCCTGTATTCACAAGCAATGACAAAAACCATGAAGCGAGTGTTTTTCTGGCTATCCGGTGCGGGCACGGAAACCCTCGAGCGCTGTCCGGCATGGGAGCAGAGGAAATACGTCGCCTTCGGAGCCACGGTGCTGGTGCCCTGCGCGTTCGCCTTCATCGCCTGCGCCTACGCCCTTTCCACCATCACCGACAAGCCCAACGTGATCTATCCCGTTGCGGGCGTATGGGCGTTCATCATCCTCACCATTGACCGCGCCCTGCTCGCCGGATACCGCCCCTACCTCTCGATTTTCCGGAAAATGGCGCAGTTTTCCCTCCGCCTCGTCGTCGCGATCCTGATGGGTATCACCATCGCCCACCCCCTCGTCCTGCTGCTTTTCCGCGACACCGTATCCTCCGTCATCGAGGCCGACCGCGCCGCCGAGATCGAGGTGGTTCGCTCCGGCTTCGACAGTGAGAAAGAAAAAGTCCGCCAGCGCATCGCCGGGATCGACGGCACCCTCGCCGAGCAACGGCTGCGCTGGAACGAGTCCTTCCAAGCCAAGTTCATTCTACAGGAAAACGACGCCGCCGCCGCCGCGATCCCCGGCCTCACCGCCGCCCAGCAGACGGAGCTCAAGGCCGCCACCGACGAGGCCACCATGCCTTTCCGTGAGCGCCTGGAAGTGGTGCAGAAGCAGACGGACGAATTCTCGCCGCAATACGCCAAGCTCCAGACCGAGCTTTCCTTCTGGCAGGCGGAGTTCGAGCGCGAGCTCAACGGGCAGCGTTCCGGCCTCGCCGGTGAAGGTCCGCGCGCCCGCTCGATCCGCGCGGATCAGCTTGAGCCGCGCCGCGAGGAAACGAAGCGCCTCGGTGCCTTGCTCGAACATCTCACCGCCGAGAAAGCCTCCCTCCAGACCCAGGCCCGCGAGGCCGAGGCGGGTGCCATCGGCCTTTTCGAAACGAAACTCGCCGAGATCGAACTCGCCAACAAGGCCGAGGCCGACCGCGCCGCCGAGATCGAGGTGGTTCGCTCCGGCTTCGACAGTGAGAAAG
>JAIXQS010000027.1 GCA_027485615.1 Verrucomicrobiaceae bacterium
CTCCTTGAACTCAAGCCTCTCGCCTCCGAACATTTCCGCGAGCGGGTGCTTTTCCTGCCCCGGCTCGACGTAGAGGTTCACCTGCGTGCCGGCCATCCACGGGTGCCCGTCGAAGTAGCCGTTCATCATCTCGCCGTATTCTTTCCACTCGTAGAACGAGTCCGTGGCGGCGTGGATGCCGACAAAGCCGCCGCCGCCCTTGACATAGGCCATGAGGTTTTCCTTGAGCACCAACTCGCGCGCCTTCGCGGCGGCTTTTTCCTCCTCGTTCATTTTTTTGAGTTCCTCACCGAATGGAGCGAAGGCGTTCTGGGTGGTGCTGAGAAAGCAGATCGCATCGAACTGGCCGATCTTTTCCTTCTCGAACATCGCGAGGTCATCGCTGATCACCGCCTCGAACGCGCCGGTTTTCTTGCCCATTTCGGCGAAGGCGAGCTTGCCCGTGACGATGGAGGCATGGCGGAAACCGTTGGTTCGGGAAAAGACAAGCAGCTTACGCGGTTTCGCGGCCTTCGCGTAAGGTTCGGCGGGGATGGCTCCGGCGATCTTCTCCGCCGCTCCCGCGGGCGGCTGCTCGGTGGCTGGGTTATAGGCGACAACGGCCAGCGCGAGCGCGCAGACAAGCGTGGCGGGAACGAGTGCTTTCATTAGTGGGAGCTTCCACCATCCCCGCCCCGCTGCCCACCAAAAATTTCCGCAAAGGCTCAGCGTGCCGTGACCGTGCGGATGCGGTAGGCGGGGTCGAGTTTCTGCACAGCCCGCCGCACGCTTTGCTGCACCGCGGGATCGCCGAAGTAAGGCCCCGCACCAGGGCCGCCCGTAGTATGGGTTTCCAACAGCACCAACTCGTTGCCGACGATCAGGAAGGAGGGATTCCCGCTATCGCCAACGACAAGATTCTTTGACCAGCCGTGGCGATTGTTGGTTTCATGCTTGAACGCCACGATGCCGTTCCCGAACCCGGCGATCCGATGAACGAAGAGGTTGCGGTTCTGGTCACTGACGATCACCGGCCTGTCCAAAAGCGAGGATGTATCCGCTCCGGCGGCGGGCAAAGGATAGGGTCGGTAGTTGGCGGGCACCGGCTCGTCGAGAAGGCCGACCATCACGTCGCCGACTCCGGCCTCGAAGCCGATGAGCTTGCGCTGGATGCGCTTGCCGTTGCGGTCATGGAAAACCACGGGGGCGGCGGCCGGCCTGGAGTAATGTTTCGCCATTACCACGTGACGCGGAGTGATTAGTGTTGCCGTGCGGGTGTCGTTGAATGAGACGCCCGACATGTCCATGCCCCGCGTCCAGCCCTCGGCCATGCTCGAGTTGCGGTCGGCATGATAGCTTTTGAAAATCCCCGGCGGGGCGCTCGGCGGCGGCAAAACCGGTGGGCCACCCGGGCCACCGGTACCACCACACGAAGCAATGCTACCCGCGAGGGCCAGCGTCCCTGTTATCTTCAAGAGCATCATGCGGAGCATAATAATGCTATCGCGCGAAACGCAAAGCGGTTTTGGCGGAATGAGCCTGTCGCGCATGAAATGAACGCCAAAAAAATCAAGCTATGGCGGTATTGACGTGGAATCGGGATGCACATTTCAGGAGTCCGAGTTTGCTCAGCGTCGGGTAGCGAATACGCTTATGGGTGATCTGCCCCTTATGAAAAGGGGTTTGGGACAGCTTCTAGGATGGAAAATTCGCTTTTTCCCCTTTTCGGTCGAAACTCATACAGCCCGGAAATTAGTCGCCACGCTACGGGTTTTCCCGATACAATGTATGCAGTGGCCGATTGAATTCGCGCCCTCGCCACACCACTGGCCCCATGAGCAAGCCCGCCTTTGAAATCCAACGCCATGTCGAGTTCTACGAAACCGATATGGCGGGCATCGTCCATTTTTCCAACTTTTTCCGCTACATGGAAACCTGCGAGCACGCCTTCGTCCGCAGCCTCGACCACGAACTCCACGGCCTGCTCGACGGCCTCGAAACCGGCTGGCCGCGCGTCAACGCCAGCTGCGACTACCGCTCGCCCGCGCGCTTCGGCGACCTGCTCACCATCCGCCTGTTCATCGCGGAAGTCCGCAATCGCTCCGTCCGCTATCGCTTTGAAATCACGCGGGAAGAAAAGCTCGTCGCAGAAGGCTCCATCTCCGCCGCCCACGTGGCCATCACCCCGGACGGCATCAAGGCCGTCCCGCTACCTCCCACACTCGCGGAAAAACTCACCACCTTCCTCTAACAACATTCATTTCAGCATCTCAGCTTTTCAGAATTTACCTAAATGAAATCCATGAACTGGTTCTATCTCGCACTCGTCACCGTCGCCTGTTGGGGACTTTACGGAATTTTTCTCCACGCCGGCCAGGTCGGCATGAAGGATCCGCTGCTCGGCCGTTACAAGGCGTTCCTGTTTGTCGGCATCGCCTATTTCCTCACCGCCGTCCTCGCGCCGCTAATCATCCTTCTGGCATCGAAAAACATGGATTGGAACATGCCGCCCAAAGGAATGTGGATATCACTTTTCGCCGGGATCCTGGGAGCGATCGGCGCGTTCTTCGTCCTGCTCGCGATGGGATCAGGCGCGAAGGCCGGCATGAATCCCGCCGTCGTCGCAGTCTCGGTCATGTCGATCATCTTCGCGGGAGCACCCATCGTGAATGCGATTGTCGGGATCGCGATGCATCCGCCCAAAGGGGGCTTCTCCTCCATCCCCATCCCTTTCATTCTCGGGATTCTGCTGGCTGCCCTCGGTGGTTTCATGGTCACGAAATTCAAGCCTGCCTCAGCGCCGCCGCCAAAGATCACTGCGAAGCCCTAACATAGGACTTATAGGATCTATGTCTTCCCAGCTCCAGAAACTCAATGACCTGATCGACGCCATCCTGCCGGCGAATCGTTTCTACGCCGCAAAACTGGGAGCGCTTGGAAAATTCACCAGCCTGTCCGATTTCACCGAGCGTGTCCCTTTCACCACCAAAGACGAACTCGCCGCAAACCGTGAGCAGCACCCGCCCTACGGCACGACTCACACCTTCCCGCTCGCTGGCTATCACCGTTTCCACCAAACCAGCGGCACCCGCGGCAAACCGCTCATCTGGCTCGACGATTCCGACAACTGGACATGGATCCTCGACAACTGGGAATGGGTCTGGCGCAGCGCGGGCGCAAAGCCCGGCGACACAGCTTTTTTTCCGTTCTCGTTCGGCCCGTTCCTAGGCTTCTGGGCGGGCTTCGAAGCGGCTACCCGCATGGGCATTCGCGCCGTCCCCGGTGGCGGGCTTTCCTCGGAAGACCGGCTTCAACTGCTGCGTCACAGCGAATCGACTATCCTCTGCTGCACACCCACCTACGCCCTGCGCCTCGCTGAGGTGGGGGAGAAAATGAAGCTCCCGGTCTCTTCGCTCGGCATCAGGAAAATCATCGTCTGCGGCGAGCCCGGCGGCAGCATCCTCGAAGTCCGCCAACGCATCGAAGCCGCCTGGCAGGCTCGCGTTTACGATCACCATGGCATGACCGAGATCGGCCCGGTTTCTGTTAGTTCGGAGACCGATCGCGATCTTCTCGTCCTGCGGCATGACTCCTATTTCTGTGAGGTCATCGACCCCGCCACCGGCTCCCCCACCCCATGGGGAGAAACCGGCGAACTCGTCCTCACCACCCTTGGCCGCTACGGATCGCCTTTGCTCCGCTACCGCACCGGCGACCTCGTCATGCCCGTCGCCTGCGAAGATCAATTCGCCCTACGTGGCGGCGTCCTCAGCCGCACCGACGACATGATCGTGATCCGCGGCATCAACATCCATCAGAGCTCCATCGATGCGATCGTCCGCTCATTTCCCGAAATCACCGAGTATCAGGTGGAAATCGATCAGCGCCCTGCCCTTGCCGAACTCAACCTGACCGTCGAGTCCACGGCGGAAACCGCCAGCTCCCTCGCCCAAAAACTCCGCTCCACTTTCACCCTCCGCATCCCCGTCACCGCGGTCGCTCGCGGCACCCTGCCGACCTTCGAGGTGAAAGCCAAACGCTGGAATATACTCCGTTAGTCTTCCCTGAAAACTGAACACTGAACGCACCGGGAGCGATAGCGCCCCCCACTCTCCGATAAAATCCATTTTTGCATAGCCCCTAGGCAAAACTAGCAAACTTTCCTCCGATGATCAACGTCCGCCAACTCTCCAAAACCTACGAAACCCCGGGCGAAGCCATTCAGGTTCTCGACCGCCTCGACCTCACTCTCGCCACCGGAGAAACCGCCGCCATCGTCGGCCCCTCCGGCAGCGGGAAATCCACGCTTCTCAATCTCCTCGGTGCCCTGGATCGCCCGACCTCCGGGACGATCACGATTGGCGATCAAGATATTTCCACCTTCTCCGAGGCACAGGCCGCCGCTTTCCGCAACCACTCGCTCGGCTTCATTTTCCAGCAGCAACACCTCCTTCCGCAGCTCAACGTCCTCGAAAACGTCCTCGTCCCCCGCCTCGCCGGCGATTGGCAGGAATCCGCCGCCGACACGGAACAGCGCGCGCTAACACTCCTTGAAAGCGTCGGCCTCACCGGCCGCCTTCACCACCTTCCTTGGCAACTCTCCGGCGGCGAAAAACTCCGTGCCGCAGTCGCCCGCGCTCTCATCAACCGACCCAAACTCATACTCGCCGACGAACCCACCGGCTCGCTCGATCCAGCGTCCGCCGACACCGTCGCCGACCTCCTGCTCGCGTTGAACCGCGACCACGGAGTCACCCTCATCGTCGTCACCCACAACCTCGCCATCGCCCAGCGGATGGGAAAAACCTTCGAGCTCAGAAACGGCAAGCTTCACTGACAAGAAGGGGAGAGGGTATCCTTGACAAAATTCACTAACGTGGGAATTTCCCACCATGAAAGTTGCCATGATTGATTCCAAGCGTCGACTCGTGCTGCCAGGAGCCAAACCAGGCGAAACTTACGCTGTGCGGGAAGCAGCACCGGGACACTACGAACTCGCCAAAGTGATCCCCGCACCCCGACCAAAGCCCACCGCCAAAGAATTGGATGCCTTGCTTGCCTCTGCGCCCCTCACCCCGAAAATGAGCTGGGAAGAAATCCGCAGTCTCACCCGCGAAGCATGACTCTCCTTGATACCAATGTGTTGATCCACGGCTTCGACCCAAGCTCGCCGCATCATTCGTGGGCGCGGGGTATCATCCGCGGCTCTGTTCTCGGCGATGGTGCCGCCGTCAACCCTGTGATCCTCGCCGAATATCTGACCGGGGAACAAACACCCGAAACAGCGATCAGCCGCCTCACTGCCTTCGGGATCGCCATTTTGGATCTTCCTTCCATCGTCGCCCCACGGTGCGCCGATGCCTACGCCTGCTATCTTCAGAACCGACGCCAACAGGCCGCCCCACCCGCCCCGAAATCACCACTCCCCGACTTCTTTATCGGTGCTCATGCCTCCATTCTCGATCTCCCTCTCGCCACCGCAGATCTCGACCGTTACCAAACCTACTTTCCTGAAGTCAAACTGATCAGTCCCGAGACTTGAAGGGAGAATGTCAGCATGGAAATTCTTCAGACGCTCCCTAGATCATGACTTCCCGCTCCTTCATTTTCCGCGGCCTCCGCCATTACCGCAGCGCTTACCTCGGAGTTCTGCTCGGCTCCGCCCTCGGCGCGATGGTTCTGTTAGGCGCACTGTTTGCCGGAGATTCGGTGAAATCCACGCTCCGCCAAATCGCTGAGCAACGCACAGGCCGTACCACCCTCGTCCTAGCCGGTGGCGAAAATTTCTTCCGCGCCCGCCTTGCGAGCGACCTCCCAGGCACCGCGCCGGTTCTCCAACTCCGCAGCCAAGTCGATACTCCATCCGGCCGCTCGACCGGCCAAGTCAACCTGTTCGGCATCACTCCGGCGTTTTGGAAATTCGCTCCAGGAAATACAAAACCGCCCACCATCGACAAACGCTCGTGGGCCATCAACCGCGAGCTCGCCCGCACGCTCGATCTCTCGCCCGGCGATACCATTGTCATCCGTCTCGGCAAACCCGGCCTCGCCTCACGCGACGCCCCGCTTTCCGGCGAACCCGAGGAGCTCATCACCGTCCGCGGCACTGTCGCCGAAATCCGCGAGGACGACGCCATGGGACGCTTCAATCTCCAAGCCACGCAACTCCCCGCACCGGCCATTTTCCTGCCTCTCGAAGCTCTCGCCACCGCCATCGAGCGGGAGGACAGCGCCAACCTCCTGTTGTTTCAGGAAACTCTCAGCACCGATGAGGCCACCGCCCTCATCCGCAAGTCCGCCCAACTCGCCGATTACGGGCTATCCCTGTTAGATGTCCCGCTCTCCACCGCCACCGAGATCCGCACCGACCGCATCTTCATCCCCACTCTCATCGAGGAAAAACTCCGCGCCCTCCTCCCCGAGTCCCGCCCCGTCCTCACCTACCTCGCCAACACCATCGCCGCCAACGGCAAGGAAACACCCTACTCGATGGTCACCGGCATCGATCCCGCCGCCGTTCCATTTATCCCCGACGACCTCTCGCCCGACCAGATCGTCCTCAATTCCTGGGAAGCCGAAGACCTCGCCGCCAAGCCCGGTGACTCCGTCACACTCCGCTATTTCACCCTCGGAAGCGGCAATCAACTCGTCGAGAAATCCTCCGATTTCCGTGTCCACAGCATCGTCCCGCTTGAAGGAGCCGCCGCCGACAAACTCTGGATGCCGGATTTCCCCGGCATCGCCGAAGCGGACAATTCAGCCGACTGGACTTCCGGCCTCCCGCTCGATCTCGGCCGCATCCGCGAGAAAGACGAAACCTACTGGGACGACCACCGAGGCACACCCAAAGCCTTCATTACCCACGACGCCGCCCGCGCCATGTGGAGCAATCGCTGGGGCAACGCCACCTCACTCAGAATAAGGAGCGGGGACATTCCTGTCCCCGAGTTGGAAAGAAAAATCCTCGCTACTCTCACCCCCGCCGACGCCGGATTGCTCATCCGCGACATCGCCGCCGAAAGCCAAAGCGCCGCCTCATCCCCCGTCGATATCGCCAGCCTTTTCCTGAGCATGTCGTTTTTCCTCATCCTCGCCGCCGTCGCCCTGACAGCCATGTTGTTCCGCTTCAACGTCGAGCAGCGCAACCACGAGTCCGGCCTGCTCGCCGCACTCGGCATTCCCGCAAAAAAAATCCTTCGCTGGCGGCTGCTCGAAGGCTTGGTCGTCGTCACACTCGGCAGCACGCTCGGCGCACTGCTCGCCTTCGCCTACACGCGTGGCTTATTGCTTTTTCTCGAATCCATCTGGAACCGGGGTGATGAGCGCATGTTCCGCTTCCACGCCGCTATGGCATCCATAGTAGGCGGCGTAATCGGCTTCGTCCTCCTGATGATGACCACGATCTGGTTCGTCACCCGCCGCCAGGCGAAACGCTCCGCCAGCCTGCGCCTCGAATCCGGCAGCGAGGAAATTCTCCGCAGCGGGAAATCACGCGCCCGCTGGATCGCGCCCGCAGCAGCCGTCATCGGTATCGCCGCCCTTTTGGGATCGAAAATGATCGGTGCCCAAGGCGCGTTTTTTCTCGCTGGATTTTCCTTCCTCATCGCCGGCCTCGCGCTCTTCCGCGTGGCTGGAACGTCTCGCTCCAGTGCTTCTCTAACCATCGCCCACCTCGCTCGGCTCAACATCGCCCGCCGCCCGAGCCGTTCGCTGGTCGTTGTGGGTAGCCTCGCCGCCGGACTTTTCCTCGTCGTCTCAGTCACCGCTTTCCAAAAACATGGCGGCGGCGATTGGCAGAAACGCTCAAGCCCCTCCGGAGGTTTCGCATTTTGGATCGAAACCACCACACCCGTCCACCGCAGCTCCGCCTCGGACTCCACCGCAGACATCCTCAACCTCGGCGACCAACGCGGAAAACTCGGCGACATCCTTCCTTTCCGCATCGGCACCGGCGACGACGCCTCCTGTTTCAATCTCAACTCAGTCGCCCGCCCGCGCCTTCTCGCCACCGATACCCGCGTCCTCGAACAACGCGGTTCCTTTACCATCAAATCCACCGCCCCCGGCATCGAGCCATCCTGGAAATCCCTGCGCGAAGGCGACGCCCTCCGCGCCTTCATCGATGAAACCACCCTGATGTGGGTGCTGAAGAAAAAGCCCGGCGACCGCATCAACTACACCGACGAACAGGGCAACACCTTCCCGCTGGAAATCGCCGGCACCCTATCAGGTTCCGTTTTCCAAGGCAGCTTCATCGTCGATGAACAACGCTACCTCGAACTTTTTCCCTCCACCGGAGGCTATCAGCTTTTCCTCGCCGAAACCCCCAACGATCTAACAGAAACTCGCATCATCCTCCAGCGCACTCTCACCGACCTCGGAGCTACCGTCACCTCCACCACCGAGCGCCTCGCCGCATTCAACAGCGTGGAAAACACCTACATCTCCATCTTCAACGTGCTCGGCGGCCTCGGTGTGATCCTCGGAGCCGCCGGCCTCGGCATCGTCACCGCCCGCAACCTGGCGGAACGCCAACACGAATTCACCCAGCTCCACCAGATCGGCATTTCGCGGAAAATCATCCGCTCCCTCATCATCCGCGAAACCCGTCAGTTCATCCTCTGGGCCATCGGCATCGGCCTCCTCGCCGCCGTCATTTCCGTCCTCCCAGCATTACCGAAAACCGGACTCCTCATCACGCTCGGTTGGATCGCCGCCCTCGCCATCATGTTCCTTCTCACCGCCTCGGCGTGCGCCTGGCTCGCCTACCGCAAGTCGTCGCTGTTCCGTCCCGCCATCGCCACGGTTGGTTAACTTGCCGAACCCGAACTCAAAAATTACCACCATGAACTTTCTCGGAAAATGCCACTGCCTCCTGCTCGCCGGATCGTTGACCAGCGCCGCTACGGCCGCCGAGACATGGCCGCAATTCCGCGGGCCGACTGGCCAAGGCATTGCCAGCGGATCCGGTCCGATCAAATGGAGCAAGGATACCGGGATCGCATGGAAAATTCCGCTGTCCGCCCAAGGTTGGTCGTCGCCTGTCATCGCCGATGGAAAAATCATTCTCACAGGCTCACGCAAAGACGGCGATACCGCGCACCTAACAGCTTTCGCCCTTGATGTCGCCACTGGAAAAACACTTTGGAGCATCGATCTATTCAAGCCCACCGCCGAGGAAATGGCCGCCATGCACAGCAAGAACAGCCTAGCCAGCTCCACTCCGGTAATCGCGGACGGCATCGTTTATGTTCATTTCGGCCACATGGGCACCGCCGCATTGCGTCTCGCTGATGGCGATGTGGTTTGGAAAAAACAGGTTTCCTACAAACCGATGCATGGCAACGGCAGCTCGCCAATCATCGTCGGCGACCTGCTCGTGGTGAACGCCGACGCCGAGATCGACCCCACCATCGTCGCTTTTCACCGGAAGAACGGCACCATCGCATGGCGCACACCGCGTGAGCAAAAAGTCCGCAGCAAGTTCTCCTTCAGCACCCCGCTCGTGGTCGAAACGGATGGCCGCACGGAAATCCTGAGCGCAGCCAGCGGCATGATCGGAGCCTATGCGCCCGAAGACGGACGCCTGCTTTGGAAAGCGACTTACGGCGAGGGCTATTCGGTGGTTCCCCGTCCCATCGTTGCCGAAGGCATCGCCTACGTCGCCACCGGCTACAACGTTCCAAAGCTCATCGCCATCCGCCTCGGAAAGGCCGCTGGCGATGTCACAAAAACCCACATCGCATGGGAAGTCACACGCCGGATGCCGAAAACCCCATCGATGATCGCCACCAACGGACAGATTCTGGTGCTCGATGACACCGGCACGCTCACCGGCCTCGACGCGAAATCCGGCGATCCGGTCTGGAACGAAAAGCTTCCCGGAAATTTCTCCGCATCGCCGGTTCTAACAGGCGACACCCTCTACGCCGTCACCGAAGACGGAGTTTGCTATGTCGTGAAAATCTCTCCCGACGCCGCGAAGATTCAGTTCGAAACCGACCTCGCCGAGCGCACGCTGGCCTCACCCGTCCTGCTCGATAGAGCCCTTTATCTGCGAACCGAAAATCACCTCTGGAAAATCACCGGCGAGTGATTTCCTCCCAACCGACTAGCTCATGAATTCCGTCATACTCCCGCTCGCGGCCGCAATCTCGGTTGCGTTTTCATCCTGTGCGAGTTCCTACAACGGCGGATTCACCGAAGCCTCCGCCGCTCTCCCCAACCCACCCGCCAATGCGGAAGGCCCATGGCTGGGCACTTGGAAAAGCGATGTCAACGACCACACCGGCCCGCTGTGGTGCATCGTCCAGCCAACGCCCGACAACCCCGGCAAATACGATTTCCGCTACCGCGCGGGCTGGGGTGTTTTCAAGTTCGGCGACTATACACACACCACCCCCGCCAAGCTGGGTAAAGACGGCTCCCTTGCGCTTTCCGGCGAAATGAAACTTCCCGGCGGACTCGGAACCTATCAGGTCAAAGGCAAGCTCACCCGTGAAACTTTCAGCGCCACCTATCAGGGCGCGGGCGACCGCGGCACGATGTCGTTGAAACGCCCCACGCCCTGATAGAGAGCCGAACCGGATGACGGTATCGCACTTGTCCGCTGTGCGGCGCTATGATTTAGACAACACCACAGCAATCCTTAGCCACCCTCCTTATGTCCGCCCTCAAACTCACCCGCACCCAATGGCTGATCTGCGTTATCGCCGCCCTGGGTTTCGCCTTCGACATTTATGAACTGCTGATGCTGCCGCTGATCGTCGGCCCGGCCTTGCAGGAACTGATCGGCGCGGCGCCTGGCTCGCCGGAGTTCAATCGTTGGATCGGGAAACTGTTTTTCATCCCGGCCATCGCGGGCGGTATCTTCGGGCTTCTGGGCGGATATCTAACAGATCGCTTGGGGCGTCGCCGGGTGCTGACGTGGAGCATTCTGCTTTATGCATTTTCGGCCTTCGCGGCCGGATACTCGACGAGCGTGGAAATGCTGCTGTTCTTCCGCTGTCTGGTTTTCATCGGCGTGTGCGTCGAGTTCGTAGCGGCGGTGGCATGGCTCGCCGAGCTTTTTCCCGATCCGAAACAGCGCGAGAAAGTGCTCGGCTACACGCAGGCGTTCTCATCCCTCGGCGGCCTGATGGTGGCGGTGGCATACGGCATCTGCGTGAAATATTCCGGGAGCTTCCCTGCGATCCATCTGCCTGATTTCCTCAGCGGCCTGTTTGGGGGAGGAACGGTGGGGGACGAACACGCCGCTTGGCGCTACACCCTCATGTCCGGCGTGCTTCCCGCCATCCCGCTGATCCTCATCCGCCCCTTCCTGCCCGAGTCACCCGCGTGGTCGCAGAAGAAAGCCGCAGGCACACTCAAGCGTCCCAGCATCCGCGAGCTGTTCACACCGGAACTTCGCCGCACCACGCTTGTTACCACCGCGATGTTTGCCATGGCCTACGGTGCCGCGTTCGGAGCCATCCAGCACATCCCGCGCATCATCCCGGGTCTGCCGGAAGTGAAGGCCGCTTCGCAGGCTGCCTCGGCCGCCGCCGCCAAAGCGAATGCCGGCAAACCTGCCAATGTCATCAAGAAGTCCTCGATCATCGCCGGGAAAAAAGCGGAGCAATCCATCGCGGCGAATACCACGAAAATCCAGGAAGTAGGAGGCTTGGTGGGACGCTTCCTGCTGGCGTATCTGGCGGTCATCATCATCAGCCGCCGCAAGTTGCTCCGGCTGTTCGTCATCCCGGGACTGATCGTGATGCCATTGGTCTTCGCCTACTGCGGCGTAACCGGACTCATTCCTTTGCAAATCGGCATCTTCTTTGCGGGCTTGCTCACCGTCGGGCAGTTCAGTTTTTGGGGGAATTACCTGCCGCGGGTGTATCCCATGCACCTCCGTGGCACCGGGGAAAGCTTCGCCGCCAATATCGGCGGACGGCTCATCGGCACCTCCTTCGCCTGGATCACCACCACCCTCGCCACCACCACTGACTTGGCAGCCGCACCCGCAAAGCTGGCTTACACGGCGGCGGCGGTCGGCTTCAGCGTGTATCTCGTCAGCCTGGTTCTTTCCTTTTTCCTACCCGAACCCAAGGAAGAACTACTGGATTGAACCTAAATTCCGCAGTTCAAACGAAGATTTTCACCGCAAAGGCGCAGAGGTCGCAGAGAAAACGCTGAGAAGAGTTTGTGTTTCGGGATATTGCAGGGCATTTTTCACGGCAATTCCATTTCACCCATTGGGTGAACCAAGCAGTTCCATCGGTTTCCCGACTTTCCTATCTTCCCACATGCAAAGCTCTGCGTTCCTTTGCGACCTCTGCGCCTTTGCGGTGAAAA
>JAIXQS010000040.1 GCA_027485615.1 Verrucomicrobiaceae bacterium
ACCAACATCCTCCGCGACGTGGGCGAGGATCTCGCGAAGGGCGGGCGCATCTACCTGCCGGTCAACGACATGATGCGCTTCCAATATTCCGAGCGCGACCTCGTCGGGAAAGTCTATGACGGGCGTTTCCTCGCGTTGATGTCCTACGAGGCGGAGCGCGCGGTGCACCTTTTCGAGGAGGCGGAGAAACTGCTGCCGGAAATCGACCGCAAGGCGCTGGTGCCCGCGCAGATCATGGCGGAGATCTACCGCAACCTTCTGGATAAGATGCGGGCGGGCAAATTCAAGGTCTTCGACCGGCGTTATTCCGTTTCCAAAGCCAGGAAACTCGGTATCCTCTCGAAGCATCTGCTCGCCATGAGGCGGGTCGAGTGATTATCCAAACCCTCTAACAGCCAGATGAACATGTTGAAAATGAAATGGATCGTAACGACGGCTTTGGTTCTCGGATCGGTGGCTTGCAAGCCTTTGCCCGTGTATCCCCAGAGCGACGGCCCGAGCCAGCCTTACCCGCCGCGTGCGCCCTACCAGGGTGACCAGACATCCCCGTATGGAAACGCCCAATATCCCCGCGATCCGCGGCCGGATCCCTACGCGCCCTATGGCCAGCAGCAGCCGCCCGCAGTGCGTCCGCCGGTCGATACCGTCTCGCCCCGCGACCAATATCCGATGGCGGAACGCACGGACAATCCGAACCGCGTGCTCAGCCCCTACGCTCCCTACAACGTGATCGACGTGGAAGGCTTCCGCCCCGGGCAACTCGCGAAGGATCCGTCCAACGGGAAGATCTTCCGGATTCCCTAGGTTTGCGGTATGATCGTCGGCATTGACCTCGGCACCACCCACTCGGCCATCGGGGTGGTGGATTCCGGTTTCCCCATCCTGCTCGCCGATGAGGAGGGGAAGCGGATCATGCCCAGCGTGGTGTGGTTCGGCGAGGACGGCTCGGTGGAGGTCGGGCGCAAGGCGCAGCGGCGGCGGACGACGGATCCGATGCGCGTGGTTTCCAGCGTGAAGCGGTGGATGGGGGAGGATACGATTCTGGAAAACGTCGGGAAATCGCCCGAGGAGGTGAGCGCGGAAATTTTGAAGGAGCTGAAGCGGATCGCGGAGTGGAGGATCGGTGCGGAGGTCACGAAAGCGGTCATCACGGTGCCCGCATATTTTAATGACGCCCAGCGTGCGGCGACGAAGAGGGCGGGGGAACTCGCGGGGCTGGAGGTCGCGCGCATCATCAACGAGCCCACGGCCGCCGCGCTCGCCTACGGACTCGACAAGCTCAAGGACAAGGCGCGGGTCGCGGTATATGATCTCGGCGGCGGCACTTTCGACCTCACGATCCTTGAGATGGAGGGCGGCGTTTTCCAGGTGCTCGCCACCCACGGCGACACCCGCCTCGGGGGCGACGATGTGGACGCGATGATCCGCGACACGCTGCTCGAAGCGGCAGGCGAGGTGCCGGAGGAAATCAGGTGGCGTTTCCTGGAGGAGGCGGAGAAGGCGAAGCGTGCGCTTTCCGAGACGGACGAGATCACGGTGCGGATTCCATTTTACGATGGAAGTAGTAGTTTGGAAAAAACGATCACCCGCGCGGAACTCGATGCGATGACGAAGGGCTGGATCGCACGGACTTTGAAATGCTGCCAACAGGCGATGCACGACAGCGGGCTTTCGCTCGGCGATCTAAATGCCGTGGTGATGGTGGGCGGCAGCACGCGGATGCCCGCCGTGAGGGAGGCGGTGGCGGCTTTTTTCCAACGCGAGGTGGATGTCACGCAGCATCCCGATGAGGCGATCGCCCTCGGCGCGACGATCCAAGCGGGCGTGATGAGCGGCGCGATGCGGAAGATGGTGTTGCTCGATGTCACGCCGCTGAGCCTTGGCCTCGAAACCTTCGGGGGGCTGATGAATGTCCTGATTCCGCGCAACACCACCATCCCCTGCAAAGCCGGCGAGATGTTCACCAATGCGGCCGACGGTCAGGAGAAAATGGCGATCCGCGTCCTGCAAGGGGAGCGCGAGATGGCCCGAGACAACTGGGAGCTGGGGAAATTCGAGGTGTTGATGGAGAAGCTCCCGAAAGGCCAGGCGCGGGTGGGGGTGCAGTTCAAGATCGATGCCGACGGCATTCTGGAAGTTCTGGCCCGCGACACGAAGACCGGCAAGGATACGGTGATCAATATCGTCAGCTCCGCCGTGAATGTGGACGACGCGGCGGTGGAGGAAATGGTCGGTGCTTCCGTCGAGCACGCCTTCGAGGACATGTCGGAGCGAATTTTTACCGAGGCGAAACTCAAGGCCGACGAACTCCTGCCCGCCGTGGAAATGATCATGTCGCAAGGCTTGGTGGAGGAACACGAGCGCGGCGAGATCGAGGCGGCGGTGAAAGAGGTGAAAGCGGCGATTTCATCCGGCGCCGCGAATACGCTGAAAGCGGCGGTGCAACGCCTCGATACCGCCACCGAGGCCGCAGCGGCTAGACTCGTGGAGAAGGCGATGGAAGAGGCTTTGGAACGGGAGTTGGGCGTATGAAAGTGATGCAGGTATTGCCCGAGATGAACGCGGGCGGCGTGGAGCGCGGCACCCTTGAGGTGGCGGATTTCCTTGTGAAACAAGGACACGAGGCGCTCGTCGTTTCGAACGGTGGTAGGCAGGTTGAAAAGCTGGTGGAGTCCGGCGCACGCCACATCGTCATGCCCGTGCACCGCAAAAGCCTGAGTTCGCTTTTCCAGGTGAGGCCGTTCAGGAAATTGTTAGAACAGGAAAAACCCGACATCCTACATATCCGTTCGCGGGTGCCAGGCTGGATCGCCTACCTCGCGTGGCGGAAAATGGACAAGGCCACGCGCCCCCGCCTCGTGAGCACCGTCCACGGTTTCTACTCCGTGAACCGCTACTCCGCCGTGATGACGAAGGGCGAACGGGTGATCGCCGTTTCCGAGAGTATCAGGGATTACATCACGAAAAACTATCCCGACGCCCCGCAGGAAAGGATTACCGTGATCCATCGCGGCGTCGAACCCGTGCAGTTTCCCCGGGGTTTCCAACCCGATCTCGCATGGCAGGAAAAATGGCGCGCCGAGCAACCGCATCTTGATCGAAAAAAAATCCTTCTGCTGCCGGGAAGGATTACGCGCCTCAAAGGGCACGGGGATTTTTTCCGGCTTCTCGCCGCGCTGAAAAAGCAAGGCCGCACCGTCCATGGCCTGATCGCGGGCGACGCGCATCCGAAGAAGTTGGATTACCTCGCCGAGCTGAAATCGCTGCTCGCGGAGATGGGTTTGGCGGACGATGTCACCTTCCTCGGTCACCGCAGCGATGTCCGCGAGATCATGGCCGTTTCCGATGTCGTCTGTGCGCTTTCGCAACAACCGGAGTCCTTCGGCCGCACGGTGCTGGAGGCGATGGCCATTGGAAAACCAGTGCTCGGATACGATTGTGGCGGGGTGGGGGAGTTGCTCACGGCGGTTTTCCCGGCGGGGAAAGTGCCTCCCGGCGATGCCGCAACGTTGCTGGAAAAGGCGACCCTGATCCTCGATGAAAGCCCGGAACCCCATGTGCCGGAAGGGACTTTCACGCTCGGCGCGATGTGCGGAAATACGCTCGCCCTCTACGCCGATCTCCTGAAATCCCCCCGCGCGTAAAAATCTTCTACCCACAGACCCCCTACCCGTGGAAAGAATGGCGCACCCCATGAGTCACATCGCCATCGTCGGTCTCGGTTACGTCGGCCTGCCCCTCGCGCTCCAGTTCGCGAGATCGGGCGCGAAGGTGCTGGGGCTCGACATCGATCCTAAGAAAACCGTCGCGATCCTCGCCGGCCGCAGCTACATCAAGCACGTTGCTGCGGAGGAAATCGCCACCCACACCGCTTCCGGCGCGCTCGACGCCTCGACGGATTTCTCGCGCGTCGCCCAGGCGGAAGCGGTGATCCTCTGTGTCCCGACCCCGCTGAACCATTTCCGCGAACCCGATCTCAGCTACGTGCTAGACACCGGTAAGGCCATCGCCCCTTTCATCCGCGACGGCGCGGTGGTTGTCCTCGAATCCACCACCTACCCCGGCACCACGGACGGCGAGTTGCGCGAGGTATTGGAAAGGATCTCCGGGAAAAAGGCGGGCGTAGATTTCCATCTGGCCTTTTCCCCCGAGCGCGAGGATCCGGGCAACCCCGACAGCAAGGTCGCTTCCATCCCGAAGGTCGTCGGCGGCCTTACGCCGAAGTGCCTTGAAAAAGCGATGGAGGTTTACAGCGTCGCGATCCGGAAGCTCGTACCCGTTTCCTCCTGTCGCGTCGCCGAGGCCACGAAGCTGTTGGAAAACATTTTCCGCTCCGTGAACATCGCCCTCGTGAACGAACTCAAGGTCGTTTACGGCGCGATGGACATCGATATCTGGGAGGTCATCGAGGCGGCGAAAACCAAGCCCTTCGGTTTCATGCCCTTTTATCCCGGGCCGGGTCTCGGCGGGCATTGCATCCCCATCGATCCGTTTTACCTCACGTGGAAAGCCCGCGAGTTCGGCCAGCACACGCGTTTCATCGAGCTGGCCGGCGAGATCAACACCGCGATGCCGGATTATGTGGTGAAGGTATGTTTCGAGGCTCTAAACAACGACGGCAAGGCGATCAAGGGCGCGAAGATCCTGTTGTTAGGATTGGCCTACAAGGCCAACGTCGATGACGACCGCGAATCGCCGACCTACAAGCTTATCGAGAAATTCGAGGCGCTCGGCGGCGAGGTGTTTTACCATGACCCCCACGTGCCGGTAATCCCGATGACCCGCGAGCACGCGGAATACGCCGGACGCAAGTCCGTATCGGAGATTTCCGATGAATACGATCTGATCGTTCTCTCCACCGGTCACGACGAATACAGTTGCCACGATTTCTCCGGCTACCGTTGCCCGCTGGTCGACACGCGCAATGCCATTCCTGTGAGCAACAGGCCGTTGAAGCACCACAAAGCTTGAGCGAACAGGTGAATGTGATGAATGAAATCCTTGTAGTTAAGCTTGGAGCCCTGGGTGACGTGATTCTTTCGATGGACGCGTTTAACGCCATCCGGGCGCATCACCCGGATGCCCGCATCACGCTGCTCACGCGCAATCCGTTTGCTCCATTGGCGGAAAAAATGCCTTGGTTCGATGCTGTCCTGACTGATCCCAACCCGAGTCTCTTCCAAATCGGAAAATGGTGGCGGCTCCGAAAAATGCTGAGAAGCGGCGGATTCCAGCGCGTCTACGATCTGCAGTGCAACGACCGCACCGGATTCTATTTTCGCCTCTTTGGGCGCGACAACGGCGAATGGTGCGGCACCGCGAAAGGCTGCTCGCACCAGCGGCACGATCACCGCCGCGATCCCCTGCCTGCTGCCGAGCGCTTGCTGCGTTTCCTCGAGTCCGTAGACGTCCCGCGGGCGGGCGCGGCAGATACCTCATGGTTAACCGGTGATGTCGCTGCACTCGGGCTGCCGGGAAAATTCGTGATGATCATACCCGGTTGCGCCCCGCAACACCCGCACAAGCGCTGGCCGACCGCACATTACGCGGAACTCGCACAACAACTCGAAAAACAAGGCATCGCCACAGTCGCTGTAGGCACCGGAGTGGATCTCGCTGCCATCCGCGAAATCCAAGCCATCGCACCTGCGGTGATGAATCTCGCGGGAAAAACGGATATCGGCCAGCTCGCCGAAGTCGCGCGCAAGGCGCTTGGGGTTGTTGGAAACGACACGGGGCCGATCCACATCGCCGCCATCACCGGAGCGCCAACCCTCGTCCTCATGTCCGGCAAAACCGACCCCGCCCGTATGACCCCGCATGGCGTGGACGTCGGATGGCTGCGCCGCGAAGCGCTGGCGGATCTGTCCCCCTCCGATGTCATGGAATCCATCCGCCTTCGCAACACATGACACCCCGCGCCCTGATCCTCGACCGCGATGGCACGCTCATCGAGCACGTTCCCTACTTGTCCGATCCCGACGGCGTGCGATTGCTGCCAGGGGTGCGCGAAGCGCTTGCTTTTGCGCGTAACGCGGGTGTCCGGCTTTTCCTGCATAGCAACCAATCCGGTGTCGGGCGCGGCCTGTTTACCCTCGAAAGCGTCGAATCATGCAACCGGCGCATGATCGATCTGTTGGGTCTCGGAAACGAAGGTTTCGAGCGGATTTGCATAGCCCCCGAACACCCCGATGAACCCTCTGTTTACCGCAAACCCTCGCCGGCTTTCGTATATGAAATTATGAACTCCACCGGCCTCACAGCCGGGGAAATCTGTTATATCGGCGACCGCGGCAGTGATCTCGCCACTGCCCATGCTGCCGGCACCCGCGGAGTGGGAGTGGCCACCGGACTGGACGACCTCCGCACCGAATTGCACACGCTTGGGCTTGCCGATGCCTATCCGGTTTTTGATTCCCTTGATGAGGCGATCCGTTATCTTCTCCCCACGCCGTGATTCACTCCGACCCCGTAACCCTTATCCATGACTTCGAGCAAGTCGCCGCCTTCCGCGAAGAAGCTGCGAAGGCGGGTCGCCGCGTGGTTCTCACCAACGGCTGCTTCGACCTGTTGCACCGGGGGCACGCCGCATACCTGCAACAATCCGCCGCCTTGGGCGATGTCCTGATCGTCGCCGTAAACAGCGATGCCTCGGTGCGCGAACTCAAGGGGCCGTTACGCCCGCTCAACGGCGAGGACGACCGCGCCTACCTGCTCGCCTCGCTGCGCTGCGTCGATGCCGTGTTCATTTTCCCGGGCCCGCGCCTCGATGCGGAGATCCGCCTCCTGCGACCCGACATCTACACCAAGGCGGGCGACTACACCCCGGAAACCCTTGATCCCGGCGAGCGCGCCGCGTTGGAGGAAACCGCCGCCGAAATCCGCATCCTTCCCTTTGTCGAAGGCCGCTCCACCACCTCACTCATCGACCGTGCAACCCGCTGATAAAATTCTCATCACCGGCGCCGCAGGCTTCATCGGCAGCGCCTTGGCATATGAGCTCAACCAACGCGGATTTGATAACCTCATCCTCACCGATGTGCTCGGAACCGACGAGAAATGGAAGAATCTCGTGCCGCTCCGCTACGGCGACTACCTCGACGCGTCGGCATTGCTCGACAGCCTCGACGCCCATGAGGACATCACCACCATTTTCCACCTCGGTGCCTGCTCCGCCACCACCGAGCGGGACGCTTCCTA
Source organism: Verrucomicrobiaceae bacterium (assembly GCA_027485615.1). Taxonomy (GTDB): domain Bacteria; phylum Verrucomicrobiota; class Verrucomicrobiia; order Verrucomicrobiales; family Akkermansiaceae; genus Luteolibacter. Next base: position 7,201 of record JAIXQS010000040.1, read on the forward strand.
CCTGATGGAAAACAACACCCGATACACCAGGAGGCTCTGCGAATGGGCGCTGTCCGGCGGCCGGCGGTTCGTTTACGCCTCATCCGCCGCCACCTACGGCGACGGCTCGCGCGGCATGGAAGACGGCATCGACGCCATCGAATCGCTCCGCCCGCTCAACATGTACGGCTACTCGAAGCATCTCTTCGATCTCCAGGCCAAGCGCCACGGCTGGTTCGACCGGATCGTCGGCCTCAAATATTTCAACATCTTCGGCCCCAACGAGGATCACAAGGCCGACATGCGTTCCGTCGTCCACAAATCCTACGCCAAGATCCGCGATGAGGATCACGTCACCCTGTTCCGCTCGCATCACCCGGATTACCGCGATGGCGAGCAGCAGCGCGATTTCCTCTACGTGAAGGACGCCGTCGATGCCACCCTGCACCT
>JAIXQS010000021.1 GCA_027485615.1 Verrucomicrobiaceae bacterium
ACAGCCAAGCCGCCACCTTCGCCCCTAGCTTCCCCCGCCTCCATGCAACCCGCCCCCCCCCCCCGACTGCGACACCGTGATATCCGGGAAGTCACCCATCCCCTCCCGCCACCCCCTCCACCCGCCTGATATACTCACCCATACCGGGAAAAAACCTTGATATCCCAACGATTTCCCCCTTTCCTCCGGTAAGACTTACAAGTCGGATATCACCGCGATGCGTGATACGAATAAATCCTGTTCGGCAAGAAATTAAGATTCAAAGACACCATCCCTAAACATGAGCGAACAAACCAGCGAATGGTATTACCTGAGTGGCGGCAACACCGTAGGCCCGATCGGAGCACTTGAAATTCGAGATGCATTGCGCGGGGAACGTATCGACGGCGACGTTATGGTGTGGCGTTATGGCATGAAAGATTGGATGCCCTTGAGAAGCGTAGAAGAACTTGGACGTGTCCAACATATCCCTCCTCCCCCGCCACGGGCATCAACAAACCCAAGCGAAGGTCCTCCGCTAAATGTGCCCCTTCCGATCCGAAAGTCTGGCAAGTATTTATACATAGCCGAAGGCTATAGTCTCCCCAATTCACATTGTGTTTGTTGCGGCCAGTCAGCGACAAAGCACTTCAAGCGCAATTTCGCCTACACGCCATGGGGAGTGTGGATTGCTGTGATTGCTCCTTTGCTGCTATTGATTCTCTTCCTGTGTCTTCGAAAAGAACGTCGTCTAGGGTTCGGATTATGCGAGGTTCACGCCAAGCAGACACTCATAAAGAATGTTGTCTGCTATTCATGCGGAATTCTCTTCATCCCTATTTGGTTTTGGGCCGCCGTGACCGCGAGTGACTCGGGTGCATTGTTCCTTGGATGCCTCGGCCTTCTTCTGTTCGTGACCTGGGTTGTTTTTTGCCATCTAGGGAGACCAATAAAGATCGTCGCACTCGAGAATGGTTATATTAAACTTTCTGGAGTGTCGGCTTCTCTAATCAAAATATTACAATGAAAATATTTACGAACCACACTCTACATACCGCGCTGGCACTTGTCGCCATTAGCTTGACTTCTCTTGTAGCAGAGGAAGGGGTCACTACACGAGAGCCAAAGTGGAAGCAAGTAAGCCAAGCTTATGGATTTGTAGTTGCACAAGGATATTCACTTAATCGAATCATCACCGAGTATCCAGATCTTGCTCCAGCAGTCAGGAGGGTGAACTTCGAATTTAATTCAACAGGTCTTGGCGAAGGCGCGAACGCACTGGAAGCTGTCTTGAAGGAAGAATTGGGTGCTGAGTGGCCAGCGACAAAGATTAAACTGGATGAGCAGTTCCTCGGCATCGTAGAAAAGATGGAATTGACGAGGGAGACTGCCGAACAGGGAATCGAAGAGGTGAGACAACGCGCGAAGGGGAATATGCCTGAATCCATTCGCAATACCCTTCTCGCCAACTGTCCCGCATACGTCAAGTCACCTGGCGCAGAACTATCTGCCGGATGGCGTCAGAATTTCTCAACGCTTAAGCACCCCAAGTCGGAAGGGGCTGACATCACCATCGGGATGCCGTTAAGCTGGAGGAAGCGGGAGAGCACAAGGGACGGAATTGTGCAGGTGTTTCGCAGCGGAGCTGGCCACGGTCCAATTCTTTGCAACATCATTTGTAAGAAGGTTCTCGAGGATGCGGATGGCGACGCGACACCGGAAGACATGAAGGAATTTTTCACGGAGGCGATTCTCAAGGAGATGGTTCCCGACGACGCCACCTTCATCGAAGGCCGCCCAATGACGATTGCTGGCGCAGTTGGCGGAATAAATATTTTTGATGTGACGCAAGAAATGTTGGATGTTAAAATGAAAATGCGTTCAACTACATTCATTATCATACAAAAGAAGCAACTAATCCAAGTGAACTTCTTGATCATGGGTCAGTTTCTCAAGGACATGGACTTTGATGAGGCCCAAAAGGCATATTTTCCAACCTATCGTGCCATCATGTCTACATTGGTTCGCAATTGAAGATGCATCAGCTCAAGAAGATGAAGACTCCTTTCGAAGACATCAGAAACGCGCTCGTTCATGCACAGCATTGCTGTGATTTCTGGTGGCTACTTGAAGGGGCGCATCTTCAACGTACGAACGTGATGGGAGCCTTTGAGGAATTGCCTGTGGTCTATGATACGCTTCGCCCGGCCTTATACACGTCCCTCATCATCAAGGTTTGTTCGGTCTTCGGGACAGGATCGAACGATATTACATTACGGAGCTTGCCCGCCGCAGACCTTGATTCCGATTTCTTAAGAATTTGGGAGATCGGTCGGCGCTTATACATTCTCAGGAACAAGCTTATAGCTCATCTTGATAGTCGTTGCGATCCAGATCTTGTTGCGAAGGAGACGGGACTCACCAATGATAGTCTCCGAGCATTTCTCACGGATACCGTCGCTTTATACAATCGGATTGCAGAGCGACATCGAGAACCTGATGTAGCCGACTTCGGGCTTGGTGAGGAACTCAAGGTCTTTCTGTCTCGCCTGAGTCAAAGAAATGAAGAGGCAGAACAAGGCGTGGCGCACCAACCGGCATAAGCTTTTCAATTTCTTTTCTTTCTCCTTTCAATCGCGCCGGTGGGCGCACATCAAACGTTCTGCAAGAGAATGATCCAAAAAATCATAACCGTAATTAGGAAACTGCTTGTCGTGTCTGGTGGCGGATTAGGTGGCTTTGTCGTGGGATGTATTCTTTCGCTCTCTTTTTTCCATGCGAGTAAAGCCTTTGAGATGCATATACTTCCGCTGGAAGTGGTCATTCCTGGGACATTGATCTTGTGCATAGTAGCCGGGCTGGTTTACCCGAGATTTTTCAGCTACTATTTTCTTGTCCTCCTTTTATTTTTGACGTGCGAAAAGGAGGACAAAGTTAGAAGATGGCGAATGGAGATCCTGACCATCGCTTATTTTCTTGGATTTGTGGTTTTCCTTTATGGTGTCATTACATTTAAGTCTTGGATCGTTGGGGTAGGCTTATTTGGCATTATAGTTTTCACCCTCGGCATCCCTCGCATTCAACCCGGTGCGAACAAGCCGTGAGATACAACCGGCGATTACGTCCCTCGTTGAACTCAGGCTCGCCATCGTCGGTGCATCCAGTTTAGCGTTCGGCGGAAAGCCCCTGCCCTTTGGGGCAGCTCAACACACCGGGCACTGATTGATCGTGGTGAAGAAATCGTTGCCCTTGTTGTCCACGAGGATGAAGGCGGGGAAGTTCTGCACGGTGATTTTCCAGACCGCCTCCATGCCGAGTTCGGGGAAGGCGACGACTTCCTGGGAGCGGATGTGCTCCTGTGCGAGCAAAGCCGCCGGGCCGCCGGCGGAGCCGAGGTAGAAGCCGCCGTGTTTCTTGCAGGCGTCGGTGACCCGTTGGGAACGATTTCCCTTCGCGAGCATGACCATGGACGCGCCGTGGGATTGGAAAAGATCGACGTATCCATCCATGCGGCCCGCGGTGGTAGGGCCGAAGGAACCGGAGGGCATTCCCGCCGGGGTCTTCGCGGGGCCGGCGTAATAGACGGGGTATTGCTTGAAGTAGTCGGGGAGATCGCCGGTTTCATCGAGGATTTCCTTGAGCTTCGCGTGCGCGGAATCGCGGGCGACGATAATCGTGCCGCTGAGCGAGAGGGCGGTGGTGACGGGGTATTTGGAAAGCGTTTCGAGCGTTTTCGCCATACCGAGGTCGAGATCGATGGCCACGCCTTTGAATTTCCAATCGTGGTATTTCTCCGGGATGAAACGACCGGGGTTTTTCTCCAGCTTCTCCAGGAAAATCCCTTTCCGCGTGATCTTCGCCTTCGCCTGCCGGTCGGCGGAGCAGGACACGCCGATGCCGACCGGGCACGAAGCGCCGTGGCGCGGCAGGCGGATCACCCGGACATCGAGCGCGAAGTATTTCCCGCCGAACTGCGCACCGATCCCGATCTCACGCGCCAAACCTAAGAGCTCCTTCTCCAGCTCAAGGTCGCGGAAGGCTTGGCCGTGCTCGTTGCCGCTGGTTGGCAGGGAATCGTAGTAGCGGGTGGTGGCCATTTTCACGGTCTTGAGGTTGTTCTCCGCCGAGGTGCCGCCGATCACGAAAGCAAGATGGTAAGGCGGGCACGCCGCGGTGCCGAGCGAGCGCATTTTCTCGACGCAGAATTCCTTGAGCCGCTTCGGGTTCAGCAGCGCTTTGGTTTCCTGATAGAGAAAGGTCTTGTTCGCGGAGCCACCGCCCTTGCTGACGAAGAGGAATTTGTATTCGTCGCCCTGCGTGGCGTAGAGGTCGATCTGCGCGGGGAGGTTCGTCTTGGTGTTCACCTCGTCATACATCGTCAGCGGCGCGGTCTGCGAGTAGCGGAGGTTTTCCTTGGTGTAGGTGTGGTGGATGCCTTTGGAAATGGCTTCGGCGTCGTCGCCTTCCGTCCAGACATACTGGCCCTTTTTTCCGATGATCGTTGCGGTTCCGGTGTCCTGGCAGGCGGGCAGGATGCCGTGCGCGGCGATCTCCGCGTTCTTCAGCAACATCAGCGCGACCATGCGGTCGTTTTGCGAGGCTTCGGGGTCATCGAGGATGGCGGCGACCTGCGCGAGGTGGCTGGCGCGGAGCGTGAAATTGATCGCCCGGATCGCCTCGGCGGAGAGGAAAGTGAGCGCCTCGGGATCGACTTTCAGGATTTCCTTTCCGCCGAAATGGACGACCTCCACGCCTCCCTCACGGATGCACTCGTATTCCGTTTCGTCCGCGCCCAATGGGAACGGATCCTGGTAGTGAAATTCCTTCTCGCTCATCGCGGCGATAGGCTAACTCCCTCACGCGGCGTTTGAAACCCGGATTTCGATTTATCTCCGGCCGAGATCGTCGAGTTCGCGGTTCGCGCGGCCGAGGAGGCGCTCCAAGTCGCTGAGGTGGCGGCGCGTGCGGGGGAGGTCGCGTGGTTTCGCCTGGCGGCGCATTTCCGGCAACATCGCGCGATCCTGTTCGGCGAGCTCCTTTTTAAGCAATTCGGTCTTTGTCCGCGCCTCAGCGACGGTGTCCGCTTTCGATTTCAGCAGCTCTTCCACCGCCTCGCTGCCCATGATGTAAGTCCTCGTCCGGTCGGCGCGCGCCATGGTGATGCCGACCACGCGGCCTTCGAGATCGACCACCGGCCCGCCGATTTGGTCGGACTTGATTTTCATATCCGACTGCACGACCCGGGAGAAGCTGTCACGGATGCGACTGAGCTCGCCGCCCATGCGCTCCATCGCGTTGAGCCGACCGCCGGCGAACTGCCCGAGCACGGGGCGGTTGGAGAGCAGCACCTCGACATCGCGCTCCTTGCCGGCGGACTCGATGCGCAAGGTCACCTTGTCGCCGGGGCTCTTGCCGCTGAGTGCGTTCTTGAGTTCCTGAAGGCCGGAGATTTCGCGGTCATTCACCCGTAGGATCACATCGCCGGATCGGAGACCCGCTTCCGCGGCACCATATTCCGGCTGCACGTTCGCGATCCTGACCCCTTCGCCACGGTATTGGAAATCGGCCATGATCCCGAGGTGCGCCTTGTCCGTTTCGCGGAGATTCCTTTCCAACACACCCACCACCCCGAAGGCGCCCGGCTTGCCATCCGGCCTCACGGCGACGAGGAAACGCCCGAGCGACAAATCGGAAGCATGAAAATTCGCCGGTGTGATGTTTTCCGATTCGACGGCTTCCGCCCCGATCGTGAGAAGGGCGAGATCCTCGTCGGTGAAAACACCCGCGACCTCGGCCTTCGCGCCTGCGCCGTCCCTGCCCACGATGTAGAGAGTGTCGGCAAAACCTGCCATCTCGCTCCACTTCGTGAGGATGCTGGTGCCGTCGGCAACAACCGTTCCGTAGGCCAGCTTGCGGGGCTGTCCGCTATCGCGGCCCCAGATCGTCACGGTGGATTTCGCGGCGTCGGCAACGATGGGCTCCAGTGCCTTATTGAACTCGATAGACTGCGCGTCCACGATCTTGCGTTCGTCGGGTCGCATGAGCGGCACCTCCTCCTCGGTGCGCTGTGCCGTAGCGGATAACCCGGTGCAAAGCAGCAGCGCGCTGATGGCGGAAAATTCGTATGTTCTCATCTTATTCTGAAAAGTTCCTCCCGTTTCACCAACTCCACCTCGATCTCAACCTCCGTCTCGCCGCGGAGGATACCGAGTTTCACCTTATCCCCGACTTCGCGTTTCACCAAAACCTCCTGGAGCTCCGCACCTTCGCGAACGCGGTCGCCGTCCACGGAGCGGATCACATCCCCCACCCTCACACCGGCGGCAGCGGCTGGGGAATTCGGCTCGACCTTGTAAACGGGCACGCCGTCCGCTCCCTCGTTCATGCCCATGCCGATTCCGAGCACAGGGGTTTCCGGGTTTGCCATGGGATTCATCTGGAGCGTGCCCCAGGTCTCACCCGCGAGCAAGCGATCCCAATCCTCGCGAAAGCCATCGATGCCCGCATGATTGTTGTTTTTCCATGACTCTCCGATCGAGGAATTGATCCCGACGAGATTCCCATCGAGATTGAAGAGGGGGCCGCCGGAATCGCCGCCGATCAGGGTGCAGTCGGTGGTGAAATAATTCCCGGGGCCGTCCGACATCAGCCTGCCGAAGCGGACGGGAGGAGTTCTCGCCGGATCGAAGCCCGCCGAGTGCCCGAGCGCGATGACCCAATCGCCCGCCTCAAGCGGCTTCGATTCACCGAGCTTCACGTGCGGCCATGGACCTGCCTCGACCATTTTCACCATCCCGATGTCCTTGGAGTAATTCGCACCCAGCACCTTGCCGAGCCATTTCTTGCCGTCGGCGAAATAGATATCCACCTCCTTCATGCCCTGCACCACGTGAGCCGCGGTCAGGATCAGGCCATCCCCGGAAACCAGGACGCCCGAACCGGAGGAACCCGTTTTCTCGGAAACGAGCGCGACCGTGGCCGGCATCGTTTTCGCGGAAACCGCCGCGACCTTTTTTTCGAGATTCACAATGTCTGCGACGGTTTTCGCCGGTTCGTAGGCGAGGGCTGATCCGGCCGCAGCGAGCATGATCCACACGATGGCTTTGATTTTCATCACCACTCACAATCGACACTATCCCGACCTTTCGTCTAGCGATTTGTGGCGGGTGACATCCGGAAAGATTGCGGTTTCAGGTTTCCCGGCTCTCCCACTCTCCCACTCTCCCACTCTCCCGCTCTCCCGCTCTCCCGCTCTCCCGCCGCCCGCCTTCCCGGACCCGACGTTAGGCGAGTCATTTTGGCTTGATAGCTGCTTATGTCTAGATCCGTGAAACGCAAATCAACCCTGTCCGGCACGCGATTCCCAATGTGACGAAATCTTCATTTGAAATCACTTTTTTTCCCGAATCCCTAATTTCAGTCTGCAGTTATCTCCTGCCAATGAAACATATACCCACACTCCTCGCTCCCGGCACTGCACATTCCCGTGTCCGCGCTTTCGGCTCCCAGCTTTCCGGGCTCTTTTCCGCCTTCCACTCCTGCCTCGCTTTGCTGGCGGTGGTTTTCGGGTTGTTGGGGAATGGGACGGCGTGGGGGCAAGCAAGTGAAACTTTCGCAAATATCCCAACCGCGTCCTCGACGAATTACAACTCGCGGAGTTGGACTGGCGATGACGCTGTAACATGGACCGCAACTCGAGCGAGAACCGACCAAACCCTCAATACAAAAGCGATTTGTACAGATGGTTCGGGAACGGTGACATCGCCAACTTATAGCGGAGGAATGGGCACTCTAACATTCAATTATGTACGGGCATTTTCCGGAACAAGCCCTAGATCAATTGAAGTTTTTATCAACGGTACGAAGCTTGGGAGCACAATCCCCGTATCGGCGTCTTCTAATACCGTAGTTGCTTACTCACAGGCAGTAAACACTGCTGGAAATGTTCAGTTGGAATTGCGGACATCGGGCGCGCAGATCAAGATCGATGACGTAGCATGGACAGCCTATGCAGAGAGCCCCCCTACCATCACAGGCACCGCCACTGCTTCAGCCTTTACCACGACCTACGGATCACCCTCAACCGCCCAGACATTCACGATTGGCGGAACCAACCTGACGGCTAACCTAGTAGCGACTGCCCCATCCGGATTTGAAGTTTCCAACGATGGCACGACCTATGGCGGCACCGCCACCTTCACGCAGACAAGCGGAACGGCCAGCGGTTCGCTCAGCGTCCGACTCAAAGCGGATGCCGCAGTTTCTGGTTCGCCCTACAATTCCAAATTGATTGCCCTGACCAGCACAGGTGCCACTACGGTCAACATCACGACAGCAGCCAGCGGAAATACCGTCACCGCCAAGGCCCTCACGATCACTGCGAACAATATCACCAAGGCACAGGGCACGACGCTTTCCACTCCGATCACGGGTTCCACGGCATTCTCGAGCAGCGGATTGGTCAATAGTGAAACAATTGGCTCGGTGACCATCACGTATGGCACCGGAGCGGCGTCTGAAGCAGCGGCCGATACCTACACGGGATCTGTCGTGGCCTCGGCAGCGACTGGTGGCACGTTCACCGCTGGCAACTATTCCATCACCTATGTGAATGGTGATATCACCGTTTCGGCCAACCCGACGATTACGACCACAGGCACGCTGTCAGCCGTCAGCACCACCTATGGCACGGATTCAGCCTCGCCATCGAGCTTCAGCGTCTCGGGTGGATTCCTGACTGGTGACCTCACCGTCACCGCACCGTCCCCCTTTGTGATTTCCACGAGCAGCGGCGGCACCTACACCTCCAGCCTCGTCCTGACTCAAAGCGCTGGCAGCGTGGCCAGCACCACGATCTATGTGCGCCTGCCCGCAACTGCGACGGTAAGCGGATCACCCTACAGCGGCAACGTCTCCATCTCCGGTGGCGGAGCGACAACCCAAAACGTCGCGACCGTTTCCAGCACGGTGACCGCGAAGGCATTGACCCTCAGCGGTCTCGCCGGGGTAAGCCGGCCTTACGATCGCACCACGACGGCGACCCTCTCCGGCACGCCTGCTTATGTCGGCCTAGCTAACGGTGAAAGCTTTTCGGTTTCCGGCACGGCAGCCGCGAGCTTTGCGACAAATACAGTCGGCACAGCCAAGCCAATCACCGTCACCGGCTACGAGGCGCCCTCCAGCAACTACAGCATTACCCAGCCTACAGGATTGACAGCAAATATCACCTCGGTGGCCTTGACGGTCACCGGAGCCAGCGTGACCAGCAAAACGTATAATGGCACCGCTGCGGCGACCATTTCCGGGGCGAGCTTGGTCGGAGTGATCTCACCAGACACGGTAACTGTATCTGGCGGAGGAACTTTTGCCGATGTCAATGCGGCCAACGGCATCTCCGTAACCACAGCTTTGACACTCGGCGGTGCTGATGCGGCGAACTACACACTCACTCAGCCGACAGGCCTAACGGGCAACATTACCCAAGCCGCGCAGACCATTACCTTCGCTGCCCTCGCCGCCAAGTCGACCACCGATGTACCATTTGCCCTCACTGGAACGGCAAGTTCCTCCCTGACCGTCGCTTACGCGAGCAGCGACACTTCCGTCGCCACGGTGTCTGGTTCAACCGTCACGATCGTGGGTGCCGGCACGACCACCATCACCGCCTCGCAAGCGGGCAACGGTAATTACAGTGCCGCTACCTCGGTGCCGCAAACGCTGACCGTGACCAGGCCGCCTCTGGCCGTTTGGAATCCGACATGGAGCGGAACCGCAGCCAGTCCCCTGAATGCGACCACAAAAGATACTAATTTGACGAGTGCACAGGTCAGCAGAGTTGGTCTCACAAGTGGGAGCAGTTCATCTCGCCATAGCTCGTCTGGATGGAACACGACGGAAAATTATTTGACCGCCGTATTAACTCCTTCATCTGGCTATACAATGAATTTGAATGGGGCCATCTTAGCGGGGGCTTGGGGCAGTTCCGGAACTGGTCCGGGAAGTTACGAGGTTCGCTCGAGCGTCGATGATTATGCCAGCTCTCTCGGAACTTTCACCTCTTCCTCGGGTGGAACTACGACTAGAAGTATCACTCTACCTGCAAGTGGATATAATGGCCTATCGTCAATCACATTTAGATTCATTGGATCTTCTACTCCTTTGAGTACCGGGACTGTAACAGCAGCGGGTGGAACCGGCGGATTCTCCAGCCTAACCGTGAATGGGTCTCTTGTTGCCGCACCCTCCATTACCGGCGCTACGACCGCCAGCGCGTTCACCACCACCTATGGAACTCCCTCCACCGCGCAAACGTTCAGCGTTTCGGGAGCAAACCTGGCGGCAAACCTAGTGGCGACCGCCCCATCCGGATTTGAGGTCGCCAGCGATGGAGCCACATATGGCGAAACAGCGACGTTCACTCAAAGCGGAGGCAGTGCCAGCGGAACACTGTCCCTGCGGCTCAAAGCCACGGCGGCGGTAGCATTTTACAATTCCAAAAACATCGTATTATCCACCACCGGCGCAACCTCTGTGAACATCGTGACAGCAGAAGACGGGAATAGGGTCTCGGCAAAGGCCTTGTCGATCACCGCCAGTGCCCGAACCAAGACGTACGGCGATACGTTACCGCTCGGCACCAGTTCGTTCAGTTCCGACGGCCTGGAGAATTCCGAAACCATCGGAGCGGTGACCCTGACCTCCAGCGGCAGCGTGGCTTCCGCTGCGGCAACCACCTATCCGATCACCCCGAGTGCTGCGACGGGCGGAACCTTCACCGCCAGCAACTACATCATCACATATAACGATGGAACCCTTACGGTGGAACCCAAAGCGCTCACCATAACCGCTTTCGCAGTTAACAAAGCTTCCGGAGACACACTGGCGAGCCCGGTCACCGGTTCAACCGCATTTACCAGCGATGGTCTTGTCGGCTCTGAAACAATCGGCTCCGTGACCATCACCTACGGGACGGGAGCCGCCTCGGGCGATGCTGCTGGCGCCTACGCGGAGCAGGTAACCCCATCAGCAGCGGTTGGTGGCACTTTCGACATTGCCAACTATCTTCCGACCTACGTATCCGCAACACTATCGGTAACCGCTGATCCAACAATCACAGCCGTCGGAGCCCTCGCAGCGGTTGATACGACCTATGGCACACCATCCGCCGCCCCCTCCAGCTTCACGGTTTCCGGTTTTTTCCTGACGGGTGATTTGACGGTCACCCCTCCCGCTGGTTTTGAAGTTTCCAGCAGTATTGGTTCCGGCTACAGCACCTCGCTGACTTTGCCCGCCAGCGGCACCTTGGGAGCCACTTCTGTTTACGTGCGCCTCGCCGCAACCACAGCATTTGGAACCTATTCGGGAAATATCACGGTATCGGGTGGCGGCGCGACCTCTCAAACGGTGGCAACCGCCTCCAGTTCCGTAGCCAAGAAGGCACTGACAATCACCGGACTGACTGGTGCCAACAAGCCTTACGATAGAAGCTCTGCGGCGACAACAACAGGAACTCCGTCGTATGTGGGACTTGAGAACAGCGATAGCTTTGAAGTCACCGGAACGCCCACCGCCTCATTTACAAATGCGACAGCTGGCAACGCTAAGGAGATCACAGTTTCTGGCTACACAGCCCCCTCGGCTGATTACTCGGTAAGCCAACCAAGCGGATTGACTGGGGATATTACTCCATTGGCGCTGACCGTCACGGGTGCAACGGTGACGCCTAGGGCTTATAATGGCACCGATCTGGCTACAATTACTGGATCGACTCTGGAGGGTGTCATCAGCCCCGATGAGGTCACGATCGCGACCAGCACCGGAACTTTTTCCGACGTAAACGCAGGAACTGACATCGCGGTCACCGCCGCCTTGACTTTGGGCGGTGCCGATGCGGGAAACTACAGTTTAACACAGCCAAGTAATCTACTTGGAGTCATCAACAAGGTAAACCAATTCATCAGCTTTGCAGCCTTACCGGATAAACTAACCACAGATGCACCGTTCGAGTTAACAGCAACAGTAAGCCCGTCTGGCCTACCGGTCACATTCGTGGCCGATCCCGATTCTTCTTCGGTGGTCACCATCACTGGAAGCGAAGTCACAATCGTAGGTGCCGGCACAGCGACCATCACCGCATCTCAGGAAGGAAATATAAATTACAACGCTGCAACGAGTGTGGTTCGCACCCTGACAGTCATTGATCCTCCACTAGCCAACTGGACTGGCCCGTGGAGTGGTACAGCGGCAAGTCCGCTTGCAGCTAAAACTCAAAAAACAAATTTGCAAAGCGCATCCCTTGCGCGAGTCGGTCTTACGGGGGGTAGTTCATCCGCTCGTTACAGTTCGTCCGGATGGAACTCAACGGCAAGATACATGACGGCAACGCTGACGGCTGCTTCCGGTTATTTTGTCAATCTGAATGGCACTAGCGTTACCGGAACTTGGAGCAGCTCAGGCACGGGCCCAGATAGCTTTGATGTTCGCTCCAGTGTGGATAATTATGCCGAATCAATCGGAACGTTTATTTCGGGTTCAACCACGTCGATTACGCTCCCATCAACCGGCTACAACAACTTATCTACCATCACATTCAGATTCATCGGTTCTGCAACGTCTTTAGACGGCGAAACAACCGCAAGCACAGGCACCGGCGGCCCCTCAAGCCTGATTTTCAATGGTGATGTGGTCATCGCCAGAACGATCACCGGCGCTGACACAACCACGGCATTCACCACCACCTACGGCACGCCATCAACGGAACAAAGCTTCACCATATCGGGTGCTGGCCTGTCCGAGGATCTTACCGCCACCGCCCCAACCGGTTTCGAAGTCTCCTCCGATGGAACTTCCTACGGTTCTACTGCGACCTTCACCCAGTCCAGCGGAACTGCCAGTGGCTCTCTGCGAATCCGCCTCGCTGCGACTGCGCCGGTCTCAGGCAGCTACGATTCCCAAAACATCGTCCTAAGCAGCTCGGGAGCCACTTCGGTCAATATCACCACTGCTTCCTCTGGCAACGTCGTCAGCAAAGCGACGCCTACCATCGCCACCGCGCCCACGGCCTCCGGCATCACCTTTGGAGAAACCTTGGCTGACTCCGATCTGACAGGTGGCGAGGCCAGCACGGGTGGCACATTTGCCTTCACGACGCCTAGCACCGCGCCCAACGCCGGAACCGCGAGTCAAGAGGTCACATTCACGCCGACTGATGGGGATAATTACAACAATGCGACCACCACCGTGAGCGTCACCACCAGCAAAGCGACGCCTACTATCGCCACGGCGCCCACGGCCTCCGGCATCACCTTTGGGGAAACCTTGGCTGACTCCGATCTGACAGGTGGCGAGGCCAGCACGGGTGGCACATTTGCCTTCACGACTCCTAGCACCGCGCCCAACGCCGGAACCGCGAGCCAAGAGGTCACTTTTACGCCCACTGATGGGGATAACTACAACAATGCGACCACCACCGTGAGCGTCACCACCAGCAAAGCGACGCCTACCATCGCCACCGCTCCCACAGCCTCCGACATCACTTCCGGCCAGACCCTGGCCTCGTCCAACTTGACGGGCGGTCTCGCCAGCACAGGTGGCACATTTGCCTTTACGACTCCCGGAACCAGCCCCGCCGTGGGAACGGCTAACCAGGATGTGACATTCACCCCGACGGATACCGATAATTACAATACTGCGACGATAACGGTGAGTGTCACGGTAAGTAGCGGCTCAGACCCGCTCTTCGCCGCAAACGGCACTGGCCCTGCAATCACCTATGCAGCAGGTGCTGCCAATATCGCCTTCACCGGCCTCCCCGGCCGCACCTACGGCATCGAGCGCTCGACCACCATGGCCCCCGGTTCGTGGACACAGATCAACACAGTGACCGCTGCTGCGGTGAGTGGCGCCGCCACCTACAGGGATTCGAGTCCTGTGCTACCCGCCGCCTTCTACCGCATCGTCTATCCCCCGGCAGCAAACTGACAAACCTTCCGGGATTCTCGAAAGAGCTTCTCGGTAATCAGGAAACCTCCCTCAACCGCCCGCAGGTGAATATCAACCTGACGGGCGGTTGCTCTTTGAGCCCGATGAATCCCCCCTGCGAAGTCGGAGTTCGGGTTAAATCAGGAATGAAGAGTTTTTGAGCCGCCAAGACGCCAAGTAAGAAAAGTGAAGAATTCTGAACCCGAAACCGAAATTGAACCACGGATGGCATGGAGGGGCACGGATGAAGAAAGAGTGATGGAAACGATTTTCAAACCTGTTTGGTGTATTCTTAAATCCGTGAAAATCCGTGCCATCCGTGGTCACAATTCCAATGAATCCCCAGAGTTCGGGGTGATTCGCTAAGTTCGTCACGCTTCGAAAAAGTTTACGGTTTCAAGTTCGGCGTTTCCCCGTATCTTCGTGACGCAGCGATCATGGCGAAACGCAAACAACAGAGCAACAGCCCACGCGAGGACAAGTCCGTCTCGGGTGGGTCGCCCAACCCGCTGTCGCTGCTTTTGCTGTGGCCCTTCTATCTCCTGTTCTGGGTCACGCGCAGCACAGGCGGGCTGATGCGGTTTCTTTCGCGCCTGATCGGCATACCTATTGTCGCCGGACTCTGTCTGCTGATTGTCCTGACTTGCGCATACAGCATTCGCTCCTCTCATTACGACCTGACCCGCATCAACAAGATGCCGACGCGCACGATCATCCTCGACCGGCAAGGCTCGGAAATCGGTCGCATCCATGGCGAGAAACGCTCCATCGTGCCACTCAAGGACGTGTCCGAGGATTTCCGCAAGGCCATTCTCGCCCGCGAGAACGAGCGTTTCTATTCGCACGGCGCCATCGATGTCTTCGGTATCGGGCGGGCTTCCCTGAAAAACCTGGAAGGGAAAAAGGAAGGCGCCTCGACGATCACCCAGCAACTCGCGTCCGATGTTTTTCAGCTCAAGGCGCGTGAAATGGTCGAGGAAAACCGGAGACAACCGCTCAAGCTCCTGATGATGCAACTCGACCGCAAGTGCCTTGAGATTGCCATCGCGTTCCGCCTCGAATCCGCCCTTTCCAAAGACCGCATCCTTGAAGCCTACATCAACCAGATCAACTGGGGGCGCCAGATCAAAGGGGTCGGCGAGGCCTCGCGCATCTATTTCGAAAAGCACCCCTCGGAGCTGACCCTTTCCGAATCCGCGCTCCTGGCGGGAATCGTCCGCGGCCCCGATGCCTATAACCCTTTCCGCTCCATGGAGGCCGTCGAGCGCGAGCGCAACACCACCCTCGCCCGCATGGTCAAGACGGGAAAGATTTCCCAATCGCAGGCCGACGCCGCGAAAAAGGAGCCGATCACCGTCCGCCCCGCATGGCGTCGCGAATCCAAGGAATCCTATGCGATGGATGCGATCCGCCGCGACCTGGAGATCATCCTCGAAAAGGAAAACATCGAGCTCGGCGGGCTGACCATCGTCACCACGATCGATCAGCGCCTCCAGACCATCGCGGAGGAGGCGCTCGACAAGAAGCTGCGCGAAACGGAACGCCTTTCCGGATACCCGCATCAGACCCGAGCGGGCTGGCAGAACCTGCCGGAAGACAAGCGAAAGGAGCCGGAATACATCCAGGGAGCCGCCGTTTTGATCGAGAACCGGACGGGAGCCGTGCTCGCCCTCGTCGGCGGGCGCGATGCGAACGAGTCCAAATTCAACCGCGCGATCCAAGCGCGCCGCCAGATCGGATCGATTTTCAAGCCCTTCGTCTATCTCGCCGCCTTCGACAAGGGCATGCAGCCTTCCACCATGATTTCCGATGGCCCGATTTACAGGAACGAGATCAAGGGCGCACCGACATGGCGGCCTGACAATTCGGACGGAAAATTCGGCGGGGTGCATCCGGTTTCCTACGGCCTGATCCGTTCCCGCAACACCATGTCTGTCCGCGTGGGGAACTACGCCGGTGTTTCCAACGTGAAGGAAGTCTCGCGCAAGGCCGGCTTCGGGATGGCGATGCCGGAAACGCCCTCCTCTTTCCTCGGCTCATGGGAGGCAAGCCCGTGGGAGGTCGCGACCTCTTACACGATTTTCCCCAACGACGGCAAACGATACCGGCCTTTCCTCATCACCGAAATCAAGGATCGCGGCGGCAACATCCTGTATCGCACCCCGCCCCTTCCCTACCAAGCCGCCAACACCGGCTCGGCGTGGTCCGTTTCCAGGATCCTCCAGCAAGTCGCGAGCTCCGGCACCGCCGCCTCGATGAAACGGCTCGGATTCAACAAGCCAGCCGCCGGTAAAACCGGAACCACCAATGATTTCAAGGACGCGTGGTTCGCCGGATATACTTCCAGCCTCACCTGCGCCGTTTGGGTCGGCTTCGACCAACCCAGGAAAACGATCCAAGGCGGTTACGGCTCCACCCTCGCCCTGCCGGTTTGGGTGAATGTAATGAAAACCGCCGACCGTCTCGGCTACAAGGCCGGCGAGCTTCACGCGAAGATCGACCTCACCGACATCGAGCTATGCCGCCTCTCCGGGAAACGAGCCACGGCGGGATGCCGCAGCGCAGGAACCGCTTACGGTGAACAAATTCCCAAGGACATCGCGCCCGGCACGGGCGATCTCTGCCCCATCCATCCCGCCCGAGCGGTGCCCGTTTCCGAAGACGATGCGCCGCCACGGGCCACTCCCGTCAATGAGGATCATTCCCCTCTCCGCGCGCAACCCGTTGAGGAACAGCCGCTGAGCGCCCTGCCCGTCGAGGAAGCCCCTCCCCGCGCCCAACCAGTGGATTGACCGAACCCACCTTTTCAGACAAGAACCTGCGCCCACGGCATTCAACAACTAAGAACCATGAAACTCGGCAAATCCTACACCCAATATCCAATATCCCATATCCCTTCCAGAGGCTTCACCCTCCTTGAAATTGTCATCGTCCTCGGCATCATCGCCGTGATCCTCGGTGGCTCCATAGCGATGCTGGGAAAGCTGGGGGATGGTGCCAAGGTCCAACGCGCTGAAACCGATTTCAACAACCTGAAGTCCGCCGTCTCATCCTACAAGATGTTGGCCGGAACGGCTCCAACCACCCAGCAAGGCCTTATCGCCCTGTGGGTGAAACCCACGACCCCTCCCGTGCCGAGGCGTCATGCGAGTGTGGGCGGCAAAAAGGAAGTGCCGCTCGATCCATGGGGAGTCCCTTACAAATACCGCAATCCCGGCAAGATCGACGCTTCCGATTTCGAGATCTATACATTCGGCCCCGACCAACAGGAAGGAACAGAAGATGACATGTCCTCCCAGGAGTAGCCCGACATCACCACGTGTTGGCACGTGGAAATTTCAGGGAGGCCGCAAAGGCTTCACCCTCATCGAAATCGTAATTGTGATGGCCATCGTTGCGGTCGTCATGGGCGGCAGCATCGCGGCGATGCTCCACAGCTCGCCGGAAAAGGTGCTCACCAACGCCTCCGGAGAGATCGAGCTCCTCGCGAAAAAGGCGCGCAGCGCCGCCATCCTTCACCAGAAGCCCTACGCCATCGAGTTCCATGAAAACAGGCTGCGCCTCCTCCCCTTCGCGGAAGCCTCGGAGTCCGAGCGGACGACCGCGCTGGGCAACGAGATCGGCGGCACGGCGGTCGATAGCGAAGGCGGCCCGACCCTGCGCGAGGAAATCTCCATCGACTCCGACATTGCCCTCGGCGTGCGCCGCTGGAACACCGAGGATTTCGTGGCGCCATCCAAGAACTTCGTGCCCGTCTGGCGCTTCGATCCCAACGGCCTTTCCGAACCCATCACCGTCCGCATGACCGTCGGCGAAAGCTACGCCCAGGACACCTACCATCCCCTCACCGCCACCATCGCCGATTCCGAACTGGAGGCGAAGTGAGCTTAAAGGAAACTGGATATTGGAAAATTGGATATTGGGTAACTCGCAGGGCCACTGTCAGCATCTTCATTGAGTTTTGAATTTTGAAAGTTGAATTTTCCAGCCGCAAAAAAACCAAGGGCTTCCTCTTGCTGGAGGTGGTTCTCGCTTTGGCGGTTTTTGCGATCGCGTGCACGGGTCTCACCGTGGCCTTTCACCGCATGGCCGGGGCGGCGAGCCTTGCCCAGAGCGAGCTTCGCATCACCCGCATCCTCGATTCCGCGCTCACCGAGCAACTCAGCATGCCGACGCTGGAGGAGGGTGTGGCCCAGATCCCGGTCGAGGGCACCGACATCGAGCTCGATGTCGTGATCGAGCCCATCGAGGATATGGAGAATCAGGACGGTGAGTTGCTCCAGCAGATGTTCCACATCAAGATCATAGCGAACTGGTATGAGAACGGCGCGTGGCAGGAACGCTCCGCCGAGACCTGGCGCTACAACCCCATGTATCAGCCATGAAAGGGACATTGGACATTCGGAAATTGGATATTAGGGAGCGGAACGGCGGTCGTTTCTCCTCTTCCCGAATTCCCCAATCTCCAATCTCCAATGTCTATTCCCCAGCCTTCACGTTGCTCGAAGTTGTGATTGCCCTCCTCCTCGTCGCACTTCTCGCGGGCATGATTTTCACCACATCCTACTCGACGCTCGCGCTCGGCAACAATGTGGTGAAAACCCAGAACGAGGAGATGCTTCGCCAGGCGTTTTTCGACTTCATGGAAAACAGCCTTTCGGCCTTGCCCGGAAACACCCGGATGGAACTGGCGACGTCGGATTCCGGTTCCCATTACCTCACCGATCTCACCCTCCAGAACGTCCCCCTTTCCTTCACATGGGGCGGCGAGGAGCGCACCGCGAAGGCCATCCGGCTCTCCACCGTCAAGCGGCGCTCCGGTTTCATCGATATCGTCCTCAGCTACTACGAGAACGAGATCATCGAGGAGGAATCCAGCTCCCGGTCCGGCGGAACCGCTTCCAGAAGCGATGAGGAACCGTTCGCGGAGATCGTCCTGCTCACCGATGTCGCCTATTTCGAATGGCGCGTGCTCGATGGCCGCACCATGGAATACCAATACGACTGGGATCTACCCGGCCGGCTGCCGCTGCAAATGGAGCTGATCTGCGCGTTCGGCGCGGACGGCGGGGAAATGCGGCACGTGTTCTGGATCCCACCGCGCCAGAACCCGGAGGTTTTCATGCGGCAGCTTCAACAAGGCGGTGGTCAGGGTGCGGGTGGTGCGATACCCGAAACACCCGGCGGAGAAGGAGAAACCCCCGTCATTCCTGGCGTTCCGCCAAGCACTCCCCCCATCCCCGGCATCGAATGAGAAACAAAACCCACATCCGTAATGCGCAAGGCGGCTTCGCACTCGTCGCGGTGCTGTGGCTCATCGCCATCCTGTCCCTCGCAGCCGTCACCACCCTGCGCGTGATCTCCTTCGACATGCAGCTCGCCACCGCCAAAGTCCACGGCTCACGCGCCTTTCAGCTCGCGGAAATGGGAATCGCCATCGGCTCCAACCCTGCCGTCGAACGCAACGATCCCCTCCTCCACCGCCTCGACGAGGCGAACAACGAGGAAGTCCATGTCTCCATCACCTCCGAAGGTGCGCGCTTCAATATCAACAGCCTCGTCCTTGCCGAGGACAAGGCGCTGCTCCGCTCCATTTTCATCCACTGGGGTCTCGACCTCGACTCCGCCCAAGCACTCAGCGACGCCTTCACCGACTGGGTCGATGCCGATGACGAAGTGGCACTGAACGGCGCTGAGATCGGGGATTACGAGAAACTTGGACGCCTCAACCAGCCCTTCAATCGGCCTTTTTACGACATCGAGGAAATGGCGCTCGTCGCCGGCATGGATCAGATCGAGTTCCTGCGCCCGGATTGGCGGAAGTGGTTCACCGTCTGGTCATCCGGTACGCTTGATCTCAACGAGGCCGATGCCGAACTCATCTCCGTCGCCGCCGAGGTCACTCCCGAGCAAGCCGCCATCATCCCGGAAACCGTGCGCGGCACCGACAATATCCGCGACACCGAGGACGATGTGCCTTTCCAAGATGTAGGCGCCGCGCTTTCCCTGCTTGGCATCGGCGGGGAAACAGGGCAAGTCATCGCGCAGCGATTCACCGTGGAAGACACCACCACCCGCATCACCTCCACCGCCCGCTCCGGCGATTCCACCCGCCGCATCACCGCCATAGTACGCAACCGCACCGGCCGCCCCGCCCTCCTCGACCGCGCCACCGAAATCGTCCCTTAAACCCCAAACCTTAAACTTTAAACCTCAACAAAGACCCTACTCATCCTCCTCTTCCTTAGGATTTGAAATTCAGAGTTTAAAGTTTCCCATCATTTATGAGCAAAGCGAACAGCACCCATCTCCTCGTTCCCGGGGAAAGCGATTGGCAAATCTGGACGGTCGTCCCGAACGGCGAGGCCACCTTGCATTCCAGCCATCCGGTAGCACGGCCTTCGGAGATCGGGAAGCCGCCTCAGGGCGATTTGGTTTTCCTTTTCCCGGTGAAATCCCTCACCGCCCTGCCACTGCACGTACCAACCGGTGACACATCGCTCTTCGAGGATCTCGCCGCCACGCACGCCGAGCGCGCGGGTTTCCGCACCGATCCATTTGCCGGTCAGCTCACCGACATTTTCCCGCTGCACACGAATTCCGAGCAATCCGTCTTCCTCTCGGTCATCCTCCGCGCCCCGCAGACAGCGGATCTCCCGCCAACATCACCGAAAGCGTTCGACATCTCGCCCCGCGCCTTCCCCGTGTCAGGAAACACCCTCGCCGTCTGGCGTGAGCTCGGCCAATGGGTCTTTGCCGTCCATCAGGAGGGAAAACTCCTCTATTGCCAGGCCACCTCGGTATCCGCCCCATCTCCCGATGCCACCCTGATCCGCGAAATCCGCATCGCCATCGCCCAGCTCTCCATGCAGGGAATCCGCACCGAGCCGTCCAGGGCCATCGTCTGGACATCCGATCCCACCACGGAAACGAGCCTCCTATCCCGCTCGCTTTCCCTACAAACGGAACTCGCCCCCCGCCCCGCGCCCGTCCTCCCCGATCCGCTCAGCAAACTCCTGCCCGCCGATATCCGCGCGGCCCGCCGCGCGGCCCGCAAGCGCCAGAACACCATCCTCGCCATTGCCGCCATCGCCGTCATTTACCTCGGCACCACCGGTTACCTTGGCTTCGAGCTATGGAAAACCCGCACCACCACCACCAAGCTCCTCGAAGAGGTAAAAGCCGTCGCCCCCGAAGGCGAGGCCTTCGCCCTCCATATCGCGAAATGGGATGAACTCGAATACGGCATCGATGTGAACTACAACACGGTCGATATCCTCAACCGCATCGCCCGCTCCATCCCGGCCGATTCCGGCCTGCGCCTTACCAGCGCTGACATTTCCGCCACCGAAATCACCCTGAAGGGCGAGGCCGCCCAATTGCAGCCGGTGAACCAATTCTCGCTGAACCTCGACAACAACAACGATCTTGCCGCCTTCGAATGGCAGAGACCCGCTCCCCGGCAAACCAGCCGTGGCTGGGAGTTTAACTTCTCAGGCTCCACACTCACCGCCACTCCCTGAAATCAGCTTTGGCCATCAGGGCGTTTCCTGCTAAACCTTCGCCCCCTCTCCCGACAAATCCACCATCCACCGGCATTTCATCTCCGTAGCCCATCCATGTCCGACCGTGAAAAGAAACTCCTGGCACTGCTCCTGATCGCGGGGTTCCTGATCGTGAATTTTTTCCTCTACTCGCTCTACGTGGAGAAAAAGAACCTCTACGCCAACGACCTGGAATCCGCAAAATCACAGCTCCAGCAGGCCATCACGTTCCGTGAAAGTTCCGCCGAATTCGCCGAGCAGATGGCCTGGCTGGCGGAGAAAGAACCCAAACCTGCGACCTACCAGGAAACGCAGACTGCCCTCCAGCAGTTCGCCGAATCCCAAGCCAAGAACCTCGGGCTGACCGTAAAGAGCCAGGAGCCGCTCGTTACCGATGAAACAGGCACCTACTACCACCGCGCCCAGGTGAAAATCAACCTCAGCGGGCAGGAGCAGGCGCTCTATCAATGGTTCGATGCCATCAACGACCCCAATGCATTTCGCTGCACCTTCCAGATCCGTATGTCGCCAAATACCAAGGACGACACCCTGATCGACTGCTCCGCCACCCTCTCGCAATGGTTCCCGCCCATCCCCCCCGCCCCATGAGAATTTTTCTTACACTGCTGCTCGCCGCCTTCGCCTGTTTGCCCGCCCATGCGAACACCCCGAAAAAGCAACCGCTGGTGAAATACACCGGGCTTTGGACAAACAGCCCTTTCACCTCGAAGCCTATCGATGTCGGGCCAGGGCCAGCCGTGAACCCTTTCGATGATTTCACCCTCACCGGCATCGCCCCGATTCCCGGAGGTCACCGGATCACGATCGTGAGCAAAAAGAACCCGGACGTCAAAAGGGTCATCGAGCCGGGCGGCACCGACGAGTTCAAGGTCGTCTCCGTGAACCGGCATCCAGAGAAAGCCCTCGGCACCACCGTCGTCCTCTCGTCCGGTTCCATCCAGGGCTCGGTCACCTTTGAGCCGGAACTCATCACCCTCAAGGCAGCTCCCGCCGCCCCCGCCGCCCAGCAGGGAGATCCGAACCTCCCTCCCGGAGTCACCAACCCCAACCTGCCGCCCGGGGTCAACACACCGCCGACGCCGAACCAGAACCCCAACGGGCAAGCCGCCCCGCGCGCACCTCGCCCACGCATCGTGCCGCCACCCGCTCCAGCCGCCGCCCAGCAGCCTCAGAATCAACCATCCGGTGACCGCCGTGATAACCGCCGCCGCTGAAAGCACCCCGATCACTTTTCCAACCACCGAAACACCGTTGTAACATGCGCATTCTCCCTTTCCTCCTCATCCCCTTGCTCGCCCTCCGGCTCCTTGCCCAAAACGAGGAAGTCCCAGCCATCCCCGGAATCCCCCAGCCGCCCGCCCCCGTTGAGGCTCCGATTCCCGCCGATGCCGTGGACGCCGATCTAGGCGACACGCTCATCGTGGAAAGCATCGAGCAACTCAAGCTTTCCGGCGATGACCTCGCCGACCTCTACCGCAAATACACCGGTCGCCGCGTGATTGTGGCATCCACCGCCGCCGCCGCGGAATTCCGATTCGTGCAACCCGCCTCCCCGCAGGATCCCCTCACCTACCGCGAAGCCGCCGAACTCCTGAGAAAGGCCGCCACCATCGAAAGCTTCATCTTCGTCCCGGCTGGAGACGGATCGGAACTCGATTATCTCACCCTTGCCACCGCCGGCCTCAAGCCCACCGGAATCGGAGTGAAAGTCTACACGGAAAACGATCCGCTGCCTGAGGGTGACGCTGTCATTTCCTACGTAATGCCGCTTCAATACATCAAGCCCGACGAGGCCGTCCGCACCTTCACCCAGATCATCGGCCAGTTCGGGGCCTTCGGCTCCATCGCCGCCGTGCCCAACGCCGCCTCCGTCGTCATCACGGAAAACACTTCCCTCATCCGCAAGCTCATCGACCTGAAAGTCGAGATCGACAAGCCCTCCTCACAGGTCACTTCCCGTTTCATCTCCGTGAAACATGCGGATGTGACGGAACTCGCCACCACCCTCAATGAACTCCTGGGCCAGGAACAGAGCACCGCCAGCACGGCGGGCATCCAGCGAACCCCGGATAACAATGTCAACAGGAACAGCATTGATGCCGCGCAAGCAGCAGGTGTTGCCGGGAGCACGCCTTCCAGCGTGGACACACCCGTCCAGATCATCCCCGATCCGCGCACGAACCGTATCTTCGGGATGGGGCGCCCCGTGGATCTGCTTTTCGTCGAAGGCCTCGTCCGCGAGTTCGACATCGCCACCGACCAACGCAATTTCCTCCGCCGCAAACTCGAATTCCTTTCCGTCGCGGATTTCCTTCCCATCGCGGGCGACGCCCTCACCCGCGCTTTCAACGGCACCGGAACCGCCGGTGCGGAAGGCGGCGCTTCTAACCAAGGGCAAGCCACGGGCGGCGGGAACAGGCAGAATACGCAGAACAACCGCCCGCAACAAAACAACAGCAGCCTGTTCAATGGCGGCGGCACGCAAGGCGGCGGTTCGTTCGGTGGTGGCGGTGGTTCCGGCGGCGGCTCATCTGGCTCACGCGGCAGCTCGCTTTCCGCTCCCGATGTCAACACCGCACCCGAGTCCCTCCTGATCGGCCGCACCCTCATCGTCGCCGACAACATCACCAACTCCATCGTCGTGCAAGGGCCGCCGACCGCCGTTGAGATCATCGAGAACCTCCTCGACCAGGTCGATGTGAAGGCGGATCAGGTCATGATCTCCACCGTCTTCGGCCAGCTTTCGCTCGGCAAATCCACCTCCACCGGCGTCGATTGGTTGCGCGCATACAGGGGTAATGACAACGGGGGCGTTGCCGGTTCCAGCATCACCGGCGATCCCGTCAACAACGTGAATCCCATCACTCTCCTGAACCCGATCACAGGAACCGCACTCGGATCTTTCCCCAATCAGACCGGACTCTCGCTTTACGGAAAAATCGGCAACTCGCTCGCCGCCTACGTCAACCTACTTTCGACCTCGGATGATTTCACCGTACTCTCCCGGCCATCGGTTTTTGTGAAAAACAACGGGATCGGCACGATCTCCTCGGGACGCAGGATCGCGATCCCGACCAGCAGTAACCAGTTTTCCGGCAACGGGGTCTCCACTAACATCGAATACCGCGATGTTGTCCTAAGACTAGAGGTCATCCCGCTGGTGAATTCCGATAAGGAGATCACCCTCCAAATCGCGCTTGTGAGTGATAACGTAGTCGGCTCAACTCCTATCGTAAATTTAGGTAATATACCTGAGATTGCCACCCGCGAGCTCCTGACCACAGTCACCGTTCCCAACAACCAGACCATTGTTCTGGGCGGACTGATCACCACCAACGACACGGAAACCGTGACCGGCATCCCCCTGCTCAGCGACATCCCCGGCCTTGGCCGCCTTTTCTCCACAAAAACGAAGGGCGTGGACCGCGAGGAACTCATGATCTTCATCCAGCCCTCCATCGTAAACAGCAACAGCTCCCTCGACTACGTCCAGGCGGATATGGACTCGCGCTATGACGTATCCGGCCCGGCCCGCAAGTTCTCCGACGGATCCGTCCTGCCTCCTCTGGAAGAGATCGATGAAAAGGGCCGCTCCGCAAACCGCAAGATTACTCCC
The DNA here is from genome assembly GCA_027485615.1 of Verrucomicrobiaceae bacterium. Lineage (GTDB taxonomy): Bacteria > Verrucomicrobiota > Verrucomicrobiia > Verrucomicrobiales > Akkermansiaceae > Luteolibacter. The sequence goes on from JAIXQS010000021.1 coordinate 25,141, forward strand.
GCCGCGGTTCCTGCCACGGAGCAGCCCATGGAGCGCAGGTCGTTGCGACCTGTACACCGCAAATAGCGGACGCATCACTAGCCCCCCGCCGGGTAGGTCCTGAAAATGATGCCCGGCGCCAGCAGGCACAGCGCGGTGAGCACCCTCAGGGTCTCCAGCTCGAAGCGCCCCCTCGTCCGGTTCAGCACCTGGAGCAGTGCGGCTCCGGTCAGGATGGCGTAATAGAAGGGTCGCGCGGTCATCAGGTCATCCTGCACCGCGAACACCAGCGCCGCCGCACCCAACAATGTCAGCGGCAGCGAGAGAGCGATCTCATCCATCGAACCCGCCTCTCCGTCGGCGGCGGGTTTCCCGGAGCGCCCCCATAACTCCATCGCGGAGGAAGCCAGCAGGCATAGCACCGCGAAGCAAATGAACTCCCTGGACAACATGAGTTCCCGAAGACCCAGACCGGGAAGATAAACGTGCGCGGTCAGCGCGGTTCCGAAAGCGAAAGCGACACCGCCCATTGTATGCCGCGCATAGCCGATCTCGTTCCTATCCTGGGGTGAAAACAAGGTGAGGGCGAAGTGCCCGGCCACAAACACCGCGCCCACCAGCAGATAGGTGTAAACCGAAAGCGGAAAGTTCATGACCGTGAGCGTGAGCGAAAGGATACCCGCAATCACCGCCGCAACCTTGAGCGATTTCCTGTGCTTCATAGCGAAGCAGGCCTCGTCCGAGGTCATCGATCCCTGCAGCAATTTCATCGCGATGCGGATCGTCCAGACCGCAAAACCGAGCGCCGCGTAAACCTGCCACGGGTGGTAATCCACCCGCCATGTCCGCGCGAAAAGGAACAGCCACACCACCGCGATGAGCGGCGCATCCAAGCCCAACAAATTCAGATAAAGCCACCATGGCCTACGCTCCTTTTCCACGCGGGAATCCTTTCCGCGCAACACCCCGAACGCAAGCGCCGACTACACCGCCTTCCTAAACAGCGGCGGGATCGGCGCACCGATCGCCTCCGCCGTCGCGCGCAGCAGCTCCATTTCCTGATCCGCCACATTCCCGTCATCGGTTACCACAAGTCCGCACAAGCGGAGGATTCGCTGCTTCACGAGAGGCGTGGCGGCGTCCATTTCCACAAGCGCCATCGAAACCTCCGCCAAGCCCGCCGTGGAACGTGGCAACTCCCTACCGGTAAGCTCCCGGTATTGCACTGCCGCCATCTCAATCGCCGTTCCGCCTCCCGCCAGTGCGGCAAACACGCCCAGCAGATCCGCCAGTTCGAGCTCCAAATCCTCGATTTTCCGATGACGCATCCCGGGCACCGGCTTCAGCCCGAGGCCGATCAGGACGTGACGCTCGATGACTTTCTGCAGCATGAACTCAAACAGGTTCACCTCGCCATCCGCCTCAATCAGCGCGTGGCTGGCCTTCACGAAATCCCGTGCCTCCGGCTGGCTCATCTTCCTCAGCCACGAAAGCGAGAGATCGACAAGAGCGAGTTTCTTCGAGGAATCATATCCCTCCAGATCAACGCTCCAGGCGATGACCTGCGCGACGCTTTCGCCGTCCGACCCGTTTTCCTCCAATATCCGCTTCGCCTTCTCCCGCGCATCGTCATCCGCCGCAACCAGCAGCCCGAGCAGAAGGGACTTCGCTTCCTGTTTGGAAAAGGAGGTTACTTTCCCTTCCCGCAGACTGTCCCGGATCGCCGCGCCGACACGGCTGTCCAGCCGTCCGCTGTCGTCCAGGGAATCCACGCTGATGCTCGGGGTCGTTTGCCCCGGTGAACCCGAAAAGCCCATCACACCGCTGAACTCCTCCGCGCGCACCGGATCGGCCATGCCTTGCAGCATCCCGCCGTTCCAGCGCGGATCGATCGCCTTGATCCGTTTTTCCAAAGGCGGATGCGTCGCCATCAGCGAGCTGAAACCGCTGCCCGCGAAAAACATGTGCCGCGCCTCCATCGCTTTCGGCGAGCGAATCGTACCATGCCCGGAAAAGCCGCCGATCTTCTTCAGCGCCCCCGCGATGCCCTCGCTGTCCCTTGTGAACTGCACCGCCGACGCGTCGGCCAGATATTCACGCTGCCGGGAAATCGCCGCCTGCAGCATACGCGCGAAAAGCACGCCGACCGATCCAACCAGCCAAACCGCAAGTCCCGCCACGACGATCGCAAGAACAACGCCATTGCCCTTTGAATCCCGCGATCCGCGCATGTGACTCAAGGCCTCCACCATGATGCGCCCTAGCATGGAAAGCATCACAAGCCCGAAGATCCAGCCCATCAGCCGCATGTTCAGCTTCATGTCGCCGTTGAGGATGTGGCTGAACTCGTGCGCCACAACCCCCTGAAGCTCTGAGCGGGTCAGGCGTTCCAGCGTCCCGCGCGTGACGCCGATCACGGCGTTCGACGGATCGGTTCCGGCGGCGAAGGCGTTGATGCCCTGCTCCTCGTCCATGATCCACACACCGGGCACCGGCACGCCGGACGCAATGGCCATTTCCTCCACCACATTGAGCAAGCGCCGCTCCGGCAGATCCGTCGTGGTCGGTTCCACCGGCCTGCCGCCAAGACTCTGCGCGACCACTTTTCCGCCCGCCGAAAGCTGCGCCAACTTCACCCAGCTCCCCGTCATGATCACCCCGCCGACGATGGCGCTCATCCATGCGAATATCTGCGGATCCCACCATACGAGTTGGGCGGTATCCGTTGCGTGGTAGATGCCCTTCGGGTTCGATGAGCTGAACTGCCAGATACCCATTCCCAGCACATACATCACCACGATGACCCCGATCACGGAAAGGATGAACCACCACACCAGCGCGCGGCTCGATTTTCTCGCCCGCTCCTGTGCCTCGAAGAAGTTCATCTACG
>JAIXQS010000125.1 GCA_027485615.1 Verrucomicrobiaceae bacterium
AACGACAACCTCGCGCGCTTCGCCGGAAATGCCAAAGCGACCCTCACCATCGCCGAGTCCACCCGCGACAACCGCCTGCTCGCCGCCCAAGCGGAATCCGGGCGTTTTCTCATCCGCGCCCGCGCCCGCCAGATCGACCCCGGCCTATATGACCTCCGCGAGGGATTCACCGTGTTCGATGCCACTCTCGGCGGCGCGAAAAAAGCCATCTTCGACGACCGCATCAAGGGCACCATGCCGATGCATCTCGATTTGCGGAGAGTCCTCAATCCCGATCTTGTCACCACTGCGCCGCCCGTCCCGCAGACTCTCATTCCGCGCCCAAGCCGCTCGCGTGAGGCCTTCGACCTCGAAATCGAAGGTTTCCTCCGCGAAGACCGCGGCGAAGTGCCAGCTGCCGACTTCACTCCCGTCGATCCCGACAACCTCCTAGAATCCCAACAAAAATGAGCGAATCCACCGAAGCTCCCTGCAACAAACGCATCACCCTCGTCCGCACCTTTCTCATCCTCGCGGTGGGTCTAGCCGTGGTCATTTCCGCCTGCGGGTTTATCCTTAGTGAGACGGAAAAAGCCATCGTCGTCCGTTTTGGTAAGCCCGTCCGCACGCTCACCGAGTCGGGGTTTTACCCGCGTTTCCCTTCGCCCATCGAGCGCATCATCCGCATTGACCGCCGCCTTCAGCACGCTGAGATCCGCCTCAGTGAGACTCTGACCAAAGACCAGCGCAATGTCATCATCCCCGCCTTTTACACCTGGCGAGTCGAAGATGTGCTCACTTACCACAACTCAGTCGGCAGCGTGGCGCTCGCCAATGAAAAACTCGACGCCCTCATCACCTCCGCGCGCAACTCGATCATCGGCACCCACGCCTTCGCCGAACTCATCGCCCCAGTCGGCTCGCCCACCAACTTACCGATTATTGAAAAGGACATCCTCGCACTGGCTGCACCTGATGCACTCGCCCAGCTCGGCGTGAAATTACACTCCGTCGGCATCACCCGCATTCAGCTTCCCGAGGCCAATACCGAATCCGTCTTCCGCCGGATGCGCGCCGAGCGCAAGCGGGAAGCCACCAAGTTCCGCGCCGAGGGCAACGCCCAATCCGCCACCATGAAGGCGGAAACCGACCGCGAAGCCACCCGCCTGCTCGCCGATGCCAAACGCCAAGCCGAAGAAATCCGCGGCAATGCCGAGGCCGAAGCCGCCGCCCTCTACGCCGCCGCTCACGGCAGCGACCCAGAGTTCTACCGTTTCCTTCGCGAACTCCAATCCCTCCGCACCATCGTCGATAAAAACACCACCCTCGTCCTCGATACCAGCATCGCCCCGCTCCACTGGCTCAAAAACACCGAGAACCCCGAAGCCAAGCCCACCCCCATTCTCCCGACCCCTCAGACAGAACCGCCCTCCAACAACCTCACCCAAACCCCGTTCCTGAACGACACCCCCACCGAGTGAAATTTCAACCTCCAGGCATCATTACCTCATGAAACCCCGCTCCATTCGCCAGCAAGGCCGCGCGGTCGAGGCGCTGCTGATTTTACTCAAGCACCTCACCGCCCACGCCCGTTGGCTTTTCGCCGCGTTGCTCCTTTTCTACGCGCTTTCCGGCATCCGCACCGTCGCTTCCAACGAGCAAGCGCTGCTCCTCCGTTTTGGCAAGATTCAGCCCGAAATCCACGGCCCCGGCCTACTCATCGGCATGCCCGACCCCTTCGACCGCCTGATCCGCTTCGAAACCGGCCGCGAGTTCAGCATCCCGCTCAATGGCTGGGCCACCGGCGGCGCGAAAATCGACGATCCCGACAAACCCATCCCGCTCACCGATGCGGAACTGATCCTCGAAGGAACCCGTGGTCCCGATGGCAATCTCATCGAAATCGAAAAGCCCAAACCCACCGGCACCACTCTCGATCCGGTGCTGGACGGCTACACGCTCACCGCCGATTTCAACATCATCCAAGGACGCTTCGTCCTGCGCTACCGCATCAACGATCCCTTCCGCTACGCCACTGCCGGTGATGATATCCAGACTTTGCTTTCCCGTCTTGCCTACCGCACGCTCTCTCATCAAATCGGCACGCGAAATATTGACACCTCCCTTACCGCCGAGCGCCGTGAACTCGCCTCACTCGCCGCAGAGTCCACCCGCACCCTTGCCGCAGAGCTGAAGCTGGGAATCGAAATTACCGCCATCGATATCATCGAACTTGCGCCGCCCAGCCAAGTCGTCGCTGCGTTCGAAGATGTCGCAAACGCCCGCCAATTCGCGAAAACCATTTACGAAAACTCCCGTCAATACCACGACGAGACGCTCGAAAAACACCGTGGTGAAGCCGCCTCCATCGTCTTCCGCGCGGAAGGCCACGCCTCCAGTCTCGTTGGCACCGCCGGTGGTGAAACCGCCGCTTTCAACCAAATGCTCGCCCAGCACCGCCGCAGCCCTGGACTCGTTTCCCAGCGCCTGCTCAGCGAAACCCTCAGCACCGTGCTCGGCGGCGTCCAGTCCCGCACGCTTCTCCCCGCCAACGAAGCGCGCCCCTCGCTGATGATCGAGCCCGCCCCAGAATTTTCCCGATGATCCATTAAAAAATGACCACCGACATCCCACTCGATTCCGAAACCCGCCGCCGCCTCGGCCTGCTCTTCGTCGCTACCGCGCTGATGCTTGCCTCCGTGCTCAGCGGCTGGTTGCGCCCCGAGCAAGACCTCGTGCGCCAATCGCTCGCCCTCGTCGCCGCCCTCATCGTCGCCATTCCCATCGTCTCCGGCTTGATCAACGCCATTCGCTCCACCGGCTTCGCGGCCACCCAATTTTACATGGACCAATACGTAGTCCTCGCCCTCGCCGCCTGCCTCGCCACAGAAAAATACCTCACCGGTGCCATCGTCGCCATCGTCCTGCTCTTCGGCCAGATGCTCGAAGAACGCACCACCGTCGGCGTGGAAATGGCTCTCGCAAAACTCCGCCAACTTTCGAAAATCCGCGCCCGTCGAAAATCCGGCGATTCCCATACCGAAGTGGAAGCCACCGAGCTCCGTCCTGGCGATGAAATCCGCATTCTCCCCGGCGAGTCCGTCCCCGCAGATGCCACCATCCTCACCGGCCACGCCCTCATCGACCAATCCACCATCACCGGCGAATCCGTCCCTGTCGAGGTCGGCCCCGGTAGCGAAATTTTCGCAGGCACCAACAACCTCAACGGCTCCATCGACGCCCGCGTCACCGGCACTGGCGAGGACACCGTCATGGGCCGCGTGCAATCGATCATCGAGGAAGCCAAAGAATCCGAAGCCCCCATCATCTCGCTCGCTGAGGACTATGCCCGCTACTACACGCCGCTGATCCTGCTCATCGCCGCCTCCGTTTTCTTCTTCACCCAGGAAATCGAGCGTGCCATCGCCGTTCTCGTCGTTGCCATCCCCTGCGCCTTCGTGCTCGCCTCGCCCTCCGCCATGGTCTCCGCCATCGCTGCCGCCTCGCGCATGGGATTGCTGGTAAAGTCCGTCCGCCACCTCGAGTCCGCCCGCCTCACCGATACCGTCGTCTTCGACAAAACCGGTACCCTCACCGAAGGGAAACTCGAACTCGAGGAAACCGCCGTCCATTCCGACCATTACGATGCCGCCAGCATTCTCCGCCTCGCCGCCGCCATCGAGAGCCAGTCGAACCATCCCATCGCCCGCGCCATTTCCCAGACGGTTCCGGAAAACGAGCGGCCGGCCGTCTCCGCCCTCACCGAGCACCATGGGCTCGGCCTCGAAGGTATCATCGAAGGTAAAACCATCCTCATCGGTCGCCCCAGCTTCCTCGAAAAATCCGGCATCACCCTTGCCGTCGATCCCGCCGTCCATACCCGCCACTCGCTCGTCCTCATCGCTATCGATGGCGTCCATGCGGCCACTTTCCTCCTTGCCGACCGCATCCGCCCCGAGGCAGCGGAAACCCTGACCCGTCTCCGCGCCCTCGGCATCACCGATTTTGTCATGCTCACCGGCGACCGCACCGAAGTCGCTGAGACCATCGCCGCCCGCGTCGGCATCACCGATTTCAAGGCAAACTGCCTGCCTCAGGACAAGGTCGATCACATCCGCGCCCTCCGTGCCGCAGGCAAGCGCGTCATGGTGGTCGGCGATGGCCTCAACGACGCCCCCGCCCTTGCCGAAGGCGACCTTGGAGTTGCTATGGGAGCGCTGGGCAACGACGTCACCGTCCACACCTCCGATGTCGCCCTCATGTCCGGCGATCTCCGCCGCCTCGCCGATCTCCTCCTGCTCTCTTCGAAGACCGTCAACATCATCAATCAGAACCTCCTCTGCGGCTTCGCCTTCATCATCATCGCCATCGCGCTTTCCTCGCTCGGGTTCGTTAACCCCATCGCCGCCGCCTTCTTCCACGAATTCAGCGCCTTCTTCGTCATCTTCAATAGCGCCCGCCTTCTCCGCTTCGATGGTATGGAACAAACGAATAGCGTAGAAATCATATCTCCCGAGCCCTCACCAACCCTCGCCGTTTCATGAAACGCACCGCGATCGCCCTAGCCATCTGCCTGCTTGCCGCGTTTTTCATTTTCTCACAGAAAAGCAAAACTCCGACGTCTTCTGAAGAGCAAGCTGATCGAACCGCACCAACGAAGAAGTCTGTGCGCCAAACTTCAGCTAGGGAGGAAAATTTCTGGGATCAAGCCATCGTGCCAGATCCCGGCAGAGACGTCCCTTTGAATGTCATCCGTCCTGAAGACCTAGGAGTCGTGCCCCCTTCGAATGCCCAGCACCCGTCCCTCCTCCTTAATCAGGCCATTTCCGAAAATAACCTTCCCGCCATCCAATCTGCGGTCCTCTTCTGGTTCGGGCAAGACCCCACAGCCGCCCGCGATTGGCTCGCCACGCAGACTACCTTGGACGATCTCCAACCCGCGATTAGCTACATTGTTTCCAGCATCGCTGAAAAGGGTGATCTCAAGACTGCAATCGAATGGTCTGCCTTGATTTCCGATCAAACGCTCCATGACGACACCCTTTTTAACATCCACGCCCTCGCACTCCGCAACGGATTGATCACCCCCTCCGAAATCAAAATCGATCTGATCCCTGCCCACCGCCGCGAGGAACTCCTCAGCGGCGCGGCCGGCGATTGAACAAAAACAATACCATGAATCTCCCAACTTCAGGCACAACCCGCCGCCAGTGGGTGAAACAATTTATGCTCTGCTCCGCCGCTGCGCTGGTGGCTCCGCGCTGGACATCAGCTGTTCTGGCCAATGTCACACCCTCCGCCCCGGGGAAAGGAGTATTGCGAATCAAGCCGTCATCCTTTCCCGCTCTCGCAAATCCCGGCGGCTCGATTCAACTAACTTTCATACAGGGCATTGAGCCGCTCACCCTGAACCGGGTCACGTCGGATCGCTTCGTTACCCTCGATTCCATTTGTACCCATGCAGGATGCACCGTAGGCCGCTTCATCGTTGCCAATAACCGTATGCGCTGCCCCTGCCACGGCTCCCGTTACGACATCGAAGGTCGCGTTTTCCGGGACGTAAATGGTAACTCCACTCAACCAGCGCCGGATGATCTCGCCCGCTATGAGACCGCTTACGATGCCGCCTCCGATACCATTTCCATCGCAATCCCGAGTCTTGCGCTGCAAATGGATTCCATCAGCGTTCAACAGCGGACGGAGAACGGTGAACTTCGCCTCAAACTCGTTTTTCCAGTCACCTTCGGAGCGGTCTATCAGATCAGTTACAGCCCCGGCCTTAGCTCGCCGCCCGCAACGATTCCCTTCGCCACCACTGCGGACGGCCCGGCAAACCAAACTACCATCGGCCCGAGTGTGAGCGGTATGTTCACAGCCTACGTTGACGCTGCGGGTTCCCGGGGGTTTTTCTCCGTGAGCGTGATGCTCACTCCTTTGACTTGATTCCAGATGAAACTCATTTCCCTAGCCATTCGCTGTCTATGCGCAAGTTTTAGCCTATGCTCGGTGGCTGAAGGCGCGTTGACATACATTGAGTCCACGAACGGTGATTTATCTGGTCTTGGTGCCGCACCGACCATCCTGGATTTGGGCATTGGTGAGAATACCATTTTCGGGACCATGGGTAGAACCACCGCCGTGGACGCGGATATATTCAGCTTCAGCATCGTGGGTGGACAGAGCCTGACATCTATATCCTTACTGGATTTTGCGCCCGCAAACTCCGCTTTCACCGGATCATTTTTCGCAATTGCGATCGGTTCCACGATCAACACATCTGACGGCGACAGTCATGCCGCCAATAGTCTTGTCGATGGCTCTCCCTCTGAGTTGCTCTCTCCTGATGTGTTGCTCGGCGAGAAATTCAGTGGTGGCGACTCCACCCTCACCAATCCGCTTGGTCCTGGAAACTACACGATATGGTTTCAGGAAACCTCTACATCAGTCCAGTATACCCTCCGCTTCACCGTAGTTCCCGAGCCATCCACTCTGGCGCTTGCTTCATTTGCCTTCGCGCTCGCAGCACGGCGCAGAAGATCTTATGCGGGTTAATGGCTGGATTTATCTGATGGATATCCCAGCCCTGCCAACGCTCATTCCCTCGCCCTCTACCCCGCGTTTTAAATACCCAAGCCCAAGCTTCCCGCTCACGCTTGTCACCTCTCCGCAGACCTTGCCTTCCGGGCCCGAGATCTCGCCGATCACGCTGTCGCCCTCGAAAACGAATTTCGTGAGCTGCCGGTTCACTTTTCCTGCGCTTTTGATGCGGGAAATCACTTCCTGGCCGATGTAGCAGCCCTTGTGGTAAGAGATATCCGTCGCATCGAGCCCGGCTTCGGGCGGCAGCATGCCTTCCTTTAGCTCAGCACCCCATTTCGGGATGCCTTTCGCGATCCGCTCCGCCTCGTCCATTTCCGGAAAATCGAAATCCTCGATGCGGAACTTTTCGCTCACATCCCGCACTTCCACGTCATCGGCGATGAGGTAGCGCGTCAGGCGAGCTTCCAGATCCTCCGTCATGCCCTCGCGGCAGATCACCAGCACGCCGCCGCAACCTTCCGCGATCCATACCCGGAACTGGAGCCGCCCCTTAGCATCCGTCACGCAGCTCGGCAGGACAAGGCCGGTGCCCATCACTTTTCGAACATCCTGCGTGATCTGCCCGTTGAGAAAACGCACCGCGTCCGGCCCGCTGAATTCCAGAGCACCGGGTTTGTCACCGAGGTCAGCTTTCATAAGCCTTGGCGAGTGCCGAGAAATCGAGTTCGCCGCAGCCCTCCGCGCACATCTCGCCCATCCGCGCGGAAACCGCCGTGATCGCGGGCAGATACACACCCGCCGATTCCGCGAGTGCGAGGGCGTAGCCACTGTCCTTCCACATGTTTGCCATGGTGAAATGCGGATCGAAATCGCCCTTGAGGATGCCGGGGTATTTCATCGCCATGAGCGGGGATCCGCTGCCGTTGCGGATGGCCGCCTCGGTGAAAATCTCCGGAGCCACACCATGCCGTGCCGCGATGGCGAGTGCCTCGGACATCGCCTGAACCGTGCAGGCGGAGATCAGGTTCGTGGCCAGCTTCGTGACCGTAGCCGCGCCGATCTCGCCGCAGTGGATGCGGCCTTTTGAACTCATCGCGAGGAAATCGGAGACGCTTTCCACCAGTTCCTCGTCCCCGGCGGTGTAGTAGAGCAACTGCCCGGCGGCCGAGGCGTCTTTGCTGCCGGTGAACGGCGCGTCAATGAAATCGCAGCCTTTCGCCGCGCATTGCTCGGCCAGCCAGAGCGTCGTCGCAAGATCAATGGTGGAATGGTTCAGCACGATCGCGCCACTTTTCAGCCCCACTTTCGCCTTCTCGAAAACCTCCCGCACCATCGGTGCGTCCTTTAAATATAAGGACACCAAATCCGCATCCTTCACCGCTTCTTCCGGCGAATCCTTTTCCCCATCCAGCCCGCGCTTCGTCCGGCTCCAGCAGGTCACAGGATACCCGGCCTCCACAAGCCTCTGCCTCACCCGGGATCCCACGATCCCCAAGCCCAGAATGGCTACCTTCTTCATTTTCTTCTTTAGAATTTCGTATTTAGAATTTCGTGCTTCGAGCCTTACTCCTGCCTCTGCAAGGCCAGCACAACCAGCTTCGCGGCCTGTTCACGGATTTCCTTCACTTTCTCCACGGTCGGTTCCTCATCCTCCGCGATCACCATTTCATTCCGGAGACCGGAAAGAAGGTCACGTATCTCAAGGTAGTTCGGCCTTTCGGAGATCCTCGGCTCCAGCCCCGCGACGATCTCCGTGTAATAATCCGCGATGTCCTCGCGCATCACCTTCGTGGCTCGTTCGGGCGAAAACTGCTTGTCCACCGCGACCGTGGAAACCTCCAGCGCACGGATCCATCCGCCCAGCGAAATCAAATGCGCCAGATCCGCATCGCGCAGCGTCACCAGTTCGAGCTCGACGTCCTTCTGGGTGGCCGCCAGCTCCTTTTTCAGCTGCTCCACGTTTTGCTTCTTCGCGCTTTCCAGAAGGGCCGCCGCATGGCGGTTGATGCGGTCGCCGGCTCCCAGAGCCTTGCCGTAACGTGTCAGGTCGGCTGCCATTTTCTCCACCTTGTCCATCTGCCCGGCCTGCACGATCAGGAAACCGTCGGCGATAAGGAAGCCGAGCTCGATGGCCAGATCCGCGCGGTCGAGCGGCATCCTTTCTCCTGCCGCCCTTTCCATCTCGATGAGCGGCAGCGGCATGAGAAACTCCAGCGTCTCGAAAAGCTTGGAGATGGAGGGCGCGGTGAACTCATTCACGCCCAACTCCTCTCGGAGATGCGCATCTTCGAGCAAATCCTCGGGGACGTCGGGCTTAGCTTCCTCTTGGCCGAAACCCAGCCCCGATGCCAAAGCGAACGCGAAAAGCGCCGAAACGAACCTTATTTTCATGCGCGGAAAATGACACCCGCCCCTCCTATCCGCAACCGCCAATTCCATCAGCTCCATACCTACCTTGACCCCGCCCACCCCTTCCCCTAAACAACCCCCCAGATTCCACCGCCATGTCCAACACCATCATCTACACCAAGACCGACGAGGCTCCCGCGCTCGCGACCTACTCTTTCCTCCCCATCGTCCAGGCCTTCGCGAAACCGGCTGGCATCCTTGTGGAAACGCGCGACATCTCCCTCGCCGGCCGCATCCTCGCCCAGTTCCCCGATCTTCTCTCCGTGGATCAGCAAATCCCCGACCATTTGGCCGAACTCGGCGCGATGACCCTCCGCCCGGACGCGAACATCATCAAGCTCCCCAACATTTCCGCCTCCGTCCCGCAGCTCAAAGAGGCCATCGCCGAACTTCAGGGCAAAGGTTTCCCCATCCCGGCTTTCCCGGAAAACCCGGCCACCGATGAGGACAAGGAAACCCGCACCCGTTACGCGAAGGTCATGGGCTCCGCCGTCAACCCCGTCCTCCGCGAGGGCAACTCCGACCGCCGCGCGCCGAAAGCCGTCAAGGAATACGCCCGCAAGCACCCGCACTCCATGGGCGCATGGAGCCAGGACTCGAAGACCAGCGTCGGCACGATGGCAGGGCAGGGCGATTTCTTCGCCAACGAGAAATCCGTCACCATCGCCGCCGCCACCGACGCGAAGATCGAACTCGTCGCCGCCGATGGCTCCGTAACCGTCCTCAAGGAATCCACCCCGCTCCTCGCCGGTGAGATCTTGGACGGAACTTTCCTCTCGAAGGACGCTCTCACCGTCTTTCTCGACGAACAGATCGCCGAGGCGAAAAACTCCGGTGTCCTGCTCTCCCTCCACATGAAAGCCACCATGATGAAGGTCAGCGACCCGATCATTTTCGGCCACGCCGTGAAAGTTTTCTTCCGCGATCTCATCGCGAAACACTGCGAGACGCTCGCCCCCCTCGGCATCGACTACAACAACGGCTTCGGCGATCTCGTTTCGAAAATCCAATCCCTCCCCGCCGACAAGAAAGCGGAGATCGAGGCGGACATTGCCAAGGCTTACGAAAACGGCCCCGCGCTCGCCATGGTCAACTCCGACAAGGGCATCACCAACCTTCACGTCCCTTCCGACGTGATCGTCGATGCCTCGATGCCCGCCATGATCCGCACCTCCGGGCAGATGTGGAATGCCGCCGGGAAACTCCAGGACACCCTCGCCGTCATCCCGGATTCCTCCTACGCCGGCGTCTATCAGACCGTCATCGACTTCTGCCGCGAGCACGGCGCGCTCGATCCGAAGACCATGGGCTCCGTCCCCAACGTTGGCCTCATGGCCAAGGCCGCCGAGGAATACGGCTCCCACAACAAAACCTTCGAAATCCCCGCCGCAGGCACCGTCCGCGTCACCGATTCGGCAGGAAATGTCCTCTTCGAACACACCGTCACCAAAGGCGACATCTGGCGCGCCTGCCAGACCAAGGATGCCTCCGTGCAGGATTGGGTGAAACTCGCCGTCACCCGCGCCCGCCTCTCTGCGACCCCCGCGATCTTCTGGCTCGATGAAGCCCGCGCCCACGATGCGGAAATCATTTCCAAAGTGAAAACCTACCTCGCCGACCACGACACCACCGGCCTCGACATCACCATCCTGCCCCCCGCCGCCGCCTGCCTGAAAACGCTGGAGCGCATCGTACAGGGTCTCGATACCATCTCCGTCACCGGCAACGTCCTCCGCGATTACCTCACCGACCTCTTCCCCATCCTTGAGGTCGGCACCTCCGCAAAAATGCTCTCCATCGTCCCGCTCATGAACGGCGGCGGCTTGTTTGAAACGGGCGCGGGCGGCTCCGCGCCGAAGCACGTCGAGCAGTTTACGGAGGAAAACTATCTCCGCTGGGATTCGCTCGGGGAGTTTTTCGCCCTCGCCGCCTCCTTCGAGCACCTCTCCGAAACCCAGGGCAACGCCGCCGCGAAAGTCCTCGCCGAAACCCTCGACGCCGCCACCGGCCTGTTCCTCGAGAACGACCGCTCCCCCGGCCGCAAGCTCGGCACCATCGACAACCGCGGCTCCCACTTCTACCTCGCCCTCTACTGGGCGCAGGCGCTCGCCAAACAGGACTCCGACCCTGCCCTCCAGGCCGCTTTCACCCCCCTCGCCGAAGCCCTCACCGCCAACGAGCAGAAAATCGTCGCCGAGCTCCTCGCCGTCCAGGGTCAGCCCGCCGACATCGGCGGCTACTACCTCCCCGACGACGCGAAAGCCAACACCGCCCTCCGCCCCAGCGCCACGCTCAACGCGATTTTGGGGTAGCAGAGCCTCAAAATCAAAAATCCAATATCAACAATCTTCGGGAAGTTCGAATCGCTGATTGAGCACCCCTTGCCAACATTGTGACGGTTGGGTGGTGGGCAATATGGAGAAGGGGATTGCATCCCCTTTCTTTGGAAAGGCTTGTTCTCCGTCCTTCGCAAAGGGGTTTCAAACCCCTTCTCCATATTTCTACTTCGGCGTTGAGGCGGCTTCGTGCTGTTCCTCGGCGGCTTCGAGTTCGGCGCGTTCCTTGGCGATGACCCGGACGAGCTTGCGGGTGGTGGTTTCCCAATCGGCGAGGAGCTCGGCGGCCTGTTTCGATCCGGTCTTTTCCAGGTGGAGCTCGATGAGGGATTTCACCTCGGCGATGTCCTGCGGGCGGCGGACGGGCATGGCGACGACCATCTCGGTGTTGACGCGGGATTGGAATTTCCCGTCCACGTCATAGACGAAGGCGCTGCCGCCGGACATGCCGGCGCCGAAGTTCTTGCCGGTCTTGCCGAGGATGACGACGGTGCCATTTGTCATGTATTCGCAGCCGTGGTCGCCGACACCCTCGACGATCGCGGTGGCTCCGGAGTTACGGACGGCGAATCGCTCGCCGGTACGGCCGTTGGCGAAAAGGCTGCCGCCGGTGGCTCCGTAGAGGCAGGTGTTGCCGGCGATGGAGTTTTTCGCGGCCTCGAAGCTGGCGGTGGGGCAGACGCGGAGGATGATCTCGCCGGCCGCCATGCCTTTGCCGACGTAGTCGTTCGCCTCGCCGATGAGCTCGAGGCTGATGCCGGAGACAAGGAAGGTGCCGAAGGATTGGCCCGCGCTGCCGCGGCAGGTGATGTGGATCGCGCCGGGCGGGAGGCCGTGGTTTCCAAAGGTTTCGGCGATGCGACCCGACAGGCGGGTGCCGATGTTGCGGTCGGTGTTGACGACGTTGTAGTTGAGGGAAACGGGCGGACGGTCGGGGATCAACTGGATGGCTTCGATGACATCGGCTGCGATGGAACCGGTGCCGTATTCGGGTGATTTTTCGGCAGGGCGACCGGAGATCGCCGCCACGATGTCGGCGAGGATTTGGATGTCGAGGGCGGGCTTGGCGATGCCGTCGTTGCGCTCCTTGGTGCGGATGCGGGAGATTTCCGAGACGGGTTTCTCCGAGGCTTCCGCGACGGCGGGGACGACGTCCTTGAGAAGGCGGGAGAAGTCGAGGGTGTTCGCCTTCGGGTGGCCGGGCACATCGCGCTGGGCGAGGAATTCGGGGCGGCCGATCAGCTCATCGAGAGTGCGGATGCCGATCCGCGCCATGATGGTGCGGGCTTCCTCGGCGACGGCGTTGAAATAGTTGATGACCATTTCGGGCGTGCCCTTGAACTTCGCGCGGAACTTGGGATCGGTGGTGGCGATGCCGACGGGGCAGGTGTTGAGGTGGCATTTCCGGACATACACGCAGCCCATGGCGATCATGGCGGTGGTGCCGAAATTGAACTGCTCCGCGCCGAGGATGGCGGCGATGACGACGTCCTTGCCGTTCTTGATCCCGCCGTCGGTGCGGAGGGTGACGCGGTCGCGGAGGTTATTGATGATGAGCGTCTGCTGCGCCTCGGAAAGGCCGAGCTCCCAGGGTGAGCCGGCGTGCTTCGTGGAGGAAAGCGGAGAGGCTCCGGTGCCGCCATCGTGGCCGGAGATGAGGATGTTGTCAGCGGAGGCTTTCGCAACACCGGCGGCGACCGTGCCCACGCCCGCCTCGGCCACCAATTTCACGGTGACGCGCGCGGTCGGATTGATTTCCTTGAGATCGTGGATGAGCTGGGCGAGATCCTCGATCGAGTAGATGTCGTGGTGGGGCGGCGGGGAAATGAGCTGCACGCCGGGCTGGGTGTTGCGCAGGCGGGCGATGAGGGCGTTGACCTTGTGGCCGGGGAGCTGGCCGCCTTCGCCGGGCTTCGCGCCCTGGGCCATCTTGATCTCCAGTTCGTCGGCGTTGACGAGGTAATGCGCGGAGACACCGAAACGACCGGAGGCGACCTGTTTGATGTAAGAGCGCGCGAAGTCGCCGTTCGGGTAGGGCTTGTAGCGGACGGGATCCTCGCCGCCCTCGCCGGAATCCGATTTCCCGCCGATGCGGTTCATGGCGATGGCAAGCGTCTCGTGCGCCTCCGGGGAAAGCGCACCGAGCGACATCGCGGCGGTCGTGAAGCGGCGGCGGATGTTTTCCAAAGGCTCCACTTCATCGAGAGGAATCGAGCCGGTGGCGGCGGGGACGAAGCCGAGCAGATCCTTGATCGCGACGGGGTTCGTCTCCAGGCACACGCGGACGTATTCCTCGTAGTCCTCGGGTTTGCCGGATTTCACGTATTGGTGGAAATTCTTGATGACCTCGGTGGTGAAGGAGTGGCGCTCACCGGATTTGCGGTAGCGGTTGTAGCCGGGATCGCCGAGGTCGAGCGTGCCGCCTGCGGGGATTTCCGTTTCGTAGGCGGCCTTGTGGCGGATGAGGGATTCCTCCGCGATCTCCGCGAAGGAGATGCCGCCGATCTGCGAGGGCACTCCGGTGAAGGAGAAATCGACGACGTCCGCGCCGATGCCGATGGCCTCGAAGGTCTGTGCGCCTTGGTAGGAATTGAGGACGGAGATGCCCATCTTGGACATGATTTTCAGAAGGCCTTTTTCGAGCGCCTTCCGGTAATTCGACATCGCTTTCTGCGGGGTCATGCCCTCGCCGAGTTTGCCCGCGCCTGAGGCGACGAGCTGGCGGACGGTGGCGTAGCCGAGGTAAGGGACGACGGCGGTCGCTCCGAAACCGAAGAGGCAGGCGATCTGGTGCACATCACGGGCTTCTCCCGTTTCCACGACGATCGAGGTGCGCAGCCGTTTGCGGATGCGGTTGAGGTGGTGGTGGATGGTGCCGGTGGCGAGCAGCGCGGGGATGGGCACGCGAGTCGCGGAGGTGGCGCGGTCCGAGAGGATGATGATGGCGATTTTCCGGTTCACCGCTTCTTCGACTTCGGTGCAAAGCTCGTCGATGCGAGCCTTGAGTCCGTCCTTTCCGGAGGCGACGTCCCATGTGCAATCGAGGACATGCGAGGGGAAGCCGTGCTCGGCCATGTGCATGATTTTTTCCAACTGATGCTCGAAGAGAATCGCGGAATCGAGCGAGATGGATTTGCAATGCTCGGGGGTTTCCTCAAGGACGTTGCGCTCCGGGCCGAGACCTGCGCCGAGCGACATGACGGCCCACTCGCGGATCGGGTCGATGGGCGGGTTGGTGACCTGGGCGAAGCGCTGCTTGAAATAGGTGTAAAGCAGGCGCGGGTAGGTGGAGAGGATGGCGAGCGGGATGTCATCGCCCATCGAGAACACGGCTTCCTGCGCGCCCTTGATCATCGGCGGGAAAACCATGTCGAGTTCCTCGGAGGAAATCGCGTTGGCGACCTGGCGGCGCGAGAGATCGAGCGGCTCGAACTCGATGTCCGGGACGTGGGCGGAGGAGGAAATGAATTTCCGCAACTCCAGGCGGTGCTCGTCGATCCAGCGGCGGTAGGGTTTCTGGCGGGCAAGCTCCTCCTTGATCTCGTGGTCGTGGCGGAGGATGCCGGTGGTGGTATCGGCGGAAAGCATCTGCCCGGGGCCCAGGCGGCCTTTGCGGGTGACGTTCGCGTCATCGAAGACGACCGCGCCCGCTTCGGAGCCGATGTAGAGGAAGCCGTCGGCGGTGGTCTTGTAGCGCGAGGGGCGCAGGCCGTTGCGGTCAAGGGAGGCGCAGATCTTGGTGCCGTCGGTGAAGACGAGGCCGGCGGGGCCGTCCCATGGCTCGGAGAAGGAGCGGATGTATTGGTAGAAGGCGCGGAGTTCGTCGGAGATGTCCTCGTCGTTGCGGTAGGCGGGCGGGACGAGCATGCACATCGCGTGTTCGGGCGAGCGTCCGGAAAGGATGAGCAGCTCCAGGCAGTGATCCAGCGAGGCGGAGTCGGACTCGCCGTGGCGGATCAGGTCTTTCACGATGTCGATCTCGTCGCCCCAGACAGGGGACGCGAAGAACTCCTCGCGCGAGGTCATCCAGTTGCGGTTGCCTTCCACGGTGTTGATTTCGCCGTTGTGGCACATCATGCGGAACGGCTGGC
The DNA here is from genome assembly GCA_027485615.1 of Verrucomicrobiaceae bacterium. Lineage (GTDB taxonomy): Bacteria > Verrucomicrobiota > Verrucomicrobiia > Verrucomicrobiales > Akkermansiaceae > Luteolibacter. The sequence continues at coordinate 15,356 of JAIXQS010000125.1, forward strand.
CGAGAGGCCATGCCGGGAAGGTGTTTGTGGAGAAACGCTGGTGGTAGAGGCAGATCGCCGTTTCGAAATCCGGGTCGCGTAGATCGTTGTAGAACGCGCGGAGCGCAGCGGGCATGGCGAGTGCCTTGTAGGAGATGAGGCGGCTTGAAAAGGTCGGCATGTAGAAGCCGTGGATTTCCTTGGTCGCGTGCTCGATCTCGCGGCGGCAGAGGTAGAGCTTGCGCTCGAAATCGAGCGGCTCCATCCCCTCGGGCTTGAGCATGAGCAGGTGCTCGATGTCCGGGCGGGACTTCTGCGCGACCTTGCCGAGCGCGTCGATGTTCACCGGCACCTCGCGCCAGCCGATGGCCTTGATCCCGCGCTTGGCGATGGATGCGGCGGCGATGGCCTTGATCGAATCCGCCTGAGCGGTGTCACCGGCGGGGAAAAAGAACACGCCCACGGCGAGATCCTCGGGCTTGTCGATTTTCGCGCCGAGCGCGGCCGCAGCCTTGGTGAAAAGCGGGAAGGGGATCTGCGAGAGGATGCCGGAGCCGTCGCCGGTTTTCATGTCCGCGTCCACCGCGCCGCGATGGGTCATGCAGGAAACGGAGGTCAGCGCGTGGTCGAGGACGGTGAAGGAACGTTTCCCTTCCAAGTGGGCGATCGCGCCCATGCCGCAGTTGTCGTGTTCGTTCGAAAGGCTGTGGAGCGAGCCGGGTACGAGCGGGGTGCTGGAATGGTAGAACGGATTCGTCATGGGAAGGGCGGGAATAAAGAACAGGGGGGAGCTGCGGACAAGCAGGAATTGTGCCCCGGCACAGTAGGTCGACCAAGCCAGGGGCAACCTTCGAGCGCAGCATCCGCGTGGTCACGCCCGGCTTGCCAGCCCTGCGCGCCCGGCTGGCCTTGGGAGGCGAAATGTTTGTCGCCAGTTCCCATCTCTATTTCGCCGCCTGTTTCATGATCCGGCGTCTCTGCCCTTTGTTAGAAGCGAATCGGTCTTTTTTTCTTGCCGGAGGTGCTGAGGCTGCTTGGGTGTCCGGGAATTATACCCCAGAGGAGAGCGGTTTGGACACGGTCTGGCACGTTCTCAGCTTGTGACAAGCATCCCGAACGCCAAAATAAGATCCCATTTGTCCCATGACCGCCCCGCAAGAGCAGACCTCATCACATCCCTCCCTCATCTCAACGACGCCCCCTTCGGATTCTTTGGTCAGCCGCCGCAAGGTGATCGGCACGCTGGGAGTGGCCACTGTGGCGCTCTGCTCCTCCACCGGCACGGCTGGCGCGATGTGGAAGTGGGGTGGCATGAATGACGTTCCCGTGGTGAAGGTGAAAACGATTCCCAGCGATTCCCGTTTCGGCAAGGTTGCCGCGCCGAGCAAGAACGTCGGCGGTTTTCCCGAGGAGTGGGTGCGCCTGCAGGGTCGCAATCTCAAGGATTACACGAATTACCTCAATTCCCTGAAACTGCGCAATATCAGCGCACAGGATGTGATCGCGGCACACGCCAAGGAGCGCGGCTCGGTCTGGAATACGCTCCCGCCGCGTGAATGGTGGACGCGCATGGGCTACACGCTGCGGGTGATCGACAGGGTTTCCTCGGAAATGCGCACGCCCGTGAAGGAAATCGTTTCCGCCTACCGCACGCCCGCCTACAACGCCCGCTGCGGGGGAGCCAAACGGCAATCCTGGCACCAGGCGAACGTCGCGGTGGACGTACAGTTCGATACCTCGGCGCGCAACGTCACCTACGCCGCCCGCAGCCTCCGCGACCGCGGCCTCTTCAAGGGTGGAGTCGGCAGCTACTCCTCGTTCACGCACATCGACACGCGCGGGAAGAACGTGAACTGGTGAGGGGAAATCCGGATTTTCACCTCGGCTCGCAGGACTCTCTTTTTCCACGTTCCCTTTCCGGCCCAAACTGATAGATTCGTGGCATGACATTCGCTACGAAACTCACCGTCCTCCGGCTGGTGCTGGTGCCGGTGTTCGCTTTCCTGGCGATCTCCTACGGCCTCGGCACCGTGGCGGGCGCACCCGATGAAGCATTGCGCCGGGCGGCTTTCTGGGTGTTTGTCACCGCGGCGGCGACGGACGGCATCGACGGCTGGATCGCCCGTCACTTCAACCAGAAATCGGAACTCGGTGCGTTCCTCGATCCCATCGCCGACAAGGCGCTGGTGCTCAGCGCGCTGCTCATCCTCACGTTTTTCGATTGGGGGGTGGAGGGCTGGCGCATCCCGCTGTGGTTCGCTGCGCTCGTCGTGCTGCGCGATTCCGTGATCCTCGCCGGCATCCGGGTGATGTGGTCCGCCCGGAAAAATGTGGTGATCCGCCCGCACTGGACGGGGAAAGTCTGCACCTTCTTCCTCTTCGTCGTGCTCGGCTGGGTGATGCTGCGGGTGACCGAGCTTTCCCCTGTGTATCCGTGCGCCTTCGCCGCCGTGTTCATCCTGCTTTCCATGGTGGAATACATCCGTCAGGGGTTGCGCATCATGCGGGGATCGGGAGTCGGTGGGCAGGAATCAGAAAAAGGGGGGAATTGAATCCATGTGGATCGCGAAAACGAAAACCGAACTCCGTGCCCGCCTCGATGCGTCGTCGGGCCCCATAATCCTCGTTCCGACGATGGGCGCGCTGCATGAGGGCCATGCCTCGCTGATCTCCCTTGCCCGGGAAAGAGCCGGTGTCGAGGGTGCGGTCATCGTTTCCATTTTCGTGAACCCCATCCAGTTCGACCGGGCGGGCGATCTCGCGGCCTATCCCCGTCCTCTCGCGGCGGATCTCGATGTCTGCGAAACGCGCGGAGCCGATGGCGTGTTCATCCCGGACGACGGCGGGATGTATTTCCCCGACCGCTCCGTGACCGTCACGGAAAGCTCGCTCTCCACGCACCTTTGCGGAGCCGCTCGGCCCGGGCACTTCGACGGGGTCTGCACGGTGGTGCTGAAACTATTCCTCCTCACCGGCTGTGACGCCGCCGTCTTCGGCGAGAAGGATTTCCAGCAGCTCGCCGTGATCCGCCGCATGGTGCGGGATCTCGATCTGCGGACGGAGATCATACCTCATCCCACGATCCGCGAAAGCGACGGCCTCGCGATGTCCTCCCGCAACACCCGCCTTACCGCCGCCCACCGCGCCGACGCCCCGCGCATCCGCCAAGCCCTCCTTGCCGCCGCCGGGGAAAGCGATGCCGCGTCCATGCTCCGCGTAGCCGGGGAAATCATCGGCGGATCGGATTTCGCGAGGATCGACTACCTATCGCTGGTGGATGCGGAAACTCTCGCCCCCACGGAAAACCTCGCGAAACCGGCGATCCTTGCCTGCGCGGTTTTTTACGGCGAGGTGCGGCTCATTGACAACATCGCGGTGGCCCGCGCCTTTCCCTGATCCGTCCGACTCTTCCCTTGCGGATGGGGGCAAGTGGCATTTGAATCCGCCAGCACCGAATGTATCTCCTCAAGAAAGTTTTCGAACTCAGGGAAAAAGCCCATCCGGACCATGAGAAGCCGTTCCTCGATCACCTCGAGGATCTGCGGGTGATGGTCACGCGGGTGGTCATCACCCTCCTGGTCTCGATGATTGTCTGCTTCGCATTCCAGGATGACCTGATGCGGATCCTGCGTGCTCCGGTCGAGAATGTGATCCTCAGCAAGCAGATGGAAACCATGCCGGACGGCGAGGCGCACGAGGGCATCAAGGTTCCGACCGTGGAGATCTGGAACGAGGCGAAGGATGTGGAGCGCATCGCGGCGAGCCTCGGGGAGGTGCAGCGCGAAGCGTTCTACAAGGCGCTCGCGAAACCGGACATGGAGTTCCACTCACGCAGCGTGACACTGCTCCGGGCGGCGAAGGCGCTGCCGGAGACGAAGCGCAAGGATTTCGTGAAAGCCCTCGGCGAGGGCGATGCCATGACGCGCCAGTTGCTTGCGCTGCTGGAGTCCGACCCCAACCTTGAGCCGGGCGCGGGATCGAGCAGCCGCATGCTTTCCTCCCTGAAACCGACGGAGACTTTCATGCTTTCCATGAAGCTCGCCCTCTACGCGGGCATCGTGGTGGCATTCCCGCTGTTGCTGATGTTCATCCTGCAGTTCGTCCTGCCGGGCCTGCACGACAACGAGCGCAAGGTCATGTGGCCGGCGATGGCGGTCGGTTTCGGGCTTTTCATCGGCGGCGTGCTTTTCGCCTATTTCCTCGTGCTGCCCAAGGCGCTGCTGTTCTTCTATGAGTGGAGCGGCAACCTGGGCGTTTCCAACGAATGGCGCATCGGCGAATACATCACCTTCGCCACCCAGTTCACCCTCCTCTTCGGCCTTTCCTTCGAACTCCCGGTGGTGGTGATGGTCTTTGTGAAGCTCGGCCTGCTTACCTACGATACCATGTCGCGCACGCGGACTTACGCGATCCTCGCGATCTACGTCGCCGCCGCGCTGATCACTCCCACCCCGGACATCATGACGCTGAACCTGATGGCGCTGCCCATGCTGCTGCTATACGAGATTTGCATCTGGCTGGCATGGTTCGACAGGAAAAAGGCGCGCGAACAGGAAGCCCGCGAAGAGGAGGAGATGCGGCAGCGCAGGCAGCAATGGCTCCTGAAAAACGACGAGCGCGAAGAGGCGTATCCCGCCCATCCCGACCCGCACGCCCACGGCGATCCGCACAGCGATTTCCACCATGACCACGAGCACGACCACGAGGACGGCTGGCACGACGAATACCGCCACCACGCCGATCACGGCATGCCGGGCGACGAGGAATGGACGGAGCCTGAGGGTGCCGTGACGGGCGATGACATCCCCGAGGAGGAGCGGAAACGCATGCACGACGAGAACCGGGATGCCTGATATGAAAAACCAAAGCGTTAGCGAAAAATCCCCCTACGCCGGCTGCGCGATCCTCATCGCCGCCCTGCTCGTCATGCTTTTTCTGATCGGCTTTTCCATCTCCGTGCTTTTCCGCCAAGCCAACGAGATCGCGAAGTTCACCGATGACAAACCCGCCGTGGTCGATGTCTCGCCGCTCGAAGACCGGGAAGCCGAGCTCAACCGCCTCGCGGAGAAACTGGAGGCCTTCCGCCTCGCCGTGGTCGACGGTGAATCCACCACGCTTGAGCTGACGGCGGAGGAAATGAACCTCGCGATCGCCGCCTACGAGCCGTTCAGGGATCTGCGCGGCATGCTGCGCGTGGACTCGGTTTCCCCAGAGGAGATCCGGCTGGGAATCTCCTTCCAGCTCAACGGCAAGCCGCGGCTTTCCAAGGAAGGGGAGGGTGGTATGGTCACCTCCGATCCCCGCTACCTCAACGGAACGATGGTCGCGAAGCCGGGCTTGCTGAACAAGGAAGTCGTCCTTCAGGTCAGCGATATCGAGGTGCCCGGCAAAACCGTTGCGGAGGGATTCCTCGGCCAGATGTCCCCCTACCGCATCGCGGAGCGCTACGCGGGCAAGGAGGGGATCGGCGGCGTCATGGCGGAACTCACTTCCGTGGAACTCGGCGAGGGCACCCTCCGTTTCGTGAAAACCGCAGGCGTGAAACCCAGGGACACCATCACGAACGCCCAGGTGGACTCCGCGAGCCAGCGCCTCTTCAAGTTTTTCGCTGTCGCGGCCTGCCTTTTCCTGCTGTTTGTGGCCGTCGTGATCTTTGTGGGGCTTCGCTTGAAAAAGCGGCGAGAGGCGGCAGTATAGCTGTAATGAAATTCCAAACGGTATTGCTGCTGTCCGCCCTTGGGTTCGCAAACATCCACGCGAAGGAAGTCTCCGCTCCCGCCGCCGAGGAGAAACCCGCCGCCGCCACTGAGGAAAAGCCCGCCGCCGCCACTCCCACCGGAGATGCCGCCCGCCTCGAATCCCTCAACAAGCTCGCCTCGGAAACCCTCACCCAGGAAACGAACGGCCTCCGCGCCGAGATCGCCAAGCTCAAGCTGGAGCGCGAGCTCATCACCGAAAAGCTCGCCCTCGAATCCGCAAAACGTCAGGAGGCCGTGAAGGACGCTGTCGCCGCGCATCAGATGGAGATCGCCCGCCTCACCCGCGAGGGCGAGCTTTCCACGATCCGTTCGGAAAAGCTCGCCGCCGATCTCAAGAGCCTCCAGAGCGAGGCCGCGCTCGAGCTTACCCGCCTCCAGTCCGAGATGCAGACCATCGAGACCCGCGAGAAGCGCGAGACCTTCGCCGATTCCGATCCCGTGTTCCTTGAGAATCCGCTCCGCGAGGACGGCATGCTCGTCATCTCCGACCGCCGCATCCCCCTCAACGGCATGATCGTCGGCGCCACCGCCGATTTCGTCACCAGCCGCATCGACTTCTGGAACAACCGCGACCGCAAGCTGCCCATCTTCATCGTCATCGACGATTGCCCCGGCGGCTCCGTCATGGCCGGCTACCGCATCCTCAAGGCCATGGAGGCCAGCGACGCCCCGATCCATGTCGTCGTGAAAAGCTTCGCCGCCTCGATGGCCGCCTGCATCACCACCCTCGCCGAGGAAAGCTACGCCTACCCGAACGCCGTCATCCTCCACCACCAGATCAGCTCGCAGATCGCCTTCGCCCGCCTGAACCTCACCCAGCAGAAGGAGTTCTTCCAGGAGAGCAACCGCTGGTGGGAGCGCCTCGCCGCCCCGGTCGCCAAGAAAATGGGCATCTCCACCGATGAGTTCATCCAGAAAATGTACGCCCGCTCCACCAGCGGCGATTGGAGCGAGTTCGCCGACAAGGCGAAGGAGCTGAAATGGGTGAACCACATCGTCGAGGGCATCCTGGAAAGCTCCGTCACCATGAACCCGGACGCAGGGGAAAAGGCGGCGGAGAAGAAAACGGCGCTCACCGAGGAGATCGACGAGGACGGCAAGGTCTTCACCTACCTCCCGCGCCTCAATCCCAAGGACGTCTATTTCCTCTACAATCCGGACGGCTACTACCGCATAAGATGAGCCTCGAGGACGAATTCACCGACGTCATCGCCAAGGCGATGCGCGGGCTGGGCATCGATGTCCCCGCCCTTTCCGAAGCCAGCGGCACCGCCGCCGGCGAAATCGAAGCACTCCTCGGCGGCGAGATGGACGGAGACGCCGCGCACGCGATTTGTCCCGCCCTCGGCCTCGATGCCGCAGCCCTCATCGCCTTGCCCGGATACCTGCCGGAGCCTGTCGCGATACCCGGCGTCCGCCGCATCGAATTGCCCTATCGGCAGTGGATCGTGAACGCATGGCAAGTGGAGTTCGGCGGCGTCCGCCTGCTGTTCGATGCCGGTTTCGGCGAGCGGGACATCATGGGAAAAGTCTCACCGGACGGCTTGGACGCTCTTCTGATCACCCATTCGCACGAGGATCACATCGGCGGCGTGGAATCACTCGCTGCGACAGGCGTCCGGGTGATTTCGGAAACCGAAGCCCTCGCCGCCGGAAAGTTCACATTCGGTTCGCTGGAGCTGGAAACGGTCGATCTCTCCGGCCACTGCACCCCCGCCACCGGCTATTTCGTCAACGGCCTCGGGCGCCAGCTCTTCGTCCCCGGAGATGCCATCTTCGCCGGCTCCATGGGCGGCTGCAAAACACGCGAAGCCCACGAACTCGCCTCCGCCACCCTCCGCGCCGCCCTCGCGAAAGCCGCCCCCGGCTGCATCATCCTCCCTGGTCACGGCCCCGCCACCACCATCGCGGAGGAACTCGCCTCCAATCCCTTCCGTAAAAGATTTCGTTAGCGCAAAACACTTGCGTTAGCCGGTAATCGTTTCAGGTTGGCGGGGTGTACGCGAAGGTTTTTGTATCGGTGTTTTTTTTCGGAGCGATGGGGTTTGCGCAGGCCGCCGAGTTGAAGGTGGCTTCGCTGCATCCGCTGATCGATGATCTGTTGAGGCAGGTGGGCGGGGAGAAGGTGGAGGTGGTGGATCTGATCGGGGAGAAGGGCGATCCGCATAGCTTCGAGCCGCGGGCGGCGGATCTTTTGGCGGCGGAGGGAGCTTCGCTGTATTTCGTTTCAGGCATGGGGCTGGAGGGCTACTTGCCAAAGCTCAAGGGGATTCTCGCCGGGAAGGCGCGCATCGTGGAGGTTGGCGCGACGCTGCCCGCGCTGCACGGTGCCTGCGAACACGAGGGGCATGAGCATGACCACGAGCATGAGATGGATCCGCATTGGTGGCACTCGGTGGATCTTTTCCGCCGCGCGGCGGGGGTGGTGGCGGATGAGCTTTCCGCCGCGAGCCCGGAGAACAAGGCGGTGTTCGAGGCGAACGCGCAGGCCTACCGGGCGAAGCTCGATGGGCTGGAGAAATGGGTGAAACGCGAGCTGATCCGCATCCCGCGCGACGGCCGCAAGCTGGCCACCGCCCACGCGGCGTTCCAATATTTCTGCGAGGCCTACGGCTTCGAGGCCTATCCCATCCAGGGCTTGAACCGTGAGCGCATGCCGGATGCCGCGGAGCTCGCGGAGCTGATCGCCACCCTGAAAAAGGAACGCGTGGCCGCCGTTTTCCCCGAAAAGGAATCGAACCCCAAGATGCTCGAAAGCCTGACCAAGGACACCGGCATCCAGCTCGGCGGTGAACTCGTGGCCGACGGGCGCGGCATGACCAGCTATGAGGAAATGGTGCGCGCCAACGTCGCCGCCATCGTCACCGCGCTCAGCGCAAAGTGATGCCCACCGGGCAGTGGTCGGAGCCTGTGATGTGCGGCAGGATGGTCGCCTCCGCGACACGGCCGATCAGCGATGGAGAGACGCCGAAGTAGTCGATTCTCCAGCCGACGTTCCGCTCCCGTGCGCCGCCGCGGTAAGACCACCACGAGTATGCTCCGGTCTTGTCGGGGTAAAGGTGGCGGAAGGTGTCGATGAAGCCGCTTTCCAGCAGCTCGGTGAAGCTGGCGCGCTCCTCGTCGGAGAAGCCCGCCGTCTGCCGGTTTTCCTTCGGGCGGGCGAGGTCGATTTCCTGGTGGGCGACGTTGAGATCGCCGCAGAAAATGACGGGCTTGGAAAGGGCGAGGCGGTTCAGGTGGGCGCGGAACGCGGCGTCCCACTCCAGCCGGTAGGGCAGGCGGCGCAGGCCGTCCTGGGCATTGACCGTATAGACGTTGACGAGGTGGAAGTCGGGGAACTCCAGCGTGATAACGCGGCCTTCGCGGTCATGGTCGGAGATGCCCATGCCGTGCATGACGGCAAGTGGCGCTTCCTTGGTGAAGATCGCGGTGCCGGAGTAGCCGGGCTTTTCCGCCGAGTTCCAGAAGGACTTGTAAGCTCCGAATTCGAGCGGCAGCTCCACCTGTTCCTCACGCGCCTTCGTTTCCTGGAGGCAGAGGATGTCGGGGTTTTCGGAGGAGATGAAATCCGGCAAGCCCTTGCCGAGGGTGGCGCGGATGCCGTTGACGTTCCAGGAGATGAGTTTCATAGGATTCAAAAAGAGAGAGAAGATTTACGACCACGGATTGCACGGATCATACGGATGGGTCAGATGACTTAGGGTTTATCGTTTAAGTTTTAGGGTTTTATATGATCAGCATGCAGTCGCCGTAGGAGTAGAAGCGGTATTTCTCCGCGACGGCTTGGCGGTAGGCTTCGAGGACAAGCTCGCGTCCGGCGAAGGCGGAGACGAGCATGATGAGTGTGGATTGGGGGAGGTGGAAATTGGTCAGCAACGCATCCACCGCCTGGAAGCGGTAGGGGGGATGGAGGAAGATGTCGGTCGCGCCGGACATGGCGGCATCCGGGGCGATGCGATGCCCGCCACCCGCAAGGGACTCCAGCACGCGGGTCACGGTGGTGCCGACGGCGACCACATGCTCCGCGGAATTGATGCGTGCCGCTGTTTCCGGGGTGACGGAATACTTCTCCGAATGCATGACGTGCTCGCCGATGTGAGCCACGGAAACCGGGCGGAAGGTGCCGACTCCTACATGCAGTGTGATGAAATCGTGGTCGATTTCAGATAGAATCTCCGGCGTGAAATGCAGGCCGGCGGTAGGCGCAGCGATGGCTCCCTCCTCTTTCGCGAAGACCGTCTGGTAACGTTCCTTGTCGGAATCCTCGTCGTCGCGCCCCATGTAATGCGGCAGGGCGACATGGCCGAGCTTGTCGAGATCGGGCGCGGATTCCCATTGGATCACGCGGTCGCCGTTTTCCATCACTTCCACTACGTTTCCCGTAATTCCTCCGACCGTGACTGGGCGCCCGACCTTCATCCGCTTGCCGGGCTTGGCGAGGCAACGCCAGAGGGTGGGGGAGAGGCGGTCGAGGCAGAGGAGTTCGGTGCGCCCGTCGTCGGAAAACAGGCGGGCGGGGATGACGCGGGTGTTGTTGAGGACTAGGAGGTCGTGGGGTTTCAGATGATCCGTGAAATCCGCGAAGCGACCGTGGGTGATGGTGCCGCTCTTGCGATCAATGACGAGCATCCGCGATGCGGCGCGATCGGGCAATGGCCGCGAGGCGATCAGCTCGGGTGGGAGGTGGTAGTCGTAGTCTTTGGTGAGGAAGGACATGGTAGATCAGGTGGAAAGCTCGCGTTTGAGGGCTCGGGCGGCAGCGGGTTCGCCTGACACGCGGAAGAGGGTGCGGGTGAGGTTCGGGCCGCAGCGTTCGGTGGCGATGAGGACACGGGTTCCGTCTTTTTCCAGATCCCATGCGCCCGTTTCACCGGCGGGTTTCCAGCCTTTTGTGAGGAGGGTTCGGAGGTAATGGTCGCGGAACTTCGTTTCATCGCCGGGGATGGCGAACTCGTGGGTGGGATCGGGTTGTGAAAGCTGCGGTTTGGAAAGCGGCGGGAGGATATTACCGCCCCTGGCATAGCGGCGGGCGGCGGGTTGGAGGATTTCCAGAAGGCACAATAGGAGCTCCGCGCGGGGCGTGCGGAATGCGGAGTCGATGGGACGGAGCGGTAACATGCGGTTCACGATGGACTGGTATCCGGCATTACCCATCGCTCCGTGGTAGATGATGGATCCGCCCCCGACACGCACCGCACCACCGCCATAGACGAAGCCCTGCCAGCGCGCCTCGCCGTTTTTCCCGAACCGTCCGGGATGCTTGGCGAGCAGGAGTTTCTCCGCCTTTCCGTAGCCGAGTTGCTGCCTCAGATAGGTGAGGATCGATGGCCTGCGCCAATGCCAGACAAACGCGCCGGGGACGAATCCGAGACGATGCCCGGCGTCGCTCAGCCGCCAACAGAAATCGACGTCGTCACCGGCGGTGCGGAACACGGGATCGAAACCACCGACCGCCGCAAAGGCCGCGCGGCGGACGGCGATGTTGCAGCCCGGCAGGTGCTCGGCGCGGGTGTCGTCGAGAAGCACATGGCTGGGCGCACCCGGTGCGGCGCGGATCACCGCCTCGCGTTCGTTGCGGGCGGGTGGCGGGAGATTCGGGCCACCGGCGGCGGAGATCTCCGGATCGTGAAATGCGCGGTCGAGGCGGACGAGCCATTCGCGGTCGGGTTCGCAGTCGTCGTCGGTGAAGGCGAGGATCTCTCCGGTGGCCGCGTCCGCGCCGATGTTGCGCGCCGCGCTGAGACCGGAGGGTGGGATGGAAATGAGGCGGACGTCGGGGAATTTCCCCGCCACAAGCTCGGCGGTGCCGTCGGTCGAGCCGTCATCGACGACGATGGTCTCGAAGGGCTTGCCATCCATCCTGGCAATGGCGGAAAGGCATGAAGCGATGCGTGCGCCGCCGTTACGGGTGCAGACGATCACCGAAAAGGTGCGGGCGGACGGCGGCGGGGGAGTGGCCTTGAAATTACTGCAAACCCCGTAGGCGGGCTTTTCCCTGCCGTCGCGGTCGGTGAGGCCGAAATCCCAGTCGAGGATTTCCCGCCCGTTGTTGAGCCAGAGATCGCACCAGGCATAGGCCGTGAAGCCGGCGGTTTCCTCGCGGTGCGAAAAATCCAACGCCCAGCCGAGTGTCTCCGCCTGCTTTTCCTGAGAGTTCCGGGCGGAGTCCATGCCGAACTCGGATACGACGAGCGGGCGGTCTCCGGCGATGTTCTGCAGGCGGCGCAGGTAGGCGGCGTAGGCTTCCTTTTCCTCCAGGTAAATGTTGAAGGCGGTGAAATCGGCGTTGCCGGGTTCCAGGTATTCGGTGGACGGGTAGTTCGCGTAGGCGAAAAGGAGATGGGGCGCGATGGATTTGCCGAGATCGATGAGCCCCTCGACCGCCTCGCGCACGGCGGCGGGGCCCATCCACCGGACGAGATCGGCGGGGATCTCGTTGCCGACATAAACACCGGCGAGGGCGGGGTGTGCGGCGTGTTTTCCCAACCACTCCGCGAGATGGATGCGCGCGGAGGAGAGGATGGCGGGCTTGGAGAGGAAATCCTCGTAATGGTTCCACCGCAGCCCCGCGAACACCATCAAGCCCGCGCGGTGCGCCTCATCGAGTAACGCGGAATCGGGCAATTCGAAAAGGCGGATCGTGTCGAAACCCGCGCTGTGGATTTTCGCGAAATCATCCGCCAAGGGAAACGCCTTCCCCGGCGGGAAGGGGCCGTAGGTGACGGCTTTCATCCAAAGCCGCTTGCCGTGCCGGCGGAAGAATTTCCCGTCGGTTTCGAGGCATGGTTGTTGCGGTGCCGCCACGGGCGGAGAGTAGATGGAAGCCGAGCCGGGATGGAACGGAAATCGGCGGTCGATCACGCCATGGCGGATTCGTGCGCCGGCAGGACGGGGGCGAGCGGGGAGAGGCCGAGTTTCGCAAGCAAGACCTGGTCTTTTTCCACGGAAGGGTTTTTCGCGGTGAGGAGCTTGTCGCCGTAGAAGATCGAGTTCGCGCCGGCGAAGAAGCAGAGCGCTTGCGCCTCGTCGGAAAGGCGGGTGCGGCCGGCGGAGAGGCGGACTTTCGCCTTGGGTATCGCGATGCGGGTGACGGCGATCATCCGGACGATGTCGAAGGTATCGATCTGCGGGTTTTCCGCCAGCGGTGTGCCGGGCATGGGCATGAGGGAGTTGATCGGCACGGATTCCGGCTGCGGATCGAAGTTCGAGATGACCTCCAGCATGCGGAGGCGGTCGGTGATCGTTTCACCCAGCCCGAGGATGCCGCCGCAGCAGACGGACATGCCGGCGTCCTGCACGTTCTGGATGGTGCGCAGGCGATCCTCGTAGGTGTGGGTGGTGACGATGTTGGGATAGTGCTCGGGCGAGGTGTCGAGGTTGTGGTTGTAGGCGGTGACGCCCGCTTCCTTGAGGCGTTTCGCCTCCTCCGGGCCGAGTTCGCCGAGTGTGACGCAGACCTCCATGCCGAGCTTGGAAACGTCCTGGATGATGTCGATGACCTGTTCGAAACGCTGCGTGCCGCCGCGCACCCCGCGCCACGCCGCGCCCATGCAGAAGCGGGTGGAACCGGTCTCGGCGGCGACCTTTGCGCGCTCCATGATGTCGCATTTCGCCATCAGGCGCTCGGATTCGACACCGGATTTGTAGCGGGCGGATTGGGCGCAGTAGGAGCAATCCTCCGAGCATCCGCCGGTCTTGATGGAAAGCAGGGTGCAGAGCTGGATTTCCGGATCTGCCCAGTTTTCCTCATGCACCGCGCGGGACTTCTGGATGAGTTCGAAAAACGGGAGGGAATGGAGGTGCTGGAGTTCGGTGAGGGTCATGGGGTAATTGCTGGAAACTGAAATGCTGAAAGAATGATCGAGGGGGTAGTGTTGAAATCCATTTCAGCTTTTCAGCTTTCAGGATTACAGCGTTTACCTACCGCACCCATCCGCCGTGGCCAACGGGCATGGTGCCTTGGCCGACTAAGGTGTAAACGGTTTTTCCGTTGGCTCCTTCGAGGGGTATCCCCAAGTGATTTTTCCATGCCTTGGACATCGATTGGCCGGTGTGGCAGCCCCAGGATTTGCAATAGGCGTTGGGGGCGAAAATGGAGGATTTCAGGCGCGGGATGTCACGCTCGTGGAGCCAGGCGTTGGAGACGGCCATGATTTCGGAGCCGTAATCGAACATGAACGCGTATTTGTTGGAGTGGCCGAAGTAATCGAAGGTTTGCACGGAGCCGCGCGGGCGCGAGTTGATCTTGCTGATGTAGTCGCCGCCGGAGTTGAACCAGATCAGGGTGGCTTTGCGCTTGGTTGCCTGTTCGGCGATCCATGCGGTGTAGGGCTTGCCGTCTTCACGGCCGCGCGCCTCGAATCCCGGACGGTAAACCAGCCAAACCAGAGGGGCGTCCTTCCCGTAGGCGAGGCGGATCTCCGCCATGCGCAGCGTCGATGCACGGACGAAATTTCCCCACCAGCGGTCGTGCTGGTCATCCTCGACGCGGTAGTTCTCCCATTTCCGCAAGGCCGGGCCGCCGCAGACGATCACGTGTTCGGCCTGCCCCGCCTGCGTGAGCAGGAGAAGGCATGCGAGTAGTGTTTTGATCAGGCGTGGCATGACCAGAATCTAGGGGTTCGGCGGGAAGGGGGTCAACCGCGAAGAGTGAAGCGCATCGGATGCTAGCGGTCGCTTTCGAAGCGCAGCACCCGCTCGCCCTCGCGGTAGAGATTGAGCCGGTCGCGCGCCTGCACTTCAAGGTAGGAGGTGTCCTTGCGCAGCGCATGGAGCTCGATGCGCTGGTGGTTCTTGCGGGCGAGCGCTTCGCGTTCGCGGTCCTGGGCGGCGCGGAGCTGCGCCTGAAGCCTATCATGTTCCTTTTTTTGCGGAGCCGCGGTCGCTGCGATCAACAGGCCGAATGCGACCGCCACGCACAGATAGAGCGCCCGGGTCACCCATTGGAAAAAACGCGTGGTGGACTCGACCCGCGCAAGTTTTTTGGCTGTGATCCGCTTCTTGGTCATTCGCTGACGGATTTAAAACCCGAGAATGCCGAAATGTCAAGGTAACCGAAAGGTTGGTTGGCAGGGGCTTGGCCGGAGGTGCGACCACGCAGCGGCCAAGCCATGGTGGAGGGGGGGAGTTACGTATTGATGAAAGGAACGGACAGGATGCCAAGGCCGGGGTGCAGTGCTTCCTTGCGGCTGCGGTTAGGCGTGGGCGGCGCGGCGTATGCAAGAGCCGTACGGAAAAAGCCGCACAGCCGCCTTCACGCCATAAGTGGGCCTGGAAACGGCGGTGCTCCCGGCCTGATGATCCGAGTTGAACAAGACATCCCGCGTGGCCTCATGGCTGCGGGTGACGGCGAGGTCGGGAGCGGAACCGGCGGCGTTGCGGGTGAGGGTGTAGGGCATGAAGTACCGCTGAATTTTCTCAAGAAACCTGCATTCGTAAGTGGATGTGCTTAGGAATATCAAAAAGCAGAACCTCGTATGATGCCCTCGCACTGCCCAAAAGTGTGCTAACATAGCTTCCCACCACCTTGCTTGTGGGAGAAGCGGAGGAAACCGAT
>JAIXQS010000018.1 GCA_027485615.1 Verrucomicrobiaceae bacterium
CAAAACGGGACTACGTGGTTCGGAGCGGGTCAGCTTGCCCTTCAACCTGAGATGCAGGCGATCCAGCAAATCCATGGTTCCCACAAGATCCAGATCCTTGCTTGTGAAGGGCAGGTATCGCTCCAACCCCGCGACTCCGTTTGCGAGGAAATACATGCTCCAGAGATTGACCGCATGGCCGCCAACAATCACCGGAGGTTCACTGCCGTCCATCGGCAACAGGATATCCGCAAAATCGGCGACATGCGTTTCCACCCTCGGACACGGCTCCGGCGTCATTTGCCGTAGTAGCGTTCGAGGGTCTCGCGCAGATTGAGGATCGTGATCTTGGTTCCCATCGGAATCAGCGAGTTCTCCTCCTGGAGCTGCTCGGGTGTCACCTCGCCACGCGCCAGCCGCAGCTCGTCGCGTTTCCGCGCACGCCGCTTGTCGCGCTGTAGCGCCTCGAAGCTGACTGTTCTGACTTTCATCGGGAACAATCTACCTGTCGGATGGGCTCGGGTCAAGGCGCGGCTGTGAAGGGATCGGGGATCGGGGATCGGTGGGCGGTCGCGTAAAGGGCTTCGCCCCACGCGATCGTTTGGTATGGGAGATTGGTGGGCGGTGGGCGGGAAACCTTTGTACGGTAAGCGTTCTGCAGAATAATTACCAATCTGGTAACTTTGTTGTTGCGTTTATTCCGGTTTTGCTGAATATCTGTTCCCGTAATGAATCTTCTAGGAATCACAAAGGGTCTGGAGGCGGATGCGGCGAGGTATTGCGCGGGAGGCTTCCGGGCATGGATCGGAGAGGTGAGGAGGGCGGAGTGGAGGGACGCGGCGCGGATGATGGTGTCCTTCCCGCGTTGCCTGCGGCTGGGCGGGGATCTGTATCACTTCGCGCTCGGCAGGGACGGCACGGGGATCGAGGCGGATGTGTTTTTCCAAGAGGATCTGCGTCTCGTGATCGCCCACCGGATCGCCTTCCGCGAAATGAAGGCCGCGCATCTCGCCGGCCGCGAACATTCCCCCATCTGCACTGAATGAAATCCCAAAAAATATACAAAACAACACCATGAAACCAATCAAGACCCCGGAACAGCATGCCGCCGCGCTGAAGCGCGTGGCGGAGCTTGCCCGGCGGTTCAATAAACTGCCCGCGAATGAACGGGACGAACTGGAGGTGCTCAACGTGCTGATCCAGAGATATGAGAACGACAACATCCCCATCCCCCCACCCACTCCGCTCGAAGCGATCCGTTTCCGCATGCTCCAGATGGGCTACAAGCGCAAGGATCTCGGAGAGCTATTGGGCGGCGCGAGCCGCGCTTCTGAAATCCTCAACGGCAAGCGCCAGCTCAGCCAGGAAATGATGCGGAGGCTCCGCGACGAGTGGGGCATCCCCGCCGATTCGTTGCTGGGGCCGTCCGAACCCGACGGGCCGCCGGACAATCCTCCGGACGGCACCGGGCGCGATCCGGCGGATTACCCGATGAAGCAGATGTACGACCGCGGCTACTTCGACGGCAGCGGCGGAAGCTGGCGGGCGGACTCCAAGGACAAGCGCGGCCTGCTCGCGCGGTTCTTCGCCGCGCTGCCCGGAGGGATGGATCAGGTCCCCGCCTTCGCCCGCCAGGGCGGGGGCGAGAAAGCGAAGGTGAACCCGCACGCGCTGGAAGCCTGGCGGGTGCGGGTGCTGCTCCGCGCCGCGCGGGAGACCGAGCCGCCGCCCTGGGATCCCCGGGCGGTGGACGACGCGGATTTCCTGCGCTGGCTGGCCGGGCTGAGCTGCCTCGCGGACGGCCCGCGGCTGGCCTGCGGGGCGCTGCTCGAAAAGGGCATCGCCGTCATCATCGAGCCGAGGCTGGACGGCACCCACCTCGATGGCTCCGCCCTGCTCGGGGCGGGCGGCCGGCCGGTGATCGGCCTGACGCTGCGGCAGGACAGGCTGGACAATTTCTGGTTCACGCTATTCCACGAGCTTGGCCACGTGCTCCTGCACCTTTCCGCAGAGAACCCGGTGATCTACGATGTGGAGATCGACCGCAGACGCACCGGGCGGATCGAGCAGGAGGCGGATCGCTTCGCGCTGGACACCCCCATCCCGCCGGAGAAATGGGAGGAGGTGAAACACCTGCATTACGCGAAGGACATCCGCGCGGCGGCCTCGCGGCTGCGGGTGGACGCAGCGGTGATCGCCGGGCGCTTGCGGCGAGAGGCGAACGACTACCGGCTCCACAAGACGCTGGTGGGATACGGTGAGGCGCGCGAGGCGCTGGGATTCAGCAAGGAGGATTGGCCGAAATGAGCGCGTTTCCCGAACAATTTTTCCGCCACGGCAGGTATGCCGCGGTTTCCATTTTCCCAGGCGGAGGACTCCACGCAGGCCTCCGATACGGAACCCACGCGGGGAACCGCAGGCCACCCACCCGCGAGTGCGGGATCGGGAAACATGGCCGGCGTTTCCCCGTTTCTCATTGAATGCATTATGTCTACCCGTATAACCTATAATCGACGGCGCCGGCCTGCCAGAAAGGCCGAGGACTTCATCACCGCATGGAGAAAGATCGCCCCGGACGCGAAGTTCGGAGGCAAGACATTGGCGGAGTTCGAGGCGGCCACCGCGCCTCTCAAGGACGCCGTGGTGCAGCTGCAGACCCTGACGATCCAACGCTCCGCCGCGCAGAAAACGCGCGACGAGAAGGAGGATGCACTGAAGAGCCTGCTGGTGCTCATCGCCCACGGGGTGCGCAGCGCTCCCGACCATGGCGAGGACAGCCCGCTCTACCGCGCGATGGGCTTCGTGCCCAAGAGCGAGAGGGCGTCCGGGCTGATGCGTCCGCCTGCAAAAGAGGAAACCGCCGCCTGATCGATTCCTGGCAGAATCACACGATCAAGCGACGGCTTCCGTCAAAACCTGCCACCGATCCGAAAGGGTCGGTGGCTTTCTTGTGGAAAAAACCTGGCACGCCGCCGGGAAGTTGGCAACCGGGAAATGCCGCGAGGCGGAAAGAGGAAAGTGGGCATACGAATCTTTTAAGTCCCGGTAGGGACGGCCCGAGAGTAGCCGGGGGTGGAGTGAAACGGGAACCCCCGGACATATCGCGCATGCATTTACGGGCAAGGGAGAGACTCCGCCACACCATCCTCTCCCGACGCAGCCCGC
>JAIXQS010000053.1 GCA_027485615.1 Verrucomicrobiaceae bacterium
CGAAGCGGCGGTTGCAGCGGATGAATGCACCGTCCCTGTCCTTCATGTAGAAGACGATCATAGGCAGGTCTTCCAATAGCTCCGCAAGGGATGGATCGGGGTGGGGGATCTCGTGTTTTCGCATGCGCGGAAAATACCAGAATTTGACGACATAGGCATGGATAAAGTCAACGATTTCAGCGTATAGTATCGCGATGCGTGCCATCCTGCCAGCCCTAGCCGTCTTTTTGCCCGCCCTATCCAGCGCGGAAAAGGTTGATTTCAATTCGCAGATCCAGCCCATCCTTTCCGAAAACTGCTATGCCTGCCACGGCCCGGACGAGGCGACGGTCGAAGGCGGGCTGCGCCTTGATGACCGCGAACTCGCGCTGAAAGGCGGCGATAGCGGCAAGGCCATCGTGCCGGGCGATCCGGGGAAATCCCTAATCATCGAGCGCATCCTGCACAGCGACCCCGACGAGGTCATGCCGCCGCCGGAAAAGAAAGAGCGCCTGAAGCCGGAGCAGATCGCGCTGATCAAAAAGTGGATCGAGCAGGGCGCGGAATGGGGCGTGCATTGGGCCTTCAAAACTCCCGAGCGCCCGCCGGTGCCCGTCGTGAAAAATTCCGCATGGGTGAAAAATCCCATCGATCATTTTATCCTGTCAAAACTGGAGTCGCAAAAAATCGGGTCCTCCCCGGAAGCGGATTCCGCCACCCTTCTTCGCCGCCTCACGCTCGACCTGACAGGCCTGCCGCCGACGCCGGAGGAGCTTTCCGCGCCCTTCGATTTCACCAAGGAATCCGACCGACTCCTCGCCAGCCCGCGCTTCGGCGAGCGTTGGGCGCGGGAGTGGCTGGATGCCGCGCGCTACGCCGACTCCGCGGGCTACGAGAAAGACCTGCCGCGCTACCACCATTTCTACCGGGACTGGGTGGTCGCCGCGATGAACGCGAACATGCCTTACGATGAGTTCATCATCAAACAGGTCGCCGGCGATCTCATCCCCGGAGCCACGCAGGACGACCGCATCGCCACCGGCTTCCTGCGCAACTCGATGACCAACGAGGAGGGTGGCGCAAAGCCCGAGCAGTTCCGCATCGAGGGCATCATCGACCGCATCGATGCGATAGGGAAATCCGTCATCGGCCTCACCGCGCAGTGCGCGCAATGCCACACGCACAAATACGATCCGCTCACCCACGACGAGTATTTCGGCATGTATGCGTTTCTCAACACCATCGAGGAAACCTCCATCCCTGCGCTATCCAAGGAGGATAGGCTGACGACAGATGAGATCCTCGCGAAGATCGCCGCCATCGACACCTCGATCCGGGAGAAAACGCCGGAAGCGGAGGCCGCCTTCGCGAAATGGCAAGAGGACATGCTCGCCCTGCCGCGCACCGAGTGGCATGCGCTGGAGCTCTATCAGCTCGGTGATTCCGGGCAGAAATACTGGCCGCAGCCCGACAAGTCCGTGATCAACATGGGCTACGCGGCGACAAGGGGAGGGGAGTCGTTCACCTCTTCCCTGGAGATTCCGGAGATCCGCTCCGCGCGTCTTGAGGTGATGAACGATCCCTACCTGCCGATGAACGGCCCCGGCCGCTCGTCGCGCGGCACCGGAGCACTCACCGAGTTCAACCTCAAGGCCGGCGCGAATCCCACGCAGCTCACCAAGCTCGCTTTCAACAAGGCGACAGCCAGCGTCAACCCGCCGGTTACTCCACTCGATCCGATGCGTTTCCCCGCCACAGCAGAACGCAAGCCCGACGACCGTACCACCGGCCCAGCCGCCTTCGCGCTGGACGGCGATCAGAAAACCGCATGGACGAACGAGCGCGACCCTGCCCGCAACAACGACCCCGCTGTACTCACCTTCGAACTGCCGGAGCCGTTCAAGACCGGCGGCACCATTCATTTCAATTACAACCTCTCCATGAACCACGGCGGATTCAACTCCGACGACACCCAGACCTACAACCTCGGCCGCGTCCGACTCTCCGTCGCCGCCACCTTGCCCAACGCCCTCGACAACCTCCCGCCGCTCGTCCGCGAGGCGCTGGAAACGTCGCCGGAGAAACGCACCTCAGATCAGTCCGCACGGCTCGTCGCGCACTGGCGGGAAAGCAACCCGGACTTCGCCGCCGAGACCGCCGAGATCGAGAAGCTATACGCGAAAGTCCCGCAGCCGACATGGGCGCTCGTCGCTGCGGAAACGAAGCATGAACGCGAGACGCGCCTCTTCGAGCGTGGCGAGCAGACGCATCCGAAGCATGTCGTGAAACCCCACGTCCCCGCCTTCCTCCACCCGCTCCCGCCCGGCGATCCCGAGTCGCGTTTGACCTTCGCGAAATGGCTGGTCGATCCGAAATCGCCCACCACCGCACGGCGTATGGTGAACAGCATCTGGCAGGCTTATTTCGGCATCGGACTACTGGAGACATCGGAGGACTTCGGACACCAAGCCGCGCGGCCTTCCCATCCCGAGCTGCTGGATTGGCTCGCCGTGGAGTTCATGGAAAGCGGCTGGGATATGAAACACATCCACCGCCTCATCGTGCAGAGCGCCACATACCGCCAGGCGTCCCCGGCCTCTGCGGCGCTGCGCGAAATGGATCCGAAGAACCGCCTCCTCACCCGCGGCGCAAGGATGCGAGTCCCGGCGGAAACCGTCCGCGACATCCAACTTGCCACCTCCGGTTTGTTGGACGGGAAAATGGGCGGACGCAGCGTGTTCCCGCCCGCACCCGGCTACCTTTTCCAAAAGCCTGTCTCCTACGGCCCAAAGACATGGGACGTCGAGACTGACTCGAACCGCTACCGCCGAGCGCTTTACACATTCCGTTTCCGCTCCGTGCCTTACCCGATGCTCGTTGCCTTCGACGCGCCATCCGGAGCTGTTTCCTGCGCCCGCCGCAGCATCTCCACCAGCCCTATGCAGGCTCTCGTCACTCTCAACGAACAGGTCTCCGTGGAAGCCGCACTAGGCCTCGCCCACATCATCCTCACCGACACCGGGACGCTTGAGGAAAAGCTTTCCCACGCCTTCGTCCGCTGCACCTCCCGCGTACCGGATGCGGATGAAATTGCCGCCCTAGCCGCCGTTTACGATACCGCCCTAGCCGCAGACCCCGCCGAGGCGAAGCTGCTTCTGGAGAACCATAAGCCCGTCACCCTTGATCTCTCAGCCCACCCCTTGCCCGAGCTCGCCGCCGCCGCTGCGGTCGCCCGTGTGCTCCTTAATCTCGACGAAACGATCACCAAGAATTAAACCTTAAACTTTAAACTCTAAACCCTAAGGAAGAGATGAACCAATAAGCCTAGACTTCGCGCCTTTCGTCTTAGCGGTGATCCTCTTCCCCAAAATTCAATCTCTAATATTCAATAATCAATTTCCATGCTCCCACCCTCCACACTCCACGACATCCAGCGCTCCTACTCGCGGCGGTGGTTTATGAAAGAATGCGGCCTCAGCCTCGGTTCGGTCGCTCTCGCCTCGATGCTCGGGGAAGCCCGCGCCGCCACCGCGCCCGCCATCAATCCGCAGGCTCCCAAGGCCCCGCCGTTTCCCGCCAAGGCGAAGAATGTCATCTTCCTTTTCATGGGCGGCGCGCCCAGCCACATCGACCTCTTCGACAACAAGCCGGTGCTGCGGGAAATGAACGGAAAAACCCCGCCCGCCGAGCTTCTGAAAGGCTACCGGTCCGCTTTCATCCGCCCGGAGAACAAGCTCCTGGGGTCGAAGTTCCCTTTCAAACATTACGGCCAAAGCGGCATGGAGATGGCGGAGATCCTGCCGCACATCGGCTCCCGCGCGGATGATATTGCGCTGATCCGCTCGATGCACACGGATGCGTTCAACCACGCGCCCGCACAGATCCTCATGGCCACCGGCTCCCAGCAGTTCGGGCGACCGTCGCTAGGCTCGTGGGTCTCCTACGGGCTGGGTTCGGAAAACTCCAACCTTCCGGGCTTCGTGGTGATGTCGTCCGGACAGAAGGGTCCCTCCGGCGGTAACTCGAACTGGTCCTCCGGTTTCCTGCCCTCCGTCCACGACGGCGTCACCTTCAACTCCACCGGCGATCCCGTCCTCTATCTCTCCAACCCGAAAGGCATCACCCGCGAGGCGCAGCGCCGCACCATCGACGCCGTAAATTTCCTCAACCACAAGCGCTTCGAATCCATCGGTGATCCGGAGATCAACACCCGCGTCGCTGCCTTTGAGATGGCTTTCCGTATGCAAGATGTCGCGCCCGAGGTCACCGACATCTCGCTGGAGCCGGAGAGCGTCCGCGCGATGTATGGCGCGAAGCCTGGCGAGCGTTCCTTTGCGAACAACTGCCTCCTCGCCCGCCGCCTCGTCGAGCGCGGCGTCCGCTTCGTCGAGCTGTTCCATGAATCATGGGATCAGCACTTCAACCTGACAGGCGACCTGAAGAAAAACTGCCTCGCTGTGGACAAGGCCTGCGCCGCACTCATCGCGGATCTCAAGCAGCGCGGCCTTCTGGATGAGACCCTCATCATCTGGGGCGGCGAGTTCGGGCGCACGCCGATGGTGCAGGGCGGCAACGACGGTCGCGACCATCATCCCAACGCCTTCACCATGTGGATGGCCGGCGGTGGTGTGAAAGGCGGCGTCCAGCTCGGCCAGACCGACGAACTCGGTTTCAATGCCGTCGAGGACAAGGTTCATGTCCACGACCTGAACGCCACCATATTGCACCTGTTAGGCTTCGACCATACCAAGCTCACCTACCGCGCCCAGGGCCGGGATTTCCGCCTCACCGATGTGCATGGGGAGGTGGTGCGGAAGGTGTTGGCGTAAGGAGAAGGACGCCTCCGGCTCTTTTCATCAACCCAAGGGAACCGTTCCCTATCCTTCCCTAAGTAGCCGGAGGCGTCCTTTTCCATATTGCACTTCGCCGCCGAGGGTCTTTTCGCTGGGGCGATGGAGAAAGCGATCAACAAGTCGAAAAGATTCAGCAGCCCGGCTGCAGGGTCGTCATCGCTTGACTATGCAGGGTCGTTTGCTGCGGTAGAACGTGAGACTTGCCATCTCTCGCGCGGGCTTGGAAAAACTAACCGCGTCGGATCGCGGATCCCGTGACCCAGCCCGACAGCCGGACTCGCTCGACGAGCGCCATGTGCGGAACGGTGAGTGCGGCCAGGCCGACAAAGACCAACTGAATGATCGCCCCATTGATGGGCGTGCCACCAAGGAAGTAACTGGCCGCAGCCGATGCCACCAGAACGCCGAGCATGGGTAACAACGTAGCCCCAAGGATGAGTCGTGGAGAGGAACGGCCCGAGTAGTCGATCGTCCGCAGAATGTGGCGGGCGCTGTGCATGGCGCAGAAAAATACCGTGAATGAAATCAGCGGCGGGGCGAGCACCGCCAACACCGCGACTGCGCTCATTTCCAAGGCCGTGAGCCAATCTTTTTGCAGACGCTGGATCGCGGCCAGCGCGAGGCCGATCAACCAAGGCCATGCAAGCAGACTTAAGAATGGCGTAACAAGCGTCGCGGCATCGATGCCGACGAGCAGCGCGAAAAGCCGCGTAATTTCCCCGGCGTATAGCAACGTCGGTAAAACGATGATCGCACCGCCATAAAGCGCACGTGCCAACCATGGCGTGCCGGCGGCGGGGTCGCCGGAAAAATGCAGCATCGAGATCAGCAAGAAGCCGATGAGAAAACCGGATGGCGCGAGCATGAAAAATCCCACTACCGATGCACCAAGGAGAACGTAGATCACCGCAAATCGCAACCAACCGCCAAGTGTCTGAATTCCGTAAAGCTGCCGCGCGAAAATTGTGTCGAGTGCGCCGTGGGGAACCCCGAGCAAGACGATGAGTGTCGCGACGACGATCAACTCGACCTGCGGATCTAACCGCGCTGCAGCAACGGCTACGATCGCAAGCACGATTGCGCCAACACTGAAGGCAAGGCCTTGGATTCGCAGCGCATTCATCTGCTCAGCCCTCCTTTCCGTAAGCTTGGTCGCGGCCGTAGCGCTTGGGGGATTTCACCCAGAAACAGCCATGGTGGCAGCGCCAAAATGATGGCAGCGTAATCCGCCATCACCGCATGATCGCTCATGAAACGGATGATCCGGCGCGGATCTTGAATTGCGAATAGTGCTAGGAAAAGCTCGGGTGCCCGTTCTGGGTGGGCGCGCAGGACGCGAAGAAAGAGCGCATCCATGCCACGGGTGATGCACGGGTCAGGCGGATGCGACAGCGGCGGCTGGCCCGCGATCAACTCGGCGGCACACGCGTTCGCCCAGCGTTGGATGCGTTGAAAGGCAAAGCCCGAGGCTGCTCGGGCGCCACCCGCCGCCACGCCGACCCGGACGTGGGAAGCATCCGTGCCGCGATCCAAGGCAGCCTGACCCATTGGCAGCACCCCGTGCTCCGAGCGTAGCACCGCATGGCTCGATCCACCTGCCTGTTGCCGGATGAAGGCGGCGAGTTCCTCCGCGAGATCTTCCGGGCCGAGCGGGTCGGGCGCGAGAACCGTGACCTCCACCAAGGCACGGCGCGGCGAAACGGGCAGCAGGTAAAGAAAAGTGATCCGCCCATTTTTGCTCGGCGAAAAATCCATCAGCCGAGCCACTCCGGGATCGAAACGGTCTGCGTCGCACTCGATTTCATGGCCATAGAATGACTGCCACAACACCGCAGTACCTCGCTCCGGCATTCGCTGGGGGCGCGTGTCGATGAGACGCTTCGCCCAGCGCGAGCCGTGGCGCGTTTCGACCCGCCACAACCCGCCGTCCTTGCATGGCTCGCCGATGACTGGCTCATTCATCGCGAGGGTAACGCGAGCCGTTTCGGCCAGTCTCTCTGTGGCGTAGGCGTAGAAATTCTCCGCCGGAATCATCGAGTAAGGAATGGTGTGGCAATCGACGTTGATCCGGCGTCCGGCATGCGCGAGCGTGACGATCGGCCAGCGATGCTGCACGAGTTCGCGCAAGTAAGCCGAGCCATCGTCCCAGAAGCACCAGGTCCGATCATTGGAATAGTGCGAGCGGCTCTCGAGGATCACGGTGCTCGGACAATTTTCCCCGTCAGTCGCGAGTCCCAGTGCGAGACTCAGTCCCGCGCAGCCACCGCCTAGGATGAGGATGTCTGACTCAGTTTGCATGGCTGGTTTCGATCCCTGGCAAGCCGCGCAAAGCGCCATGCAGGCTGGCATCGTGATGTGATGGAAACTTCCAAAATGCGCTGCGCAACGGGGCACTGAGCAGCGCTTGGGCAGTGAGCGCTGCTTTTTCGCGATCAGTCACTACGACGCGGCCGTTCCAGAATGCGCAGTCAGCGGCGCGAAGCCGCGTGCCGATCGCCCGATAGACACGGGCTGCCACGAGGATGCCGCCACGCGCGCGGAGCGGTAGATACGACAGCCCGCTTTCCCCGCTCGCGTAATACCGATCCGCCAGGCTCAGCAGTTCTGCCACGGATTCGCGGAGCCTTGGCCGCATCATTTCTGAGGGTGAAATTAATTCGCTCGGCGACAGCTCACCGATCATGGATGCGGGTAGATAGCGGCGACCTGCGGCAGCATCTTCCGCGATGTCACGGGAGATATTGGTGAGCTGCATGGCGATGCCAAGATCCACCGCATGAGCATGAGCCACCGAAGAGTGCACATCTAGAACGCCACACATCATCACGCCCACCGTCCCGGCCACGCGGTAACAGTAGCGGCAAAGTTCTGCCTCATCCGTAACCCGCACCGAGTCGAGATCGGAGCGCACACCCGCGATCAGCTCCAGTGCGATCTCGGGCGAAATGTGGCATTCCTTCATCAAGCGGATTCCATCGCGAATCACAGGGTCGGCGGATACGCCCGTGATGATCGAGAGGCTGGCCGCATCCAGTTTTTCCCGCGCGTCTGCGGCAGACGTGCTTTCGTCGGCGAGATCATCGAGGTGGCGGCAAAATCCGTAGAGGCGAGTCGCTCGCTCAGCATGGGTTTTTCCGAGCAGCCGCCGTGCCCAGTGGAAGCTGCGGCCTTTCGCAGCGAGCACCGCGTCGGCAGCGGCGAGAGCTTCGGGGGCGTCGATTGACGGCTTCATTTCGTTACCGCAGCGGGGATGAGTGCGTCCACGACTTTCGCCGAGCATAGCACGCCCGGCATTCCGGCTCCCGGATGGGTTCCCGCTCCGGTGAGATAGAGATTTTTGATGCCCTCCGCCCGATTGTGAAAGCGGAACCAAGCTGACTGTCGGAACAAGGGTGCCACGGAAAATCCCGCGCCGTGGACGCTTAGGTAGTCGCTGCGAAAGTCTTCCGGCGTCTTGTAAAAATCGGCGGTGATACTCTCGGCAAGACCCGGCAAAATCGTGCGATCCAGTGCGGCGACGATCCGATCCCGCAGCCGCGGACCCTCGATTTCCCAATCCACTTTAGCCTGCAAATTAGGCACCGGACAAAGCACGTAGAAGCTATCGCAATCCGGCGGCGCAAAGCTCGGATCGGTGGCGGTGGGCCGATGCAGATAGAGGGAAAAATCGTCTGCCAGAACTTGGCGATAGAAGATGTCATCAAGAAGCTCGCGGTAGCGAGGACCCATCCAGATGGTGTGGTGCGCCACCTCGGGGTAGGTCCGCGTGGTTCCAAAGTAGAGGACAAACAGCCCCATGGAATAATGTGCGGCGGCAAGCTTCATGCGGGTCGCTGCGGCCTGCGCGGACGGCTGGATCATCTGCCGATAGAGATGCGCCGCGTCGGCATTGGAAACGATAACATCGGCAGTCTGCACGCTACCGTCGGCCAACGTGACACCCTTCGCGACGCCGCCTTGCACATCGATCTTCTCAATGGTCGTGCCCAGCTGGATTTCGATGCCGTGCCGCTCCATCAGCTCGCCGAGCGCGCGCGTGATCGCGCCGGTGCCGCCCATCGCGAAATGCACGCCATACTCCCGCTCGAGATAGTGGATCAGGACGTAGATGCTGGTCGTGTCGAAGGGATTGCCCCCGACAAGGAGTGGCTGGATCGAGAACGCTTGCTGGAGCTTTGGATTGGAAAGATGCCGCGACACCATGCCCCACACGGTTTCATAATTGCGCAGGCCGATTAGCTTTGGGATCTGGCGCACCATCGTCATGAAGCGATGGAAGGGCTGAGCGGAAAGTTCCGTGAATCCGACCTCGAAGATGCGCTTGGATTGTGCCAATAGGGCAAGGTAGCCCGCGCAATCCTGCGGATCGATCCGGGCGATTTCAGCAAGCGTTTCCTCCAGCGTGCCGCCGTAGTCAAAGTGGCTGCCATCATCGTAGTGAAAGCGATACCACGGTTTGAGCGGAACAAGCTTCACATGATCTGATAACCGCTCGCCGAAGAGTTCAAACAGCTCCTCAAACAAAAAAGGCGCGGTGATCACGGTCGGGCCAGCGTCATGACGGAAACCGTCGCGTTCAAACACCTGGGCACGGCCACCCAGATTTGCGCAACGATCCATCAGCGTAACTTCATAGCCTTTGGCGCGGAGCCGAAGTGCCGCTGCGATTCCCCCAAAACCTGCTCCAATGACGATTGCCTGCATCAAGACTGTTTCCCCAAACCTAAAGCCGCTGGCATAGAGACAAGGCGAGACATCGAAGGAGTGCACCCGCTCCGTTAGGGAGAAGATCTGCCGATGCGACAGCCGTGCGCAGGTGCCGCAGACCGATCTCGCGAGCCATCGCCTCGGCATTCAATCCGTGGCCCGCAGCCCTCAAAACCAAAAGTGCATTGACCGCACGCGGCCCGTCATAGCCACCGGCATCACTTTCAACATCTTCCATGTCGTCCATGATCTGATAGCCGATGCCAAAAGCCTCCGCCGCGCGCCTCGCCTCGCCCATCCACTCCTTTTTGCCGGACGCTGACAATGCCAGCTCCAATGGCAGGCTGAGCAAAGCGCCAGATTTCCCAACGGCAATTCTCTCATACACCGCCATGTCAGCGACCTTTTGCCCCTTTGCAGAAAACTCGTTGCATTGCCCGCGAACCACCAGCGCGGTGCGCGCATGAACGAGTGCGATCAACTCCGGGAGTAGCCGGCTATCACTTACCGACGCAAGCGCACCATAGGAGGCGGATAGTAGCAGATCCCCTGCGCAAATCGCCACTTCGTCACCATAAGCGGCCCACACCGTCGGATTGCCGCGCCGGATTTTTTCCCGGTCTTGTAAGTCGTCATGCACGAGCGATGCGTTGTGCAGGAGCTCGGCAGTTGCAGCGAGTGCGATGGAGTCATGGGGCGCAAGGTCTAGCGCGACGCCGGCTCCAAGTGCAAGGCGCGCTCGCACCCGTTGACCACCCGCGGCCAAATGACCGAAGGCGGCGCGGGCGGAATTTGACAGCATGTCTCCTCCAGAGGGCTCCCCGCGGGTGACCAAGCTACGCATCACCTTTTCCACCTCATCAAGCAGATCGTCCGCCATTTCCGCCGACGATCCGATCGATGTTAAGGTCAGAGCGTTCATGAATGAAAGACGATGGATCACTATTCACTGCCATGTGCTGGCAGCGAATGATTTGTGTTTCGACAAGGCTAGGGAGTCGGAGCAACCAGCATCCAACTCCCGTCCTTGCGAACCCGATCAAGCCTTGGAAGAATTCAGGGCTTTGTCGCTTTCGCTCGTCGCAGCGATCCAAATGATCACTCCAAAGGCGATTTTGTTCACAACGTCAGCGAAGTTATAAACTACATTCAACATGACCATGCTTTTCTCAGGACTTGCTCCGGTGAGATAGCCGAGGAAATATCCAATCGGATAGATCGCCCAACCAACCACAACGATCCAACGCATCAGGCTGAAAGCAGACTGCACCGCTGGAGGTGCCGAGTTTGCATTGATTTTTCCAGCTTCGCCGAGAAAGATTTCCCAGAGGATGAATGCCCAACCGGCCATTCCGATGATGAATGCGACCATGGCGTTCATATATCCGGCCTCGCCGAGATAACCACCGACAAGCATCACGATCGTCCCGATCATCAAGCGCCAAAACACGCCTCCAGGAACTTTGGTGATAGCCGAGAGAATCAGGTAAAATTCGACCATCAGCAAAGGAACCGTGATCAACCAGTCAATGTAGCGGAAAACGGTAGGCGTGTTTCCCGTGGCCACCCAGACATCGCGCATGTAGAAGTAGTGGGTGGCGGCAATCATTGTCACCAAGCCGGACACCGTGAGGGAAGTTTTCCATTTCGGGGTGACCCGTTGCGTCTCCAAAAAGAAGAATGCAGTCGCCGCCACGAGAGCCATCGAGATAATCCAGAAGGAGATTCCGACAATATCGTCGGATTTGAGATCACCACCGCCTTCAGGGCTAGCAGCGAATGCGGTGCTGGTGGATAGCAGGCCAAGCAGGGCAAGCCCCGACAGTTTGGAGATAAATGATTGTGGAGTCTGGTTCATGGTGTTTTTTTAAGTGCAAAAAAACTTTAGTTTCTCGCGCTGAGAAGACAAGTTGTTTTTTTTATTTTTCTTTGCGGACGATCAGTGTGCAGGGGGGTGCAAGCGGATTTTGTCCCTATAAAACGATTGAAAATCGTCTGGTGATGGTTGTGTGGGCGATGTTCTAAAATTGCCTGTATAGACGTAAATACATGCCCGAGTAGCTCGCAAACGAACAAAAAGCCATGCAGGAAGCGGGCTTGTAAATTGCGCCGAATGGATACGGAGCTTGACCACACCAAGCTCTCCTACCGCGCCCAGCGCCGGGATTTCCGCCCCACGGATCTCCTCGGGAGCGTCGGGAATAAGGTATTGACCTGATCGGAGGTTTCGGGATTGACCGCGCGCTTCTTTTCCTCTAGCAACCAATTTTAACTGTATTTCCAATACCCGATCTCATGTCACAGAAACCCGAATGGCCGCCCTCGCAGGAGACCGTGCAATCACTCCTTCCCGCGTTCGAATTCACCGCGATGGTCACTTCGAGCGATCTTGGGGCGGTCTTTTTTGCGAACCAGACATCTCTCGACCGGCAGGTCGCGCTGAAAGTTTTCTCCCCCTCGCTCGCTGCGGATCCGGAGTTTCACAAGGCGTTCGCTAACTCGTCCAAGCTTGCGGCCGGTCTCCGACATGCGAACCTCATCGGCATCCTCGATTCCGGCGAGGTGGGCGGCATGCCCTACCTCGTCATGGAGTTCGTGCCGGGGAAATCCCTCGCCCGTTCCACCCAGGGGCAAATCGTAGAGTTCGGCCAGTCGCTGACGATCATCGATGCGGTCTCCGAGGGACTGGCCCACGCCCACGACGCGGGTCTTGTCCACGGTCACCTCGACAACCTCAGCATCCTGCTCAACCAGAACGCGCTCCCGAAGATAGGGAATTTCGGTTTCGGCCGTGCCGTGCACACCGGTCTGGAGGTCGATACGCCGTTGCATTTCACCGCGCCCGAGGTGCTCGCTAACCCCTCCGCCGCGACAAAGGCTTCCGACGTATACTCCATCGCCGCCATTTTCCACGGGCTGATCACCGGGAAACCCTTTTCCCCGCAGGCGCCGGCACCCTCGAGTGTTTGCGGTTGCCGCCCGGCTGTGGACGCCGTCCTCAAGCGGGCCACCGATCCCGATCCGCTCAAGCGCTATTCCGATGCCCGCGCTTTCCAGGCCGCGCTCAACCAAGCCACCGCGAAACCCGCAGCCACCCCGGCGCGCGCTGCCAGCGTTGCAAAAGCCGCGCCCGCCACGGCCCTTCCCAAGGCGGGCTCCGAATCGAAACTGCTGGTGAAACTCGTCATCATCGTCGTTCTGCTGTTCGCGATCTTTTTCACCTGGGAGTTGCAGAAAAAAGTCCGTGCGGATCGCGAAAAGGAGAACAAGGAGATCATAGCGAGGCAGAAGCTCGCCAAGGAACAGGCCGCCGCGCTCGCCGCTGCGCAACAGGCCATGGAGCAACAGAACCGCGCCGCTCGCCAACCGAATCACATCCCTACGCCTACCAAGGTGGAGGAAAGCCCCTTGGATTCACTGGATCGCCTACGCTCCGCCTTGGCGGCTGGAAGGCGCTCGGAAATGCCGGTGGGCAGCGTGAAAAAGGGCGACCGCACCTATTTACTCGTCGAGAAAAAAATGCAATGGGCCGAGGCCTTCCTTTTTGCCGAGGAACACGGTGCCTACCTCGCCGATCCCGGCGCCGACCTTGGGTGGCTCAGCTCGGAACTCACAAAAGGACGTCCATGCTGGCTCGGAGCGGCGCGGAGCGGCGGCGACTCATGGGTGTTGAGCGACGGCAAGCCTTGGTCCCCATCCAGCCCGCCCGAGGGCGATGGCCTCTTCCTGATCGCCGGGAAAAGCGGCGGCTTCGCCAGCTCGGATGCCAGCGACTCCCACCCCTTCGTGATTGAGTGGCGCGACGATGGCTCGAACCCCGGCTCGCTCGCCAACCTGCTTGCCGCCACCCGTGCCTCGCTGGAAGGGGAGGCTCCCGTTTACCCGCCGGGCACCGTCATTTCCGATGAGCGCCGCTATCTCTTTGTCAAACGTCCCGTAACCTGGGGCGAAGCCGATAAGATCGCCAAAAGCGGCGGCGGTCACCTGCTCGTCGCCGCCACATCGGAGGAGATCGCGGATGTCGCCAAGATCACCAATCGCATCAAGGCGGAGGAAGGCATCTGGCTCGGCGGTTCCCTGGAAGACGATCTCTGGAAATGGGTCACCGGGGAACCTTGGGAAACCGCCAAATGGGCCGATGACTCCGAAGCCTCCGAGGATGGCGCCGCCCTGCTTCTCACCCCGCGCGAGGGCTGGACGGCCATGGATCGCGGCGATAAGGCCGACGGTTTCCTCATCGAGTGGAGCGCGGACGAAAAGGCGCCCAAATCCGGCTCCGTTTCGCCTTCCGGGAACGGCAAGGTCGCCGAACTCGATGCCAAGGTGAAGGAACTGGTCCTCGCCGCCGCAACGAATCGCGAGGATGAGCACGCAGCCAACATCAAGAAGCTCCAATGGGATCTCGATGCCTATCTGAGGAATCTCAGCAGCAGCGGCAAGGATCAGTTCGGCCCCAGCGTCGCCGCCCTCAAGGATCTCGTCGATGACAACCGCATCCAGATCGAAGAGATGAAGGAAAAGGCCGATGACAGCGAAATCATTGCCTCCATGGAAATGCTGAAACTCGTCAACTACCACTGCGAAAAGCAGGTGCAGATCGACACCGAGGCGGAGGCCGGCATCGGGAAAATCCGGGACGCCTATGTAACCAAGATCACCGCCATCAAGGACGAGGCAAAGGCGGCCGGACAGACGAAAATCGCCGCCGACCTGGAGGACGCCATCGAGGACGCAGAGGATCTCGATTCCTGGACCGAGTCTTTCGGGGAGGGCGGGGAGTGATCATGGAACGGCCACACCCGTTAGAAGGCGGGCGCCTCCAGCCTCTTGGCATAGGATCGTGAAAATGGGTTCGCTCGGTTTGTGCGGCAGCTTGAGGTATCCTTCTCCATAGGAAGAATTGAACCACGAAAGGCAGGAACCACACGATACGGGGGAATGAGGTTTTTCGCACCAAGCCGCGAAGAATAAAGTGGCAAGATTGCTAGGATTTCAGTTTTTCGAGACGCCTGCTTCCACCGATACGGGCGTTTTTTGTGCCGCAGGCCTTTGACTGCTTCTGCCTGCTGTAGCTTTCGGACATGCAGAAGGCTGCGAGCCATATGCCATGGGTATCTTGCGGCGTGATCCCTGCCAATTCTCCGCCGTTCAGTGCAGGTA
>JAIXQS010000085.1 GCA_027485615.1 Verrucomicrobiaceae bacterium
AGAAAGAGTTTTCGAACCGCAAAGCAGAAAGACGCGAGGGAAATTCAGTGGAAATTCATTTCATCGGGTGAAAGCAGTCCAAGAAACTTTGCTTCTTCGTGCCTTCGCGGTTCAATAATTCTTCATTCTATGGAGTGGATGCGCACTCCGCTCCCTAATGTATTTACGACGCATTTTTGGTCTGAACCGCCCCTCACCCAAGCAGCCCGCGGCCTGCCACGTGCCGCAGCCACGGCACGAAATCGAGTTCCGGCGCAACCTCCTTCGCGTGGCGTGAAAGTTCATAGGCGGAGCGGCTGCCGTCCATCGCGATGAGCACCTTGAGCTGGGGAAACGTGAACACGCAGGGCTTCAGATCCTCGTCCGGCAAGGGCAAAGCCTCCCGCGCGCAGAGCATCCGCCACGCATCGAGCTTCGGGAAATCCGGGATCGCCGTTGGGGGAACCCTAGGGAGAGCCGCGACTCTGTCCGGCTTCTTTGCATCTCCCAACACCGCATCCGACCGGCAGAACAGCTCCGACCGGAACGTCGTCCCCGACCCGATGTCCGAGGTATCGTCACCGCGCACACCGGACACCGAATCCCCGATCCATCGCAGCCCGTGCGCCTCCGCGAGTTTCACCACGGCTCCCAGCGACCACGCATCCATCACCGGCGCGAAGTCATCGTGCGCCAGCACCGCCGCGCCCTTTGCCAGCATGTCATCGATGAGATAAAGCTCCCTCTCCGTCCCCGCCACCGTCCGCAGGATGGCCAGCGCCTCCATCGCATCCACCTCCCCGGCCGCCATGATCGCACGCGCCTTCTCCACCACGGCCATCCGTTCCTTCCAACCCGCCGCCACATTGAAGCTCACCACCGCCGTCCCGCCCGGCGTCAGGCTTCTTCCGATGAAATCCATCAGCCCCACCTTCACCTCATCCGGCACCCACGAGAAAAACCCGTGCGCGATGATGAAATCGAAGGGCGCATCCGGCTCGAACTCCGAGAGCCGTGCCTCGCAGAACCTTGCGTTTCCAAGACCCGCCCGCTTGGCCCGGCTGCGGGCGCGGTGGATCGCCTTGGCGGAAACATCCAGCCCCACGCATTGCGCCCCCGGCCAGCGGTTCGCGAGCGAGAGCAGGTGATGCCCCTCGCCGCAACCGATCTCCAGGATCCTCGATGCCGCCGGTTCCCGCGCATCAAGCCCCGCCGCCCGCGCCACCGCCGCGTTCACCGCCACGTCCGCGCTCGGATGGCTCATCGGCGGGTAATCCGCCGAGTTCCATGCGTCATCATCCTTAAAGGCCATGCCGAATCTCTGGGACACACCACGTCCGTTTGCAACTGATTCATCGTGCCGGGCAGGATGATTTCGCCGATAGAGCCGCCGACATCATACGGTCGCCTCGGCGAGGCGACCCTACCATCGCAACCCTACCAACCAAAAAACGTCCGCTTCGGGTGAAGCGGACGTTTTGGGAAGGGTTTAGCGAATGCTCATTCGCTGCGCCAAGGCCTAGCGGCGGCGGCGGAAAAGCAGGATGCCACCGAGAGCTCCAAGAAGAGCTGCCACGTTCGGCTCGGGGACGGCCATCAGTGCAATGTCATTGCCTCCGAGGAAGGCGCCAGTGCCGCTGTCGGCGGTATAGCTGATCTGCCAGTCAAAACCGCTGTAGGTGGCAGCCACCGCTCCTTGGGCGAGACCTGTGTAGGTGCCTGTGATGGCATCGGTGCCGTCATTGAGCAGGATGAAGATCATATTGCCATTCACCGGTGTGAAGGTGCTGAACAGCGTGCTGAGGCTGCCTCCTGCGATGTTCACGGTTCCTGTCACATTGATCTGGTCATGGTTCCCGGCCAGGTTTCCTGCGGTAAGACCTTCGATCTCCGCCGTGTAGAGTCCCACCTGCGTGTAGTCGCCCGTGTCGAGGATGCCGGGGCTGTTACCCGGGTTGATGAAGCCGCCGCTCTGCACGGTGATCGCACCGACGGTCCCCGATCCAGCGATCGTGGCGCCGGAGGAGACCGTGGTGAGCACGCTGTTGGAGATACTGCCGTTCACCACCAGGCTGCCGGCGGTGACGTTGGTCGCACCCGTGTAGGTGCTGACTCCGGAGAGCGTCAGGGTCGTAGCAGCTGCGTTCATCGTCAGCGTGTTGCCTGTGCCGGCGATCACACCGGCGAAGGTGCTGCTCGAGCCGCTGGTGTAGTTGACGCTGCTGGCGATCGTGCTGGTGCCGCTGTCTGCGGCGATGGTGCCACCGGTGACGTTCAAGCCACCTGCGGTTAGGTTTGCCCCGCTGCCGATGGTGAAGGTGCCGCTATTGGAGGTCACAAGGCCGGTGACCGTAGAATCCGCACTAACGGAAGCGTTGTTACTGAAGGTTAAGTCTCCCACGATCATGCCACCGCCAAGGCTGGCGTTGTTATTGAGGGAAAGGATCCCCGTGTAGGCAACCGAGGAATTGTTAACGAAGGAACCCCCGTTGACGGTGACATTGCTGCCATTGATCGATCCACTTCCCGACAATTCCAAAATGCCGCCGTTGATCGTGGTAGCTCCGGAATAGGTGTTCGTGCCGGAGAGGGTGAGAGTGCCCAGACCCTCTTTCGTAAGAGAACCGCTTCCGCTGATCACGTTGTTGTAGGATTGACTCGTGCCGTTGTTGAAGATCAACGCGCCGTCGTTGGTGATGCCGGTACTGGCAAGAGAATCTTGGATTTCCAATGTGCCCGCAATGATCTTGGTCACGCCAGAATAGGTGTTGGAACCCGCGAGGATGAGCTTGTTGCCACCCAACTTGGCTAAACCTCTTGTCGGGCTGCCGGCAATGCCACCGCTGTAGGTGAAATCCCCGTCGCTGGTGTCGATACCGATATCAGTGGTGGAGGTGACCGTGATACCAATGAGGTTACCCGTCATCGTGCCAGCGAAAGCGTTGGTGAGGTCGGAGGATGTGAATGCGGATGCCCCCGAAACACCGAGACCCAGTGTCGTCCCAGCCGCAAAGGCATGAGTACCTGTAGATGCTTTGGCATGGGTTCTAAGGAACGTAAGCGTGCCGTTGGAAACCGTGGTGCCGCCGGTATAGGTGTTGGTGCCGGAGAGGGTGGTGAGACCCGAACCGCTATGCGTAAGGGTCCCGCCCGTGCCGGATAGATTGCCCGCCAAGGAAAACGCAACGTTGGAACCGATATTTACGGTGCCATTGTTCGTGATGCTGCCGCTCAGGGTGCCGCCGTCGGCACCGAACTCGATGGAGTTGCTCGCCTGCACCACGATGCTGGTTGCCGTGAGGCTGCCGCCGTTGATGACAAGCTTGTTGCCGGTCTCGGTGCCCGTGCCGGAACCGATGTTCATTGTCGTGATACCGGTCACCGAGCCGCCTGAACTCACGGTCAGGATGTTGTTGTTCGATGTGGCACTGGCGTTGGCGGTAAGGCCAATATTGACAATCTGACTACCAGCTGCCCAGGAGGAACCCGTGCCTGTGACCGTCATCGTGTTGGCATTGGACTCGGTGCTGGCTGCGGCGGCGCGGCCGATGTTGATGGCCCCGCTGGTTGTGAGCGTCCCGCCATTGGTGACCTCCACCACGTTGGCATTCGCCTTTTCGATCGGATTGGTGGGAGGTGCACCGGCTTGCTGGGCATAGCCGATGGAGATGCCCCGCATGCTGGCCGTGCCGGTTCCGGTGACGGTCAGCTTGTTGGCCGTGGAGGCGAGGTCGTTGCCCTGCTGGTTGTTCACGTGGCCCACAATCATGTCCCTAACGTTCGTAATCACGCCGCCCGAGTTGACGGTGACGATGTTGTTGTTCGAGTTCTCTCTTTCCCCAAAACCGATGTAGAAATCATCGCCTCCGTCGCCGGTGAAGGTCGAGGTCGCGGTGCCACCTCCGATTGTCAAGTTGTTGCCGCCGGCAGTGGTGTAATAGGGATTGCCGAGCCGCACTTCGCCATTGACTTCCATCCGGCCACCGTTGGTCAGAGTGATTGTGCTGCCGTTGTTTAAGGATCTACCCCAAATCAGGTTGCCGACATTGATCACACGCGCGCTGTTCGCGGTACCTGCACCATCAATCCTCATCTGAACATTGTTTTGCGTATTCGCAACATTCCCGAGTTCGCCGCCGTTGAGATTCCACGTCGAGGTCGCCGCGCCACCCGTTACAGTCATCGTGCCGTTCGAGACGAACGCGGTTGCCGCTCCGCCCGAGGTAGTGCTCACTGTGGCACCGTTGACGATCGACACGCCCACGCTACTACCCGCAGCGCCGCCACTGGATGTGCCTAGGGCAAATGAAGTGTTGGTGCTCGAGCCGCCGTTGAAGGTGAGCAAACCTCCGCTCGAGGCTACAGCCCCAAAAGCGTTGTTGCCGGTGAGCGTCAAGGTGCTTGCGCCTGATTTGTTCAACGCTCCAGAACCGGTGAGATTGCCACCCAAGGTTTGATTGGCAGAACTGCTGTAGCTCAAGGTTGCTCCGGCCATCGAGAAGTCGCCGTTGTATGTGCCAGGAGTGGATCCCAGTTGGCTCGCGCCGGTAATCTGCAGCGTGCTGCCTGAAGCGATCGAGGTGTTGCCAGTGAAGCTCTGCGAGGCACCGAAGCTGACCGTGCCGGTGCCGTTGGTAGCGGTGGAACCGATCTGGACGGCATTGCTGCCCGTGAAGAGGTTTGCGGTGTTGAAAGAGATCGAGCCGCCGCCGCCGCCGAGGCGGTAGAGGGCACTATTCGCCGGGATCGTGCCCGCTGCACCAGTGTAGGTGCTAGTAGTGCCGATGCCGCCGAGGAAGAGGTTGGTTCCGGTGGTAAGGCGAGACGAAAGGTTTTGGTTGTATCCGACAACAGCATTGATGGCGATCACGCCGCCATTGGTATCGGCTTGCACGGTCGCTGCATTCGGGATGCCGTTGTAGCCAACTCCAAGAACCGAGAGGCTGCCCGCCGTGCTGGTGAGGGTGATGGTCTGGGTGTTACCGGTGTTGCCCGCAGCCGCCAGCAAGAGTCTGGCTCCCGCGCTCACGCCGATGTTGTTGGTAGCGAGGTTCGAGCCGAGGCTACTCGCCGAGCCTATCGCAAGAGTGCCTGCGGAGATCGTGGTGCCGAGGCCGTAGCTGTTGGAGGCCGTGAGGTTCAGGAGACCGGCTCCTTCCTTGGTAAGACCGCCGTTACTGATTCCGCCTGCAATGGTCGCGGAGGCACCACCGGTGACACCGCTGTTCACTAGAATCGTACGGGTGGCTCCGCCGAGATTGAAAGTACTCGAAGCGTGCATGGTGACACTGGAAGTACCTTGGGAAGCCGAAGTTTGAAGGACAAACTTGGACGGGTTGAATGTGGCACTTCCCCATGTGATGGCACCGATGTTCCAGGTCAGGCCGGTGTTTCCATTCTCGGAGAAACCGCTTTCGCCGCCGAGGATCTGGATTTGCCCGGCACCACTGCCTTGAGCCCGGGTATTCTCGGCAGTCCAGCGCTGTTCAAGGACACCGCCGTTGAGGGTGATGTTGC
Source organism: Verrucomicrobiaceae bacterium (assembly GCA_027485615.1). Lineage (GTDB taxonomy): Bacteria > Verrucomicrobiota > Verrucomicrobiia > Verrucomicrobiales > Akkermansiaceae > Luteolibacter. Next base: position 5,497 of record JAIXQS010000085.1, read on the forward strand.
CGCCGGAGCCGGTCAATCTAGAAAGTGTGTCACCGTATTGCAAAACACCGCCATTGACGGTGACATTCCCGTTGAACGTCGTGTCCGCATTGGATAAACCTACCCGCCCCGTGCCATTTTTCACGATAGCGCCGGTGGCAGATGCGATAGCAGCACCGAGAGTGGTGTTCCCCGTTCCATCAAAGGTGAGAGTATTTCCGCCGGTGCTAACCGCACCGTTGACGGTGAGTGCAGTTGCCGAATTGTTCGTCCAGGTCTGGGAGGCGCCGAGGGTGATCGGGCTGGTGATGGTTAGGGTACCCGAACCATTGTTCTTGGTGATGCCACCGCCGTGAATCGTGATGGCATTGCCTGCCGTGCCCAGAGTGATGCCAGTCGTTTGCCCCGCGCCCATTACGATACCGCCGGTGGTGACCCCGCCTGCCGCCACTCCGATGTTGGCGGTGGCGTAGTTGAGGGTGGCAGTACCGAAGTTGACGGTGTCCGCACTGGTGATGGTGGTGTTTGCCGTGGCACCGGTGCCTGCGCTGCTGGTGCCCCAGAACGTGTTGGTGCCCCATGTGCCAGCCGTATTACCGAAACCGGCTGTGGTGCTGTTCGAGTCCCAATAGTAGGTGGTTTGGGCCTCTGCGGAAGCAATGCAAAGCAGCGCGCTGGATGCGATGACAAAGGATCGGATGTGGCGGAACTTGGGTTTCATGGATGGGTTGGGTTTTACTTCTGCATAAAAGAAGTGCCTGCAAAGATGAATCGCGCCGGCAAGGTCGTCAAATTTTTTCACGGAATGTACATCGTGTAGGTGCGCCAATCAGTAGCTTTTTTGCGCCAATGATTGGGGTGTACTCGGAAACGATTGGTGGCTACCTGCACTGAACGGCGGAGAATTGGCAGGGATCACGCCGCAAGATACCCATGGCATATGGCTCGCAGCCTTCTGCATGTCCGAAAGCTACAGCAGGCAGGAGCAGTCAAAGGCCTGCGGCACAAAAAACGCCCGTATCGGTGGAAGCGGGTGTCCCGGAAACTCTTTCTCTTCCTTGAAGGTTGAGATTTGAGATTTGAATTCTAATTACCGGCGGCGGCGGAGCAGCATCATGGCACCGAGGGTGCCGAGAAGCGCCATGGACGACGGCTCGGGGACTACGGTGAGAACGGTCAGGTTGACGAAGGAATCCGAACCGCCGGCATATTCTCCGGTGAAGTTCAGCCCGCCTGTCGCAGCGGCGTAGTTGATCCTCCAGGTGTTGAGTCCGAAGGTGAATTCCTCCGCCTCCGCGAGTTCATTGCCATCGAAGGTGAACAGGCCGCCGTTCCAGGTGCCGGTGTAGTTGATCACGGAGAAGACATCATTCACGTTGAAGGCAACGTCGGTCGTTGCGAAATCCGACAGGGTGAGACCCACAGTCCCGGCAAGGTTGAGGTTGCCGGTGACCTTGAGGAGGTCGGAGCCTACCGAGGCGGCGACGCTTGAGTCCAGTTCGTGCAGCAGGGAGGAACCGTTGGCAAGGGACAGGGCTCCGGTGCCGAGGGTTTCGATGGATGCGCCCGGCGAGAGGACACCGCTCACGTTGACGGTTCCGGCGATGGTGCCGGTTCCGCCGAGGGTTGCTCCGGAAGAGACGGCGACCGCGCTGCCCGCGTTGGTTGAGCCATTGATGAGAAGTGTGCCTTCATTCACGCTCGTCGCACCTGTGTAACTGTTGGTGGCGGAGAGAGTCGTAATCCCTGCGCCTTCCTTGACCAGACCGCCCGCACCGCTGATGGCGACGGTGGAGACCGTGGTGTTGCTTGCGCCGCCGAAGGTGACATTGTTGCCGGTTGCTGTCACGACACCACCGGTGAGGGTGAGGGTGCCGCTAACGGAATTGATGCGGGATCCGCCGGCGCCGATGGTGATCGCGCCTTGGTAGGTATTGGCTCCGGAAAAGTTCTTCAGCGCACCTCCACTGGAAACACCCTCGCCAGTGATGTTCAGCCCATCGGCAACAAAGCTGATGCCACCCGTGAGTTCCAGAGCGGCTCCGTTCTGTACGGTGATACCGCCTCCTGTGGTTCCCGTTGCGTTGGCACTGGCGAGACGCAGAGTGCCCTGATAGACGCGTGTCTCTGCCGTGAAACCGGTATTATCTTTTTGCATCACCAAGATGCCCTCGCCCGCCTTGCTAAGAGTGGAGCCGGAATTGCTCAGTATCACGTCAAGAGTCAGCTTTCCAGTGGAAACGTTAATGAGGAGTGCCTGTCCGTTTCCGTTTTCAGGAGTCAGACGAGCAGTCGACGGGCCTGTGATGGTGTAGTTTCCATTGGCTCCGCCGGCATAGAGGAGGCCACCCGACGTGCCAGACAAAGCGTTGGTGCCGTTGAAATTTGACACCCTCAATGTGTTGTTGGCACCGAGATCGAGAATTTGATCGTTCGCAGTACTTTCGATACGCAGGGTGTTGACTGTGCGACCACCTGTAAGCGTAGCTCCACCCGCCAGATCATAATTCACGTCTTCGCTTGTTGCTACCGCAGGAGTGAAGGTTGTGCCACCCGTATAGCCGACGATATTCCCGTCCGCCCCGTTGGTTTCATTTGCTGCCCAACGGTTCCCGACTGTGAACCAAGCACCAAGGATGCCAGCCACATTCGTTCGATCCGTTGTTGCCATGCCATCATGGGAGAATGACACCACGGATTGGGTGCCAACTGTAATGGCATTCAGGTTGATCTTGGCGCTGCCACCATCACGCACGAAGAACGTGCCGGCGTTACCGGTGTTAAAGGTGGTGGAACTCGCAGTCTCGGTGGCTGTTCCACCTTTTAGCACGATTGTCCCGCCGGCCAGAGTTAGAGCGCCGCTTCCCAGCTTGCGGTTATCCTGGGAGGAGTAGTCCAAAACCAGTCTGCCGCCACCAGAAATAGAGGTTGTTCCTGTCAGCGTGTTGTTACCGCTGAGAATCCAGGTGCCGATGCCGTTCTTGGCAATGGAAATCAGTCCGCCACCCGCCGTGTTGTTGTTCTGGATAATGCCTGCGATGGTATTGTTGCCGGTATTAGTGCCGCCCAAGGTCAGGGTGCGGGTGGCAGTGATGCCGGCTATGGTCGGGTTGAAATTTGCAGCACTAAAGACCAGTGCGCCCGTGCCATTGTTAGCGATGGTGCCAGCAGCGGTGTTTCCTGCCACAAGATCGCCGATGCGGAAACTGCGGGTGGAGGTTTGCCCGGCTCCCGTGTATTCGAGGGTGCCGGAGTTATTGCCCAGATAGGCAGATCCGCCCAACCCCTCGTCCACTCCACCCAATTGAATGGTGTTGTTCATTCCCAGAGGTCCGGCGACATCCGCATTGTTAATATTGTTCACCGAGAGAGTGCCTTGGTTGTGTATCAACAAGCCCGTGAACGTGTTGTTGCCACCAAGAATCCACTTGCCCGTGCCGGTCTTGATTAATCTCTGCGCACTGCCGTTATTGATCGAGTTGCCGATGATTCCGTTAAAGGCATTGTCACCCGCGTTTGAGCCATCCAGAATCAGCTCCTGTTTACCGCTCACACCATTGTTCAATAGATCCGTGTTGATCACGAGAGTGTGCAGGGCACTGGTGTTGTTGTTCTGGAGGATGCCTCTGCGCACAGGGCTGCCTGAGGTATTGGGGAGAAACGCAACCTGGCGGTTGTTCAGAGTAACTGCCCCCGCATTTCCGTTGAGAGTCAGCATGGTTCGCTGGTTTGAGTCGCCCTCGCCTCCTCCGAATCCGATCAACGAGCCTTCGGTGTCCGCAATGCTGGAAAACTGGATGTTGCGGGAGCTGTTGTTGGCACCGCTGATGGAGGAAATGATATTCCCCGTGAATGCACTGGCATTCGCGAGATTTAGGACACCACCGCCAGTGTAGTTGATCGTACCCGCGCCCGTCGTGGAAGTGAAGTTGAAGTTCGTGGTGGCACCTGCGCCGATCGTAGCGTTGGCCCCATTGCCAACATTCAGAATTCCACCGGTCAATGTGGTCGAATTGGGGCCACTGACCGTGCCCGCGCCACCGAAGGTCAGGTTCTGACCGCTGACCCAGGCTCCCGCAACGCCGAAGGTGAGCGTGCCGGCGTTGACGAAGGTGCCGCCCGAGTAGCTGTTGCTGGCATTGCTAAGAGTGAGCAGACCCGCACCGGATTTCGTGAGAGCTGTGGCTCCACCGTTGTTTATAATGAGCGAGGCGATGGTCAGGCCGTTGCTGGTGTTGTGTTGATGAACAATCAGGTCACCGCTCGCGGAACCGGCTAGGTTGCCGCCAGTGATGGTCTGAAGGTTGTTGGCGACATCGCTCCGGACGAGGATACCGCCGGACTGGATGATGTTGTCACCCGCCGCCAAGGTGAGGGTTTTGACGCTGCCACCCGAGAAGCGTATGCTGTTCGTGTTGATGACACCACCGATCGTGACGGTGGCCGCATCCATGTTGGTGTTTTCATTGCTGGCAGCCGTGGCGTTGGCCAACACGTAAGTGCCCAAGCCCGTGATGTTATCACCCGTCTTGGTCGCCCAGTTTTCATTGTTGTGGGTTGCCCAGCCACCGAGAATACCGTTGGAGAGGGTGTCCGTTGTGGAGATCGCGCCGCCACCTGAGAAGTTGGCTGTTCCGCCCGTGCTGCGGACGATATCGTTCAGAGCAACGGTTTGCGTGGCCACAGATGTGGTGACCGCGTTGGCTCCCCCAGTGATGTTCGTGGTGGTGAATGTCTGGGAATTGGTACCCGTGCGGGTGTAGGCCAAGGTGCCGCCGCTGAGGTTGAGCACGGTGGAGGCGAGCGAACCGGTGGCGGTGGCTCCACCTAGGTTGAGAGTGCCTTGATTGATCGTGGTCGCTCCGGTGTAGGTGTTTGCGCCGGTGAGGTTCTGCGTGCCTGCGCCGGTCTTGGTGAGGGTCATGCCCGTTGCTCCATCGGCAATGATGCCGCCGTAGGTTTTGGTGATTCCAGTTTGAGGATTGAGAGTCAGATTGGTGATACTGCCGTATCCCGTGATCAGGGTTGACGAAAGATTTCCGCTGCCCGTGAGGCCGCCCAGAGTCGGAGTAGTGTATCCCGTCACCACAAGTCCACCGTTGATGGAAGCCGTGTCGAAGGCGCTGTTTTGCAGCGAGCGACTGTTGCCCATTACAATCGTACCAGCGTTGACCCGCGTATCGCCTGTATAGATGTTCGCCTTGTTCAGCGTCAGTGCGCCAGCTCCGGCCTGGATCACCGTGCCGGTGCCGCCGATGATCCCGAAGTGAGTGCCCTGGGTTACGCTGCCGGCCGAATTGACCGTGAAGTTCGCGTTGTTCAGAACCGCACCGATCACGCCGCCCGCATCGAGGCGTAGCGTTCCGGCACTGACGGTAGTTAGGCCGGTGTAGGTATTGGCTTGATTGATCGCCAGAGTGCCTGTGCCGAGTTTGGTCAAGCCACCACCCGCGCTTTGGTTGAGAACCTGATTGGCGGTGAAGACGTTGCCCGCGTCGGCGATGTCCAAGCCGACGGTCTGGCCGGAAGTGAAAACGATCGGGTTAGTGCGACCCAGGCCGGAGAGGCTCGTCAATCCGGTGCCGGTAACACGGAGCGTGCCGCCGTTGAAGACGAGATTCGAGGCTGCGTCGCCCAAATTGGCGGCGGCACCGATGCTCAGGGTGCCGACGTTGATCGTGGTGGCACCCTCGTAGGTGTTGGTGCCGGAGAGCGTCAGGACACCCGCGCCCGTCTTCGTGATGCCAAAGGTGCCCGCGCCATCACCGATGGAGCCAAGCGAAAGATTCGCGGTGGTCGCGTCGAAGGTGGCATTGCCGGTGAGCGTGGTCGCGCCGAACGAGAGGGCGTAAGTATTGGCACCGGTAACGGTGAGGGTATTGGCACCGATGCTCAAAGTGCCGAGGGCGATAGTGTTTCCCGAGTTGGCGCTCGCCCGATCGACGCTGATGGTCATGTTTCCGCCAACAGTGGTGTTGTTGCCCACCGTGATCGTTCCGTTATTACCCGCACCGTTGGAACGAAGGTTCAGGGTGCCGCCATTGAGTTGAAGGGCGCTGGTTCCGAATGAGCTGACGGGCGTCGCGCTCGCCGCCATGTTGCCCTGCAGGACGCCCGCGCTAAGCGTGGTGGTGCCTGAGTAGGTATTGTTGGTGCCGGAAAGAACCAAGGTGCTGGTGCCGCTCTTGGTGATGCCATAGTCATTGACCCCATCCGTAATGTTGCCGGAGAAGGTGAAGCCGCCTGTGCCGTTGCCGGTAAATGTGGTGACGGCTTGGTTAAGGGTGAGGTTGGCGGCTATGTTGTAATTAAAATTGGCCGCTACCGTCGCGCCAAAGTTGGCATTGAGATTGACGATGGAGGTTGTGCCATCGCCGATGGTCCAGGTCGAGCCGGTGCCGACGGTGATGCTGGAAGATGACGCCCCGGATGAAAATCCCCTGCCATTCAAGGTCAGGGTATTCATCGACAGCGTGGCAGGCACGTTGGTGAAGGTTTGGGTAATGGCCGCAATATTCGTCGTGCTGTCGGCGAAGAATCTGAGTTCATTCGCCGGGTCAGAAACATACTGGGTGGCGCTTGCCCAGTTCGCTGTGTCTGTCCAACTGCGAGCGCCGGTTGTCGTTGAAGTCCAGGTGAAGGTCGTCGCTTGCGCGCAGGTGAATGCGAGCAGCGCGCTGGATGCGATGACAAAGGA
>JAIXQS010000169.1 GCA_027485615.1 Verrucomicrobiaceae bacterium
TCCGTCTGCTTTTCTCCCTCTTCCACGCACTGCCCATGTTCTACCTTACCACTGCCATCGATTACACCAACGGCTCGCCGCACATCGGTCATGCTTACGAGAAGGTGCTTGCCGACGTGATCATCCGTTACCGGAGGCTGCGTGGGGACGAGGCGTTTTTCCTGACCGGGGTGGACCAGCACGGGCAGAAGGTGCAGCAGACGGCGGAGAAGGAGGGCGTGCATCCGGCCACTTTTGTGAAGCGGACGACCAAGAAGTTTTCCAACCTCTGGGAGAAGCTGGGCGTGGACTACGACGGCTGGGCGGAGACCGTCGATCCGCGCCACAAGGCCTGCGTGCAGGGGATCCTGACCGCGTTGAAGGACCAGGGGCAGCTTTACAAGAAATCCCACTCCGGCCATTACTCGGTGAGGCAGGAGCAGTTCCTCTCGGACCGCGACCGCGACGAGTCCGGCAACTTCGGCCCGGAATGGGGCGAGGTCACCGAGATCGAAGAGGAGAACTATTATTTCAAGCTCTCCGATCACACCCCGTGGCTGCGTGAGTTCCTAGAGAAATCCGACGACACCATCCTCCCCGCTTTCCGCAAATCGGAACTCGTCAACGCGCTTGAGAAAAACCTCGGCGCGGATCTCTGCATCTCCAGGCCCAAGGAACGCCTCACCTGGGGCATCGAGCTGCCTTTCGATTCCGATTTCGTCACCTACGTCTGGTTCGACGCGCTCATCAACTACATCTCCTTCATCGGCTACACGCCCGACCCGTCACTGCCGGATTTCGAAAGCATCTGGACGGACCGCCCCGTCCACATCATCGGCAAGGACATCCTCGTCCCCGCCCACGGCATCTACTGGCTCGCCATGCTCCGCGCGCTTGGTTTCGAGGACTCGAAAATGCCGCAGCTCCTCGTTCACGGCTGGTGGAACCGCTCCGGCGAAAAAATGTCGAAATCCCTCGGCAACATTGTCGATCCCTCCGAACTCGCCGACACCTTCGGCAGCGACGCGCTGCGCTACTATCTCGTCCGCGACATCCACACCGGGAAAGATTCCAACTTCGACCTCGACCGCCTGGTCATGCTCTACAACACCGAGCTGGCCAACGAACTCGGCAACCTCTGCAACCGCGCGCTCAACATGAGTGTCCGTTTCACCGAAGGCATCATCTCACCCGGCGGCCCGCTCACTGCGGACGACACCGCGCTCCAGCAATCCCTCATCGACAACACCGCCGCCTACCGCAAGGCGATGGACAACCACGAGATTTCCATGGGACTTGAGGCGCTGAACCGCCACGTCGTCCACTGCAACCAATACGCCGAGCGCATGAAGCCATGGGAGCTGAACAAGAACCCCGAGAACAAGGAACGCCTCGCCACCGTCCTGCACCACCTCGCGGAATCCGTCGCCCACTGCGCCGTGTTGCTCTCGCCCGTCCTCCCGGACGCCGCCGCGAAACTCGCCGCCCAGCTCAAGCTCCCCAAACTCACCGCCCTCAAGCTCGACGACCTGAAATGGGGGCTCGTGCCCCACGGCCACGAAATCGAAAAGCCTTCCCCTGTTTTCCCGAGGATCGAGGTCAAGGCGGCGGAGTGATTGCGTACGGCTGTTCCCGAACCATCGGTTGGCGCACCCCGTAGGTGAGGCTGCGCCACAGCCACTCCACCGGTCCGTAGCGGAAAAACCCCAGCCACAGCGCGCTGAACAGGATCTGCGCGGCGAAGATCAGCAGGGCGATTCCTATCGTTCCCAGCTTTCCGACATTTCCGCCGAGCCCTAGGCCGTAGCCTTAGAAAAGGGTGGTGGCGATGAGGGATTGCTGGAGCGCGATGTAGGCTGCAGTCAGCACAGGGCCGAAGATCGAAATGATCCCTATCCCGATCAGCATGAGTCCTCAATGTCCATCGGCAATCGGTCAACGTCATTCCAAACGCATTGACCCCGGGCGATCAAGTTAGGGATCGGCTCGGTTAGGGGAGGCAGAGCCTTTTGAGTGCGGGGAGAATCGCCGCTTTTGTATCCTTAGGCGGGATACAGATTTGGTTCGGAAAGTTCGGCGCACCACGTCAAAACGGCGCGCTGGTGAACAAAAGCGGCGAATGATCGCACGCACTCAAAAGCCCCCCCCGCACGGGCAGCTTCGTATTTCCAAGCTTAACGGATCATTCAACAGCTTGCTCCCTGGATTGATCGCCCTGTGAATTGATCCCCAATTTCCTGCAAAAACTAGAAAGACATCCGCGACCCATCGCGTAAAGAATGCCAAATGAATCCAGCCCCTGAATCGACCGACCGCCGCAGTTTCCTCAAGACCGGATCGCTGATCACCGCCGCCTCCCTCCTGCCCGGACTCGCGCGGGCGCAGGGAGAGACCGCCGAAATCAAAGTTGCTCTCATCGGATGCGGTGGACGCGGGACGGGCGCTGCCGCCCAATCACTTAACGTGCCCGGCACCAAGCTCGTGGCGATGGCCGACGCTTTCGAGGACAACCTAGAGGCGGCCCACGCGACCCTCAGCAAGCAGTTCGGCGAACGCTGTGACGTGCCCAAGGAACGGCGCTTCCACGGCTTCGACGCTTTCAAGAAAGCCATCGACGCCGCGGATCTCGTCCTGCTTTGCTCGTCCCCCGGCTTCCGCCCCGCGCACTTCGAGTATGCGGTGGAGAAAGGGAAACACGTATTCATGGAGAAACCCGTCGCGGTGGACGGCCCGGGAATCCGCAAGGTGATCGAGGCGGCGAAAGCCGCCGATGCGAAGAAGCTCAAGGTCGTCTGCGGCCTGCAGCGGCACTACCAGAACAGCTATATCGAAACGCTTGCGCAGGTTAAGGCGGGCATGATCGGTGACATCACCAGCAGCCAGGTCTACTGGTCGGGCGGCGGCGTGTGGACGCGGGCGAGGCAGGAGGGGATGACGGAAATGGAATACCAGATGCGCAATTGGTTCTATTTCAACTGGCTCTGCGGCGATCACATCTGCGAACAGCACATCCACAACATCGATGTTGGCAACTGGTTCAAGGGCGCCCACCCCGTGAAGGCAAACGGCATTGGCGGGCGCACCAAGCGCATCGGCAAGGACTGGGGCGAGATTTTCGATCACCACTATGTCGAATACACCTACGCGGACGGCACGGTCATGAACAGCCAGTGCAAGCATTGGAACGGCACTTGGTCCAAGGTTTCCGAGACGATCGTGGGCACCAAAGGCAAGGCCGAGGCCGGCGTGATCAAGGATCTCGCGGGCAAGATCATCTGGCGTTTCCGCGGGGAGAACAACAATCCCTACCAGACCGAGCACGATGTGCTGGTGCAGCACATCCGCGAGGATAAGCCGATCAACGACGCCCATCGCACCGCCGAGGCCACCCTCTCCGCGATCATGGGACGCATGGCCACCTACTCCGGCCAGGAAGTCACATGGGAACAGGCGCTCAATTCCGATCTCGATACGATGCCGAAAGTCCTCGCATGGGACGCCGATCCCGGCCCGAAAGCCGGCCCGGACGGCATGTATCCCGCACCGATCCCGGGTGAGACGAAATCGCTCTGATCGCTTGGAAATAGCGCTCTTTAAAAAGCCCATCGATTCGTCGAGGGGCTTTTTTTGTTTTCAAGAGCTCACTCCACCGTCGGTCCCGGCCCCATGTTCCAGGCCTTGTGCATTTCCTCGACGGTGGGCGTCTTGAGCGGGCGGACGATGCGGAAGCCGAGCCATGAAGCGTTGGTGAAATACCAGATCGACTTGGGGTTCTGCGGATCGACGGCCTTGAGCGCTGGGTCTGTCTTGCCGCGGGCGGCGGAGCGGAGGGTTTCCGGATCCGCGTCCCAATGGCCGCCACGGAAGACGGTGGGGTAGCGGTTCGGGGCGGGCATCCAGGGGTTCACGGCACCGTCCTTGATCTTCGCGTAGGCCTCGGGGATGTATTGGTCGAGGACGAGCTCGGCGGCGTTGCCGTGCATGTCGTGGAGTCCCCAGGGGTTGGCTTTTTTCACGCCGACCTTCTGGTATTGGAACTCGGAGTTTTCCATGAACCATGCGTATTCCGGGAGCTGCGCCGGGTCGTCGCCGAAGGAGTAGGCGGTGGTGGTTCCTGCGCGGCAGGCGTATTCCCACTCCGCTTCGGTGGGCAAGCGGTAGAAATGGCCGGTCTGTGCGGAAAGCCATTCGCAGAACTTGTTCGCGGCATGGTGGGTGATGCCGACGGCGGGGAAGTCCTTCGTATAACCGTCGCCCATCGAGAAATGCATGGGGATGTAGGGCGGAGTGGGCTGGGTGATGGTGTCGATGAGCGTCTCGCCTTCCTTCGCCTCGGGAGCCTCGCTGGTGGTCATGTCGGAATCGCGGTTCAGCGTGCCGTCCTTGTTGCGGGATTTGCCGTTCTCCATGAAAGGCCGGTAAACGTCCCAGGTCGTTTCCACCTTCGCCATCCAGAACGGCTCGATGGCGATCTCCTTCTGCGGGCTTTCGTCCTCGCCTCGCTTCGCCTCACTGTCCGGGGAGCCGATCTTGAATTTCCCGGCGGGTATGGGCAGAAGCTCGATGGTGCCACCTTCGGCCAGCGGGACGGTCTCCATGTAGCCTTTCATCTCCTCGGATTTCGGATCGGCCTTGGCGGCGATCTTTTCGTGGATGACCTTGGTGGTGGGGAGGAGCTGTGGGTTCGGCAGTTCTTCCGCAAGGCAGGGGGCGGCGATGATGGCGGTGAGGAGGAGGGATCTCATGGAAGTTTCAAAATTCAAAATTAAACTCTCAAGCAAGAGTTCCGGTTACGGGCTGTCAGAGGGATTTTTTTCCGAAGGAGGAAACCAGGGAGGCGAAATCGACGGGTTCGGCCTTGTCGGCGTTGAGGATGGCGATTTTTTGGAGGGAAAAGATTTCCGAAATGCCATTCCGGGATAGGTCGAGCATGGCGGTCATCTGCTCGGTGGTGAACACGGCCTCCTCGCCGGAGCCCTGCACCTCCACGAACTCCAGCGCCTCGGTCATCACGATGTTGAAATCGACGGTCGCGGCCTTGTCCTCGGGGTAATTGAGGTCTAGGACGGGCGTGCCCTGATAGACCCCGGCCGAGACGGCGGCGACGAGTTTCCGCAGGGGGAAATCCTTGAGCCGGCCATCCGCCAGCATGCGGTTGAAGGCGATCGCGGTGGCGACGCAGGCGCCGGTGACGGAGGCGGTGCGCGTCCCGCCGTCCGCCTGGAGGACGTCGCAATCGATCCACAGGGTGCGCTGGCCGATCTTCTGGAGATCGACCACGGCCCGCAGCGAGCGGCCGATGAGGCGCTGGATCTCGGAGGAACGGCCGTCGAGCTTGCCGCGGGAGATGTCGCGGTGCTTCCGCTCGTGGGTGGAGTAGGGGAGCATCGAATACTCCGCCGTGAGCCAGCCGCCGGAGACTTTCTGCGCCCGCATCCAGCCGGGGACGCCCTCCTCGACCGTTGCCGAGCAGATCACGCGGGTATCGCCGAAGCAGACGAGGACGGAGCCGGTGGCGTTCGGGGCGACGTTGGGATGGAAGGAAATCGGGCGGAGTTGGGAGCTGGTACGGCTGTCGGGGCGGGTCATGGCGGGAGGCTGCGGGCTGGGCGGGCGAATTCCAACGCCAAAATGGGTCGGTGGAATACGGAGAAGGGGATTCCATCCCCTTTCTTTACGATTCGCCAAGCCCTCCGCGCCGGTGCAAGGAAAGGGGATGCAATCCCCTTCTCCTTATTGGGTTACGCCTTCCGCATCCGCGCCCTCGGCCCCAACGAGCTGGAAAGCCCGTGGAGCGAACGGGTGACGTGCATGGTCAGAAGAGGAACACCCGGCGGGAAGGAAGGAAACCCGTCCTTCCTGTTTTGCGTTCCGATCACTTCCGCCACTCCATTTTCGGGCATTGACCGGATATCGCCTGCCGATATCTTCAGGGGCTGTTAGAATACAGTGTTCGCCTAAAAAGAAGACCATGACTCGGAAACAGCGCCATACACTGATTTTCCTTGGCCTGATAGTAACCTCGATAATTACTGCGGTTGTCGCGTTTGCGAATGCGCCGATTCTAAAGGCATTCATCATTTGGTTCAGTAGTTCCCTTATCTTTCTTCTTCTCTACACGTTGATATGCTGGTTCGACGTGCCAAATCACCTTCGAAGAAGGCCAGCCCGTCCGGCTGATTTCGAGGCTGCCCGAGTAGGGGCAAACACTGCGGAGGCAATCAATTTTCTCGAACGGTCAGAACTCATAAAGAGTAAGGTCTTTGGGGGTATTTTACATAAGCTGTATCGCGCTGAACAAGTTTACAGAGAAGGCACATGGGCTTGTGAGGTAGAGATTGCGTCGGATCGAATTTTAGCATGGGAAATCACTTACGAATCAGTCGCGTCACCCGTTCTAGATCTGCAGGAGAGAGTCGGAGATGGGCGCTTTCTTGTTTACCTTGGTGAGTAGTTTGGGACACGTTCGACGATTAAGAGAACAAAAGCCGTCCAAGATGCTCCGGCTGACTGGGCAGCCGGAGGCAGCCCCTCCTTCGGGGAGTCGATCCGGCCCATTTGGTGCGAAAGGCTCCGGTTTGCGATTGGAGGTTGAGGCGGGTGGCGCGGGGGGTTAGAGGATGGGGCGAGGATGAGCGGAGTCGGTTTTTTACAGGAAATGGGGATCATCGCGGTGTGCGCGGCGATTCTCGTGGCGGTCGGCCGGGCGGTGCGGATGCCGGCCATCGTGGTGTATCTGCTGTGCGGGATTTTGTTGGGGCCGGTGCTCGGTTGGGTGGAGCTGGGCGAAGGGATGGGGCTGGTTTCGGAAACGGGCATCGCGCTGCTGCTGTTCCTCGTCGGGCTGGAGCTGAGCGTTTCCAAGGTGCGGGATGTGGGGAAAGTGGCGCTGCTCGGCGGTTTCCTGCAGGTGCTGCTGACGGCGGCGCTGGGTTTCGGGCTGAGCCTGGGTCTCGGGTTCGGGCTGATGGAGGCGATGTTCCTCGCGATGGCGCTGACCTTCAGCAGCACGGTGGTGGTGGTGAAACTGCTCACCGAGAAGGGCGAGATCGAAAGCCTCTACGGGCGCATCGCGGTGGGCGTGCTGCTGGTGCAGGATCTGGTGGTGATCGTGTTGCTGACATTTCTCGCCGGGATGTCCGGGGGACAGGCGGGGCTGGACGCGGGGGCGGTGGGGCTTGGTTTGCTCAAAGCCTTCGGCGGGATGGCGGCGCTGGTCGCGGTGGCGATGGTCGCTGCGAAATACCTGTTGCCCAAACCGTTCCGCTGGGCGGCGAGATCGCCGGAAATCCTGCTGATCTGGGCGCTTTCCTGGTGTTTCCTGATGGTCCTCGGCGCGCATGCGTTCGGCCTCTCGCATGAGGTCGGCGCGTTCCTCGCGGGGATGAGTTTGGCGCAGCTTCCCTACAACGAGAACCTGCGGATGAGGGTGCATCCGCTGATGAACTTTTTCATCGCGGTGTTTTTCGTGACGCTCGGGGTGAGGATCGATTTCGATGGGGCGCTCGGTCAGATGGGAGCCACGGTCGCGCTGGCGGCGTTCGTGCTGATCGGCAAGCCGCTCGTTTTCCTCGGGATCATCGGCGGCATGGGCTACGGGCGGAAGACGGCGTTCCTCACGGGTTTGACCTTGGCGCAGACCAGTGAGTTCTCCTTCATCCTCGCGGGTTTGGCGATGGGCAAGGGGCTGATCGGCGGCGAGGTGATGCTCGTCACCGCGCTCGTCGGTGTGGGGACGATCGCCATTTCCTCCTACATGATCAACCACAGCCACGGGCTCTACGCGTGGCTGCTGAAACTGGGCGCGTTCCGGTTCCGTTTCCTCGATGGCAAAACGGAGGTGACGGATCGCATCGTGCAACCCGGGCACGGTTTGGAGCGGCATGTGATCGTGGTCGGCATGAACGCTCTCGGCCGCGAGTTGGTGAAAAGGCTTGTTGCGAAGGGCGAGAAGACGCTGGCGGTGGACACGGATCCGGTGAAACTGGAAGGTCTGCCGGGACGGAAGTTGTTGGGCAGCGCGGATTATCTCTCGGTGCTGGAGGAGGCGGGTTATGAAAAGGCGAAGCTCATCGTCAGCGCCCTGCAGATCGAGGAGACGAACGACCTGCTCGCCTACCGCTCGAAAAGCGTCGGCGTGCCTTGCGCGATCCATGTGGTGGATCTTTCCGTGGTGGAGAACCTGCTGGAGCTGGAAACGGATTACCTGATGGTCTCGAAGGTGGACGGCGTGAAGGCGCAACTCCGGACGCTGAAGGAAATGGGGGTGCTGAAATGACGGCGTTCGCGTTGCTGCTGGCGTTCGCGGCCGCGGCTTACGGGTTGGCGCGGCTGTTGCGGCTGCCTTCCGTCCCGGTGCTGATCGGTGCAGGTATGAGCCTCGGGTTGACGGGGCTTGTGCCGAAGGAATTCGGGCTTGGAAACGCCGTGGGCGAAGGCGCGATCCACGTGTTGGAGCTGGGACTCGTGTTCCTCGTTTTTGCCTCGGGCGTGGAGCTGAACCCGCAGCGTTTCAAGAGGTTCGGGAAAGCGGTGGTGTGGGTGGCGGCGGTGCAGTTTTCGCTGGCGATGGGTGTCGGCTACCTGTGCGCGGTGATGATGGGTGTCGGCAAGCTGGAGGCGGTTTACATGGGCGGCGGGCTGGCTGCGAGTTCGACGCTGGTGGTGCTGCGGCACCTCCAGGCGCGCAAGGCGATGTTCGAGCCCTATGCCCGGGTGGTGACCGGGGTGCTGCTGCTGCAGGATGTGGCGCTGGTGCTTTTGATCATCGTCTTGTCGCGGGTGGATGGCGGGGGATGGGATGTGGGGAAAGGATTGTGGGAAGCAGGCGTGATGGGCGGCATTGCGTGGGTCGCGCAGCGTTTTGTGATCCCGAAGCTGGTGCTCCGCTTCAAGCCGGATGAGGAAAACCTGCTGCTGTGGCTGGTGGCGGTGTTGCTCGGGTTCGTCGGTGTCGCCTCGTGGCTCGGCCTGCCGCTGATCGCGGGGGCTTTCGCGGGCGGTTTCGTTTTCTCCGCGTTTCCCCTCAACGGCCTTGTGCGCGGGCAACTCTCCTCGCTGGTGGATTTTTTCCAGGCCATGTTCTTCGTGGCGCTGGGGGCCTTGCTGGGCGTGCCGGAAGCAGGGCTGTGGCTCCAGGCGGCGGCCTACTCGCTGGTGGTGATCGTGGTGACGCCGCCGCTGGTGGCGCTCGTGGCGGAGTGGCGTGGACTCAACGCGCGCGCCGGGATCGAGTCGGGTTTGCTGCTCGCACAGACCAGCGAGTATTCGCTGCTGCTGGGCCTGGGCGGAGTGACGCTGGGGCATGTCAGTCCGGACAACTTCTCGATCCTCGCCCTCACCACGGTGATCACCATGGCGGCGACACCTTTCCTCGGACGCGAGGAAGTGGCGAATTTCCTCCTCCGCTTCCATCCGCTCCGGAAAAGGAAAGACCTGGGCGAGACACCGCAGGGTCACGTGCTCATCCTCGGCTTCGGCGCGGCGGGGATGTGGGTCCTGAAACCCCTTTTAGCTCAAGGCGAGAAGGTTTTGGTGGTGGACGATGATGCCGTGGTCTGCGGATCGTTGGCCAAGAAGAACGTCCCTTTCCTGCGAGGCGATGGCGCGGAGGAGGAGGTGCTAGCCAAGGCTGGGGCGCGCGATGCGAAACTCGTGATCGCCTCGATGCGGAGGGTGGGTGACGCGCTCACGGTGTTGAAATACGTGAAAGGCGTGCCGGTCGTGGCGCGGGTTTTCGAGGAGGAGGACGCGGAAAAAATCCGTCTCGCAGGCGGCGTGCCGGTGATGAACTCGATGGCCGCCGCCGACACGTTCATGGCCTGGCTGGACGCGAACGACCGGGTGAAATCCTAGCGCTGCGCGGATTTTCGCCCGCCCCGGATTCCGTGTTGGCAAGCGGGGGCGGCGTCCCTAGCCTCCACTTCTTCCATGTCAGAGAAAACTCACTTTCATTTCACGGGCGTTTGCGGGACGGCGATGGGCGCGGTGGCGACCGCCATGAAGCGGCGCGGTTTCACGGTGACCGGCTCAGACACGAACGTCTATCCGCCCATGTCGGATTTCCTGCGCGGCGAGGGCATCACGATCGCCGAGGGATACCGCGAGGAACACATTCCCGCCGGGGCTGACGTGGTGGTGATCGGCAACGCGATCTCGCGCGGCAACCCGGAGGCCGAGGCGGCTCTCGACCGCAAGCTACTCTACCACTCCCTGCCCGAGGTGATGAAGGAGCATTTCCTGCGGGGGAAACGGAACTTTGTGGTCAGCGGCACGCATGGGAAAACGACCACGTCGTCGATGCTGGCGTGGCTGTTCCGGCACGCCGGGCGCGACCCCGGTTTCATGATCGGCGGCCTGCCGAAAAACCTCGGCTGCGGCGCTCACTTTCCGGACTCGGAAATCAATGTCCTTGAGGGCGACGAATACGACACGGCCTTCTTCGACAAGCGCTCCAAATTCCTCCATTACCTGCCGGAATGCGTGGTGGTGAACAACATCGAGTTCGACCACGCGGACATCTACAACAACGTCGAGGAGATCAAGCTGAGCTTCAAGCGCCTACTCAACATCGTGCCGCGCAATGGCATCGCTTTTGTCAACGGCGATGAGAAAAATTGCCTGGATGTGGCGGAAAAAGCGCCCTGCCCGGTGACGACCATCGGCTTCGGCGAAGCGAATTGTCTGCGCATCACCGGCATGGAGTACGATGAAGCAAGTAGTTCGTTCTCCCTCGGCGGCGAGCGCTATACCGTGCCGATGACCGGCGAATTCAATGTCCGCAACGCGGCGATGGCGGTGGCGGCGGCAAAATTCGGCGGACTCGCGCCGGACGAAATTCGCGAAGGGCTACTCCTGTTCGGCGGCGTCGCGCGCAGGCAGGAACTGAAGGGCGAGAAGAACGGCATCAAGGTCATCGACGACTTTGCGCACCACCCCACCGCGATCCGGCTCGCGGTGCAGAGTATCCGCCAGAAATATCCCGCCTCCCGGCTGTGGATCCTTTTTGAGCCGCGCTCAAACACTACGCGCCGCGCCGTTTTCCAGAAGGAGCTGGCCGAGTCCCTCGCACTGGCGGATTTCGCCGTCGTCGCTGCGATCCCGGATCTCCACAAGATCCCGGAAAACGACCGGCTCGATCCCGTCCGCCTCTCCGCCGACATCGCGGCGATGGGCGGGAAGGGCTATTACCTCGCGGACAACGCGGCGATCATCGCCGCCGTGAAGGCCGAGGCGCTGCCCGGTGATGTCGTGGCCGTGCTTTCCAACGGCGGCTTCGGCGGCATCCACCAGCAGCTACTCGCCGAACTGTAGGCGATTGTTCGCTTTACAAATCCGCCCGCCGCGCCCAATTTTCGCCCCCCGCACTTGGAGAGGTGGTCGAGTGGTCTATGGCACCTGATTCGAAATCAGACGTAGTGTAACAGCTACCGTGGGTTCAAATCCCACCCTCTCCGCCAACACCCCAGCCCGTCATCTCCGGGTTGGGGTGTTGGCGTTTCGGGACGGATGCGAAGCCTTGCGCAGCTCCGGGTTTCGAACGCAGTGGCTAGCTTCGCGGGCAAAGCATTCCCTCCGCGCAGCGGAATTTGGCATGGCCGGAAGCAATCCCAGCGTGACCCGGTATGCTGAGCTTCTCCGTGTTTTCGCGCATTGGACAAGCACGCGCGCATATGCCAGTATCGGCGCGATCCCGTATCCTCATCCCCATGAATTCCGCGTTTCTCGAAATATCCCTCGTCCTCGTCCTGCTTCTGTTCAACGGCGTTTTCGCCATGACGGAGATCGCCATCGTCTCGTCGCGCAAGGGTTTGCTGCAGTCGATGGCGGACAAGGGCAACAAAGGTGCCGCGAAGGCGCTGGGTCTTTCCGAGAACCCGAACCGTTTCCTCTCGACCGTCCAGATCGGCATCACGTTGGCCAGCATTGTGGCGGGTGCTCTGGGTAGCGGCACGGTGGCGATACGTTTGGAGCTGATCCTGGAAGAGGCCCCCATGATCGGCGGCTATGCGAAACCCATCTCGCTCGCCATTGCCTTCATCCTGCTGACTTACCTTTCCCTTGTGATCGGCGAGCTGGTTCCGAAGAGGCTTGCGATGAAATTCCCGGAAACCATCGCCAGCGCGATGGCCGCGCCGATGGCCGGGCTTTCCGCCATCGCCTCGCCGGCCGTAAGCCTCCTCTCATGGTCGACGGGCGGATTGCTGAAGCTGTTCGGCGTCCGCGAAACGGAAGACAGCGGCATGTCGCGGGAGGAGCTGACGGTGCTTGTCCGGCAAGGCATGGTCACCGGATCGATCAACGCCACGGAGTCCCGAATGATGCAGGGTGTCATCGGTTTCGAGAAACTGGTGGCCTACGACATCATGATCCCCCGCTCAAAGATCGTCTGGATCGAGCGCGACGCGAAACACGAGGATGTCTGGCCGCTGATCATGCACAGCACCCAGGGTGTTTTCCCCGTCTATCAGGAGCGCCGCGAGAACCTGGTGGGAGCGGTGGCGATCAAGGAAATCTACGGCCAGCTTGCGGCGGGTGACCCCGTCTCGTTTTCCGCGATCATGCACCCCCCGCTTCTGGTTCCGGAAACCCAGAGCGCCAACGTGCTGCTGGAGACCTTCCGCAAGTCCGGCCAGCGCGCGGCGTTCGTTCTCGATGAGTTCGGCAGCGTGATGGGCATGGTCACGCTCATCGACCTGATGGAAACCATCGTCGGGGATGTCCCCTCGGTGGAGGAGCAGCTCACCATGCCCGTCAAGCAGCGCGAGGACGGGACATGGCTCATCGACGGGCTGTTCGAGATCGAGAAACTCCCCGACCGCCTGGAAGGTTTCATCATGCCGGAAGGCGGTGGCGACGATTTCCAGACCGTTTCCGGATGGTTCATGAACGAGCTTGGACGCATACCTGAGGAAACCGACCGGATCACAGCCGGGGAGTGGACGTTCGAGGTGCTGGATATGGACAGCACCCGTGTGGACAAGGTGCTCGCGACGTGGAATCCCCCGCCGTCATAGGGTGAAATCAGTCCGGCGTAACAACTGGTGTAGATTTGCGGCCGAGTTTGGCGCGCGCGAACTCGATCACCATGGGCAGCAGGGAGACCCCGATGATGCCGAAAACCACGATCTCGAAGTTGTCCTTCACGATGGGGAAATTCCCGAAATACCAGCCGGCGGGCACCAGCGAGCCCACCCACAGGAAAGCGCCCACGATGTTGTAGGTCATGAATTTTTTGTAATCCATCGCACCCGATCCCGCAACGAACGGAGCAAAGGTGCGGACGATGGGGACGAAGCGCGCGATGATGATGGCCTTACCGCCGTACCGCACGAAGAACTCGGAGGTCTTGTCCAGATGGCTCTGCTTGATGATCCGGGGGAATTTCCTCGTCGCCCAGCCGCTGAATTTACGGCCGATCCAGTAGTTCACCGTATCCCCGAGTATGGCCGCGACCAGCATCACGATGCCTGCGATCCAGACATTGATCCCCGACTGCGGATCGGCCGAGATCGCCCCCACCGCGAACAGGAGGGAATCGCCGGGCAGGAACGGCGTAATCACCAGGCCGGTCTCGCAAAACACGATGAGGAACAGCAACCCGTAAACCAGCGGGCCGAATTGGCTCGTGAAGGTATTGAGGTGATCCTGTAGGTGAAGCATCAGGTCGAGGAAATCTTTGAGGAGCTGCATGGCGTGAAGCTATATGAATTGCGGAGAGTCGGGTTTCGAATGTTTGGCTGGATTCAGGAAGGCGACGATTCTCCCTTGTTCTTCTCACCGATGAGTATCGAAGTGATGATGCCGGTGGCGAGGATCGCGAGGATCACAGCCAGGACGGTAAGGTTGAAGGAGTCGCCCAGCCACACCTTGAGCCATTTGGCGGCCAGCATTTTCACGCCGACCAGGACGAGGATGAGCGAGAGCGCGGGCTTGAGGTAGCGGAACTTGCTGATCAGCCCGGCCAGCGCGAAATACAGTGACCGCAAGCCGAGGATGGCGAAGACGTTGCTGGTGAAAACGAGGAACGGATCCGCCGTGATCGCGAATACGGCGGGGATCGAATCCACCGCAAAAATCAGATCCGTCACCTCCACCAGGATCAGCGCGACAGCGAGGGGAGTTAGCAGCCATTTACCCGAGGGAGCGGACTCCACCACCGGATCGGGTTTCTGCTCCTCTCCCGGCTCCGCTGCTTCGCGCGACCACTTGCTGCCCGCCCTGACCATGAAATGCTGGCCATGGAAATCACGGGTGATCGGGAAAAACTTCCGTATCCAGCGAACCACCGGGTTGTTCTCGGGATGCTCCTCCTTCTCCTCCATCACCAGCATCTTGATCCCCGTGAAGATCAGGAACGCGCCGAAGACATAAAGGATCGCGTGGAAATTCTGCACAAGCACCGAGCCGAGGCCAATCATCGCACCGCGCATCAACAGCGCGCCGAGGATGCCCCAGAACAGCACGCGGTGCTGGTAGCGGGGGGGCACCGCCAGCGAGCCGAAAACCATTGCGATCACGAAGATATTGTCCACGCTCAGCGATTTCTCCACCACGTAGGCGGTGAGGTATTTCGTCGCCGCCAGTTTCCCGGTGTTCACCACCTTGTCCACCGCGTCCACCGAGTGTCCGAGGTCGAACCAATGGAGTTCATACGCGAAATATACAAGGATCGAAAAGGACACGCCCAACGTGATCCAGACGGCGGACCAGCCAAGCGACTCCTTGAAGCCTACGATGTGGGATTTGCGGTGAAACACACCCAAGTCCAGTGCGAGCATTGCGAATACGAACCCGAGGAAAATTAACCATGCCCAAATCATGCGCGGTTGTTAGCCGGACTTGCCGACAAACGCTAGGGGAAAAATCAGCGAGGGACTGGCTGTAATATCCGGGAGAGGGGCTTTCGGGGCTGGCCTGGATCCCCCATTCGGGAAGCTCGTGCGTTTCCTTTCCCAAGGGCGGCACGGAACTGCCGTTCGCACATCGATCAAAATTCACCTCAGCAAGTCCGCCTCATACATCAGCTTGAAGCCGCTGCGGTTGAGGATGCTCGTCGCGAAATCATAATCCTCGACGTGCAATGCGAGCAGCGCCTTGCCGTCGGGGCCGGGCAGCATTGCGTAAGCAAAGTCGACGTTCGTCTCCGCAGTCATGAGAATGTCCAGGCACTTCAGCAGGTCGGGTCCCGCCTCTTTCAGGGCGATGACTACCAGTTCGCAGGTGGTGTGGGGGATTCCCTTTTCGCAGAAAATCGCCTCCGCCATGTCGGGATCGGAAAGCACGAGCCTCGCGATGGTGGCGTCGCGCGAGTCCTGCACGCTCAATCCGATCACCTCGATGGAGGATGACCTGAGGAGTTTCACCAACGACGCGAGGGCGCCGACGCGGTTTGGCAACATGACGGAAAATTGCCGCACCGGCGTCCCGTTAGCCGCCACCAGCCCGCCAATGTTTTCGTATTCGTGATTCATGTTGGTTCCTTATCCCTTTGGGCCTCGCAGACGCAGGGTCCGCACCTCGCCGCTTGCCGTTTCCTCGATGACAATCTGGCCGGGTCGCACGTCGTTCACGATGAACTCGCGCCCGTCCCCGGAAGTGAATTTCTGCCCGGACTTCGCGACGTAACGCCGGCCTGTCGCAGCGTCCTCGACGAGCGCGACCGGATCATGCCCCAGCGCCGGACGGCCTTCCGTCCATTCCACCTTCCGCCCGTTGCGCGTGTCCTCCACTTCGACGATCCCGACCTTGATCGGCGCGCCGTCGTTGAGCTTCCCCTGTTCGGTGCGGCTGAAAACCCGGATCACGGAGAGGCTCGAGCCGGGGATCGTTCCGCCCGCCTTCACTTTCACATCCTTGGCGGGAGACCCCGCGATACGCAGCGAGGCCAAGCCTCCGGAAACCTGTTTCACCTCCACGGGAAGTTCACGCTGGCGGAAATGGCGCATGACCAGCGGCAGGTCATCTTCGGTCTCATCCGTCAGCGCGCCTTGCGCTCCGCTCCGCTTCCCGATATGCGCTCCCTCGATGGTGTTCGCGGTCTGTTTGGCATTACCTGCGGGCTGATCCGCCGATATCGGATCCCCTGCCATATCGAAATCACGCGGCGCACCCGCAAATTCGGCTCCATCCGGCAAACCGCCGGTATCTACCTGTCCCGGCACCGGCTTGTTCCAAGGCATCTTTCCGCCAGGGCTTTCATTCGCAGCCAAAGAGTGATCGTCAGCGGGTTCTTCCGGCCTTTCCCGGTCTCCTCCCAGATGTTCATCCATCGCCTCCGCCACTTCATCATCCGACTCCAACGCCAGGACATCTCCGGAAAACCCTTTCTCGATCATCTCGGCCAGATCCGTGTGTCCCGCCGCAACGGCCAGGCTCTGTGCCGTCTCGCCGCTTTCCGTTGTGGCGAAGCGACTCGCCCCGATGTCGATCAGCATCGCGGCGGCATTCCTGTGACCGTTTTGCGCGGCGAGCATCAGCGGAGTCCGGCCGTCCTCCATCCTTGCGTAAACCGAAGCGCCGTAGTTCGTGAGAGAGTCGATCACATCCGCCTTGCCGACAAGCGATGCGAGCAACAGGGCGGCATCCAAATCTTCCCGGTGATACGGGGCGAGTTCCTCAACGGACGTATTGGCTCCGCCGTTCACCGCGAGCATCAGCGCCATGAAACCCATGTCGTCCTTGGGCTTTGGATCCGCGCCTTGGCGCAACAGCCACCGCACCATCTCCGGCTTGTCGGCCATGACGGCGGCCATCAGCGGAGTCGTTCCGCCCGCCCCTTTTTCATCGATGGAAGAGCGGCGGTTGAGCAGAAACTCGCACGCTTCCTGCGCGCCGGACGCCGCCGCCACATGCAGTGCGCCGTTGCCTTCCGTGTCCTTTGTTTTCTCATCGAAACCTCCGCCCACCATCTTCCGCAGCACCGGTACATCGTTGCCACGCACCGCGGAGAACCAGCCCTCCGCCGTCAACGCGTACCCCGCCTCGGCGATCTCCTTCTCGGCGGTGTCGGATTTCTTCCGGCAGCTCGACAAACCCAGAGCCAGAACACAGGCAATCAGGAACCTTGGGACAACCATGCCGCTTGATACTTCAGGGAGGTTAATCATTCAATCCCCAATGCACCAAACGCTAAAATCTGAACAAATCGGCGCCCATACGCCGCTTCAGGTGTATCTTCCCAGCAGAATGTCCGCCTCTGAAGCTCCTGCCATGAGTTCACCTGCCGCCGCCGCATGGCGCGAGTGGCTGGAACAACACGCCCCGAAACTTTTCCTTTTCGCAAGAAACCAAACCCGAACCCACGAGGATGCCCAGGATGTCCTGCAGGATGCGATCGTCAAACTCGTGGATAAAATCCGCGGCGGCGAATTCGTTGGCGGACAGGATGCATGGCAGCCTTACCTTTACGCGACGATACGCCGCCTCGCCATCGATCTGTCGCGGAAAGACGATCGCCGCAAGCGCCGCGAGAACAACGTCTCGGCGGATATCGAGGCGGAGCAATTCGAGGCGTTCCACCCTTGGTTCGATGCCGAAGGCGGGGACGACGAAACGCGCTCCCAGCTGGAGGTTGCCCTCAAATCATTGCCGGAGAAATTTTCGGAAGTCATCATCATGAAGGTATGGGGCGACCGCACGTTCGCGGAAATCGGCGAGGCGCTTGGAATTTCCCAAAACACGGCGGCCTCCCGGTATCGCTATGGTCTGGAAGCGTTGAAGCGCGAACTGGGTACGGCACGCCGCAGGGGAGACCTTTCAATCTGAAATCTTCGGACACGAGAATCAGCAATACAAGCATGTCAAGAATACCCACCATTACCGAGCAGGAGCTCAGCATCCTGAATCCCGCAGGGCTTGATGAGGATTTCCTCTCCCGCCTCACCGCCTGCGCGGAGGGTAATCACGCGAGTCTTTCCGATGGAGAGGCCGTTTTCGAGACCCGCCTCAGGGCGTACCGTCCAAGGGTCATTTCGAGCGCACTACAATCATCCCTGCTCGAGGCCTTGGGAGACACCCCCTTCGCGGTGGACGAAAAAATCGTCCTTTTCAACAAGCCTTCCTCCGGAACCGTGGCGACGGACAAAAAGAAGAGCGCCTTCCGTTTCAATGTCGCGGCCGCCGCCGCCGTCGCGCTGCTCGGCTCCCTGGCCGCCTTCATGGTTCCTGCGAAAACCAATCAAGGCCAGACCGCCGAAACCGGGGATGCGTCCGAATCCGTCTCCCCCCCTTTCACAACGGCGCCATCCATGGTCGCCCCTGCCTCCTTCAACCGCAATCCCAGCGAAACCCGCGACGAAGGAGTGATCTGGCGCGGCAAGAACCAACCCCATCGCGTTCTGCGCATGACATACATGGAAAAGGTCACCGTGATGGATGCCGCCGGCAATCCGGAAAGCGTGGAGAGGCCGCGTTTCGAATACGTGATCATCCCCGAGAAAATCGACTGATGATTTGCAGACAAGGCGGAAAACCTACTACGCTTCTAGTATCGAATAACGTATGATAGCCAAATCCATCACCCTTCCTTCGGCCTGCCTGATCGGCGGCTTCGTATTCTGCCCGCTCGCGCCGTTGCCCGCGATCGAGCCTCCGCCGGAAGACGCCAAGCCACCCGCCGCACTCCTCGGTGAAGAGCGGGCGGGGAACAAACCCGCCGCCAAACTCCCTTTCCTCGGACTGTCGACCGCCGCCATTCCGGAAATGGTCGCCGAACACCTCGGGATCGGAGCGGACTCCGGGGTCATCGTCCGCACCGTGTGTCCGGACAGCCCTGCAGTGGAAGCGGGCCTTGCGGTGAACGACATCATCCTTTCCATCAACGGGACACGCGTAGCGGATCCCGGCCTTTTCAGCGAGAAAATCCGCGCCCACAAGGCGGGTGACAAACTGGAGATCGAACTCATCCGCAAGGGCAAACCGGACAAGGCACAAGTCACGCTCACCGAGCGCCCGGCGGAACTCAGCGCGCACCTCGAGGCGGAGCCTTTCCTTGAAGGGCTTCCCGAGGCGCAGGCCAAGCGCCTGCGCGGCCTCATGGATCAGAACCTGCAGGGATTCGGCTGGGATCAACCCGGCATGCTGCCAGACCAGCGCTTCGAAAACACCTTCCGGAGGATGCGCGAACAGATGAACCGCGCCCTCGAACAGGAAGTCCCGCCCATCACCCAAGGCGAGGACGGGGGTGTCCGCTTCCAACAGAACTCAACCATCCGCCTGATGGACAACGAGGGTTCCGTTGAGATCAAATCCTCCAACGGCGACACCCGGGTTACCGTCCGGGACACCGCGAACAACCCCGTCTGGCAAGGGCCGTGGAACTCAGACAAGGACAAGGATGCGGCGCCAAAGGATATCCGGGAAAGGATCGACCGCGTGAACGTCGGCTCTGCCAACGGGAGGGGATTCACATTCCGCTTCGGCAAGCCCGACACCATCGATAACTGAGCGGGAAAAATTTCATAGGGAGGCAAAGGCAAACCCGCGCACGGCTTCGGTCGGCGCGGGTTTGCTGGTTCCAAAACCTTGCCCGCCGGCGGGCGGCCGTGGATTCTTACCTTCCACGCCAGTTCTTCTTGGGAACCTCGATCGTATCGTTCGGCACCGTGGCTTTCCCCTTCGCGCTTTGTCCGGATCAATCTTTACCCGGGCGCATCGGTGCCATGACGTTGCCGAGCACTTCGAGAAACCGGGGGGCACCGAGATTCCCGAGGTGCCCGCCGGATGGCAGCCAATGCGCGCGGTTGCCGAAGGTGGAGCCCATCCACCGCGCGTCCTGAGGGGAGATCAGGAAGTCGTTGCGGTTGCCGATCACGCGGACGCGGTCATTCGCACCCAGGGAGCGCTCCATACCCCGGAGCGTGGTCGCATCGAAGAGACGCTGCACACTCACCCCCTTCTCCGACTCCTCCGGTGCGAGCCAACGGTTGATGTAATCGTCGAAACTGAAGTTCATGAGTTCGCCGTACGATTTCTCACGTCGCCATGTTGACGTAGGGGCGGAAACGAGATCCGAAGGCGTGCGCCGGTGGATGCTGTAAAGCGCGTCGCGCAAAACCACCCTGAATGCGAAACCGACGAGCAACTGCGATTCGTCCGCATTGAATGGTGGTATCCCCTCCGGAGAGCGCTGGTCGATCAATGCCGCCGCTTTGTGAAACGTGTTGTCGAACCGCCGGGCGCGCCCGGCTTCCGGCCACGAAGCTGGCACCGAATAATACTCGTCAAGCGTGCGGTAAGCCTGCCGCAGATCGACCGGGGTTTGGATGGCGAGGTAGTGGTCGAACCGCACGGATCCCGGTGCGTGGTTCGCCTCCGTGGCTGCCAGCTGGAGTGCGGAGAAGCCGCCGAGGGAAAACCCTGCGAGCACGCGGTCCGTTACACGCCCGCGATATTTCCGGTGGATTGAGGCATCGATCTCCGTGAACGCGGCGAGCAGGTCCGCACGGTCGCTCACCGGATTGCCTGGCATGGACGAGGTCGATGCGCGTTCCATGAACTCCGGATGGAACATGCCCGATATCGTCACCACCGAAAATCCCTTCTCAAACATCGCCTCGGCCAGGACCAGCACGTTGCCCGACATCCGGTGCGAGCCGATTCCCGGGCTCAGGAAAACCAGCGGTGACGGCTTTTTCTGGATCCACGCCTGATAGGGGAAGTCCTTGCCGGTGTGAGGCAGCCTCACCAGGTGCCTTTTCCCGCGGAACACGAAGTCAGGATCGTTGGGCTTGTAACGCGCCGCCGCCAGGGTCTCCAGAGTCGCAAGATCCGGTGCACCCCGCGGAGTCCAATCCGGCGGCGTTGTCCGCGAGAGATACGGCCACGCCTGGCGCACAAGATCATAGGAATCCGACTCGACGCGCATCACGCTCGCCGCCTGCGGGACGATATCGCTCAACTGGTGCACCCGAGGCGCAATCAACGCGAATTCCAGGCCAGCGATGTAAGTCACCGGATCGCCAGCCACATCCATCGCGCGCGCCGGTGCCGCCACGTTGTCGCTGGGCCCGAGAAATGGCAGCACCACATAGGTATCCGGCTGCCAGCCCCAGTGCCGGAAGGTCTGGTTGAAGCTTCCCCGGCTGCCCGGCAGATCCATTTGATCCGCCACATCGAACAAGCCGCCGATGCCTGCCGTCGTGTTCGCGAGGAACCTCAATGACTCTTCGCCGGAGTCTTCCCAACGCCCCTGCAAGATCTGGTTCGTGATCCGCAGCGGGCCGGCCAGGTTGTCGCGCATGTTGCCGATCGATTTGCGCACCGGTTCCGGAAAGGCGGTGAGATAAACGTTTGTCGCCGGTTCGAGGATGCCGAGAGTCACGCCCCGGTTGAGTTCCCATGTGGCCCGGTTGATCGGCTCGAAAGGATCGGAAACATGTTTCATGGCCGCCCGGTCGATGGGAGGAGCCGGGCCGGTTCCGCCGCAGGAAGCAGCCATCGCGGCCAATAGGAAGGTGATTGGCGATTTGAGTCCCAGCAGGCGAAGATCCATTGTGCGCATGCATGCCCCCTAATTCACCCCCCGCCAATATGCAACTTTTGAATCTGTCCAGGCCTTTGCCCCGCGAATCGGGCGGGCTGACCGACGGGCGCTTTGTCGTCATCCCCATCACATCCGTCCGCGAAGGGGCATCGGTGAATGTGGAGCCGTCAAAGGAAAATGAAATTCATGGGTATAAATTCATGGGGACAGACAAAATACAGAATCGACTTGCCCAAATTTCCCGCTTTGATGGCGGCATGCGCAAAGCTAGATGGTTGGCGGAATGGGCAGAGAAGCAGGGGAAACCGGCGATTTATCACTGTGTTTCCAGGGTGGTGGATCGGCGCTTCGTCTTCGGGGACGAGGAACGGGAAGCGTTCCGGATGTTCATGCGGATGCAGGAGAATTTCACGGGTTGCCGGGTTCTCGAATTCATGGGGACAGACAAAATACAGAATCGACTTGCCCAAATTTCCCGCTTTGATGGCGGCATGCGCAAAGCTAGATGGTTGGCGGAATGGGCAGAGA